>JAQBES010000029.1:0-6431 GCA_032123755.1 Nitrospirota bacterium
GTCTATCATGAGATGGTGGTCTTCCTTGAAGAGGGAATGGAGATTCGGCGAGAAAAGATTCTGGCTAAACTGGTCGAGATTCAATATGCCCGCAACGATATGGATTTTCACCGCGGAACCTTCCGTGCCCGCGGCGACGTCATCGAGATCTTTCCGGCTTCAAATGACGCGGTGTCCGTGCGGATCGAGTTGTTCGGTGACGTGGTCGACGCCATTCACGAAATTGATCCGCTCACGGGGAAGTCGCTCAGGAAGCTTCCCAAAGTCGCGGTCTATCCGAACACTCACTATCTCATTGCGCCGGATCGGTACGAGCGGGCGATTACCGGCATCGAAGAAGAACTGGACCTACGCGTTGCCTATTTCAAGAAGCAAAATCAGCTTGTGGAAGCCCAGCGGATCGCGCAGCGCACCAAGTTCGACCTTGAAATGATTCGGGCAATGGGGTACTGCCACGGTATCGAGAACTACTCGCGGCATCTCAGTGGCCGCGCGCCCGGGGAGCAGCCTCCGACGCTCATCGATTATTTCCCCAAAGACTTTCTGCTGATCGTTGATGAATCCCATGCGACGATTCCCCAAGTGGGCGGGATGTATGAGGGCGACTATTCGCGGAAACGTACATTGGTCGAGTATGGATTCCGTTTGCCCTCGGCAATCGATAACCGGCCGCTTACGTTCGCCGAATTTGAGCGCTGTCTCACGCAGGTGGTCTGCGTCTCCGCGACGCCAGGCCCCTACGAGCTGAGACATGCAGCTGGAGAGGTGGTTGAGCAGATTCTTCGCCCGACCGGTCTGATGGATCCAGTCATCGAAGTGCGCCCGGCCAAAGGGCAGGTGGATCATCTCCTCGGCGAAGTGCGGACTGAAGTGGCTCAGGGAGGGCGCGTGCTGATCACCACCCTGACCAAGCGCATGGCGGAGGATTTGAGCGAGTACTACCACGATCTCGGTATCAAGGTGCGGTACCTGCACTCTGACATCAAGACGTTGGAGCGGGCCGAAATCATCCGCGATCTGCGGCGCGGAGTTTTCGACGTGCTGGTGGGGATCAATCTCCTGCGCGAAGGGCTGGATCTCCCCGAGGTCACCCTGGTGGCGATTCTCGATGCGGATAAGGAAGGGTATCTTCGGTCCTATCGGTCATTGATCCAGACAGCTGGGCGGGCAGCGAGGAACGTGCGGGGCCACGTGATTTTCTACGGTGATGCCGTCACCGATTCTATGCAAATGGCACTCGCCGAGACCGGGCGCCGGCGCACGATTCAGGCCGACTATAATGCCAAACACGGCATCGTGCCTACGAGCATCAAGAAGGACGTTCTGTCGCTCGAATATGCCACGGCAGACACGGATGATGTGCAGCTGGATTTGGCCGCGGAGTCGCGGGCTGTCTATGGAGTAGAGGAAGCGACCGAACAGATCATTAAACGGCTAGAAACAGAAATGAAAGCCGCCGCCAAGGAGTTGGAATTTGAACGGGCCGCAGTGCTACGAAACCGGATTCGAGCGTTGAAGCTGAAGGAGCTAGAATTGAAGCCAGAGGTCTAGGAGGCTCTGAAAAGATCGATTCGGAAGCAAAACTTTAATGATCTGTATACCTGGGACAAGGGGAGAATTTCTCAGCAGGCTGTTCAACGAGGCCGCCAGCAAGGCCGCAGCGAGTGAAGAGCCGAGGCGTACCCTCTGGGGCGCACGGTGCGACGAATAAGGAGCACCACGTCAGCGCGCGCCGCCGAGTGGTGAGGCGGCCGGGTCCCCGTTGAGGGTCTGAACGATAAGAGAACGACGCTGGCGGACTTTTTCAGCAGCCTGCTAGACGTTCTTGTATAGATAGATGCCTAAAAACATCCCGAGGAGGCTGAGGAGGTTGATTTTCAGGACGAAGCCAATGGTGAATTTGAGGAGGACCAGATCGATGGTCAGCGGTTCGGTGATGCCGAGGAGATAATTGGTGGCGAAAACCGCCTGAATAGTACCCTGTGGGGCCATGACGCGGAGAATTTCTCCCAGCACTCCGCCCAATAGGCCACCGATAAGCACGAAAATGAGCAGAACCAATGGTGATTTTCTCACGGCAACCGCCTTGCAACTCTCTGTGTAGCTCCACGGAGATAACAGCCGACCATAGCGAAAGGCCTACGGCATGTCAATAAAATGCGGCCTCCCATTCCCTTGACTTCATCCTGCCTTGTCCTTTAGACTTCCCGGTGCTCTTTTGCTAAAGTTTTCTAGGCGATCGGAGATCTGGGGTTAAGGCTTCGATTGCCTTTTTCTTTGTGGCGCTATGCTGGATTCTCTTAGCGAAAAATTCGAAAAGATTTTCAAGAAGCTACGCGGTTCTGGGGTCCTCACCGAACAGAACATTGCGGAAGCGTTGAAAGAAGTGCGCCTCGCGCTGCTCGAAGCCGACGTCAACTTCAAGATCGTCAAGGACTTCATCGAGAGGGTTCGCGAAAAGGCAGTTGGTCAGGAAGTCCTCCAGAGCTTGACCCCTGGTCATCAGGTGGTCAAGGTCGTGTGGGAGGAGCTGCGGGAGATGATGGGCCGTGAGCGAGCCGGTCTGGCTCTGGCCTCGAATCCCCCTACCGTCGTCATGATGGTGGGACTCCAAGGTGCTGGCAAGACGACGACCTGCGGCAAGCTCGGGCGGTACTTCAAGGCTCAAGGGAAACGGATACTCCTGGTTGGGGCGGATCCTCGTCGTCCGGCAGCCGGCGACCAGTTGGCGAGTCTGGGGCGCGATCTTGAGATCGACGTGCATAGAGCCGATCAGGCACAGGCTGCGCAAGCGGATGTTGTTCGCATCTGCCAGGCAGGTGTGGATCGAGGACGGGAGCAGGGGTACGATCTCGTCGTACTGGATACCGGTGGGCGTCTCCACATCGATGATGAGTTGATGGGGGAGTTGGTGGCGGTGAGAGCCGCCGTGCAACCGCACGAGGTTCTCTTGGTGGCCGATGCCATGACGGGTCAAGACGCGGTCACAATGGCGAGCCAGTTCGATCAACGTATCGGATTGACCGGCGTTATTCTGACCAAGGTTGAAGGCGATGCCCGGGGAGGGGCGGTGTTGTCTATCCGGGCGGTGACCGGCAAGCCGATCAAGTTCCTGGGCGTGGGCGAGAAGCTTGATGCGCTTGAGTTGTTTCATCCGGATCGGATGGCGTCGCGCATCCTCGGAATGGGCGACGTGCTCTCGTTGATCGAAAAGGCCCAAGAAACCTTTACGCTCGAGCAGGCGGAGGATGCGCAGAAGCGACTGGCCAGCAATACCTTCACGCTGGAGGGTTTTCGTGCTCAGCTGGGGCAGGTCAGTCGCCTGGGTTCGTTAGATCAGATTCTGGGGATGCTGCCAGGCGGTCAGAAGCTCAAGGGGGCGATGGAAGGGCAGATGCCGGAGCGAGAGATGAAACGAGTCACGGCGATGATTGACTCGATGACCGTTCGTGAGCGGCGCGATCATACGGTCATCAACGGAAGCCGAAAAAAGCGGATTGCCCGCGGAAGCGGGACGAAGGTGGAAGAGGTGAATCGGTTGATTAAACAGTTTCTTTCGGCGAGAAAAATCGCCAAGGCTATGGCAGGGTCGGGAGGGCGCCGGCAGCTGGCGCAACTTCTGCGCTCCAGGTAAGCGTCGCTCACAATCATCACGGGTATTTTGTACAGAAGGAGGAATCTACGTGGCTGTTCATTTGAGATTGACGAGGACGGGACGACACAAGCGACCGCTCTACCGTGTTGTGGCAGCGGATTCTCGGAAACCGCGCGACGGGCGATTTCTTGAAATTCTTGGAATTTTTGATCCTTTGAAGGAACCGGCGATGCCGGAGCTGAAGCAGGAGCGGGTGTTGAGCTGGTTGCGCCAGGGGGCCCAGCCGACGGTCACGGTCCGGACGTTGCTTCGCCGGTGTGGGGTATGGAAACAGTTTGAAGCGGAGAAAGCGGCGAAGAAGAAGGGCGCCTAGTTCGTGACAACGGCTCAGGCAGATCTGGTGACGATTGGTAAGATTGAGCGCCCCTTTGGCGTACGAGGCGAGTTCAAGGTGCGATCATTGAGTGATGTGCCTGGCCGGTTGGAAGATCTGACGAAGGTTCAGGTCTTAGAGCCGACGGGACAGATGGTCGACAGGACCGTGACGCATGTTCGGCGCGCCGGCTCGACCTACATCATGGGTCTTGCGGGTGTGACGACGCCGGAGGAAGCTGGGCTGCTGCGCGGGGGATTGATCCAAGTGCCGCGTCATCCAGCGGCGACCTTGGCCGCGGACGTCTATTTTGAATGTGATCTCATTGGGATGACGGTCGAGAACGAGCGGGGCGATGAGGTTGGTGTGCTTGAGACGATTTTGGAGATACCGGATAATCACGTCTTCGTCGTTCGCAAGGGGACGGAGGAAGTCCTCATTCCGGCCGCGAAGAGCTTTGTGACCTCGGTGGATCTCGCGCGCCGCCGGATGATCGTTCGCGGGATTGACGACTTGCTTGAGGCCCGTCATGCGGTGTGACATCCTGACCCTGTTTCCCGACATGGTAGCGCCGGTGCTCGGCCAGAGTATTCTCAAACGAGCACAAGAGAAAGGCCTGCTGCACGTTCACGTGCGCAACTTGCGCGATTATACGCTCGATCGCCATAAGGTGGCGGACGATGTGCCCTATGGCGGAGGGGCTGGGATGGTGATGAAGGCTGAGCCCATCTTGCGCGCGGTGGAACAGATTCAGGCCGACTATGCACGGGCCGGTGAACAGATTCGGTTGCTATTTCCGTCGCCGCACGGTCGTCCGTTCACACAGGCCTATGCAAAAAATCTGGCGGCTGACCCACGTCGTCTCGTCATTCTCTGTGGCCACTACGAGGGGGTGGATGAACGGGTGCGGCTCGCCTTGCACCCGGAAGAAATTTCCGTCGGGGATTATGTGTTGACCGGAGGTGAGTTGCCGGCGCTGGTGCTCATCGATGCCGCAGCTCGTTTGGTTCCCGGCGTGTTGGGTGATCCGGAGTCGATCATAGAAGAGTCGTTCACGGATGCGTTGCTCGAGTATCCACATTATACGAGACCGGCGGAGGTTCGAGGGATGCCCGTGCCAGAGGTGTTGCTTTCAGGACACCACGAGGCCATTCGTCTGTGGCGTCGGAAGGAAGCCCTGCGAAGCACCTATCAGAGACGGCCGGATCTTTTGGAAGATCGGGTCTTGAGTCTCGAAGATCAACAATTGCTAGATGAACTTACTCGTGAAGGCGTGCCTGGCACGCCTGTTCGATGTGGGGAGGAGGGGTAGTCTCATGAATCGGTTGGAACGGATACAACAGTCTTTCACGAAGAAGTCGGCGCCCAGTTTTGAAATTGGAGACACCGTCCGCGTGCATGTGAAAGTGGTCGAAGGGGAAAAAGAGCGCATTCAGGTGTTCGAAGGTGCGGTGATCGCTCGTAAAGGGTTGCTGAACACGGAGACCTTCACAGTGCGCAAAGTTTCCTACGGCGTCGGTGTGGAACGAATTTTCCCGCTCCACTCACCGATCGTCACGCGCGTCGAGGTAATGCGCCAGGGCAAGGTGCGTCGGGCCAAGCTGTATTATCTCCGGGGGAAGAAGGGCAAGTTTGCCAAGGTTGAAGATCGGGAGTTCGTCGCGAGTGTAAAGGGGCAGCCCGGGGTCACCCGTAAGGCCGAAGAGCCAGCCGGGGCCACCTCGTCCTCGAAGCCCTAGTAGGCTGCGGAAACACTATGTTGGCACGCGAGAACTTCGATGGTCCGCACGTGTGGCCCAACAGGAACATGCTCCCGCAGGATAGACGAGCGAGACTCGCGGGACGGGCGAAGCGGACAACGCTTGGAGTCTGAAGTTCGAGGTTTTCAGAACTGCGAACCTTGAACTTCGAATGTCCGTTCGCGCCTTTCTCGCATGTTTCGCGCTTCCCGCGCCACGGCCTGTGGTGCTGGCGGAATTTTTCAGCATCCTGCTAGTCTCATTCCCTGGCTCCATCGACCACGAGTGTTTGGGTGCCCTTTCAACTGACGCATCGCGGGGCCACATCGTGGGACCTACCGACCAATTTGAATTGGAAGCTCGGCGGCGCGGCCATCGCTGCATTGCCGGTCTGGATGAAGCCGGACGGGGCCCTCTGGCGGGCCCTGTCGTCGCGGCAGCGGTGATCTTGCCTACTCGTTGCCGCTTGGTCGGTGTCGACGATTCCAAACGAGTCTCCGAGTCTGAGCGATCTCGATTGTACGAGGTTATTGTCCAGCGAGCACGTGCGGTTGCTGTAGGGGTCGCCACAGAGCAGGAGATCGACCGCTTCAATATTTTAGAAGCGACTCGTCTAGCCATGCGTCGTGCGCTGGCATCGCTGACTCCCCCGGCGGACTGACTCTTGATGGTTGCCGTGACCTTTACTGATCTTGCCATTCCCTCTCTCACTATCATTTAGGGT
>JAQBES010000030.1:0-6589 GCA_032123755.1 Nitrospirota bacterium
GTCGCTCACTCTTAGCCCGCATTACTCATGAACACTTCTGCTGCAATCGCCGACCGCTGCTATGACGAGCCTTCGGCCGGCGGTCTCGCGACGCGGCTCAGCGATTTCGCGACGAACCGTCATGAATAATGCGGGCTAACCCATACACCGTTTGCCCCACTTTAGTTGCATTGTCCCCCTCAGCCCTCGAGCGGTATAGTTATCCGAATGGCATTGTACCGGCAACTGTTCTACCCCTTTCTTTTCGCGCTCTTTCTATGGGGAACCCCTGCATTCAGCGCCTCCACGAGAACCGTCATCGCCGACAGTCAATACGTGATGACAGATGGCGACACCTTGGCAGGCGCAGAAGAAAAGGTCCTCCAGCGAGCCCAACGCAAAGCGGTGGAAGAAGCGGGGATCTATATCGAGTCCACCTTCCACGATGTGGAAAAGGAATCTGGCGGAAGAAGCACGCAAGCCAGCTCGCTGGAAATCAGAACGATTGCCGCTGCCATCACAGAAACGGACATCCTAGAATTCAGACGCTCCTTTGAGCTGGATCGCCCCGTCTTCTTCGTACGCATTCGCGCCACGGTCAATCTAAGTAATCTGGCAGAGGCGATACGCCGACTTCAATCCGACCAGCAACTCGCGCAACATTTTCGCCAGCTCCAGCAGGAAAATCACCGGTTGCGCTCGCAACTTCAAGAGCTTCAGCAGCAGCCGATCGGCGTCCGAATGCTGGCCATTGAGCCGAACGGGAAGTCCGCCTCACACCAACGGGCACGCGCGTTGCTCGAGACCGCTCTCCACACATCGAATTTGCGGGACAAGATCCAACTCAGCACCGACGCCGCCACCCTCGACGAGCGCTACGTCGATCCACTGATTGTACGCGGCCAAACCTATCTCCTACTCGTCTCACTGGCTTTTGCCCAACAGGCTCAGACATTGGACTGTGCGGACTATCTGGACAAAGCCAGGACAGACTTCGATCGCGCCATCACACTCGATGCCAAAAATGTATGGGCATGGGTTGGGAAAGGGGATGTACTCACGTGGTTGAAACTATTGGACGAGGCTGCCGCTGCCTACGAGCAAGTCCTTGAGCTTAATCCGTTTGCCGATATCGCTCGCGAGCGCCTCATCGGCATATACACGACACAAGCCCGCCGGCAGGCGGACAGCAAAGCTTGGCATCACGCGTTGGCCACGCTGAAGAAACTCCTCAGCGCCCAAACGCCTGAAAGTTGGATCCCCTATCAAAAGGAGGCGTATGCACTGCGGAGCGAGATCTATCTCAAGCTGAATCAGTCGGAACTGGCGATTGAAGATCTGTCCACTGTTATTCGGGTCGACCCCACCAATGTTGCGGCCCTGGTGACCAGAGCAAAACTTTATCGAGACCGTCTGCAGGGTCGACTCGCCAAGGATGACCTTGAGCGAGCCTGCGTCCTCGGATCCATTCCAGCCTGTGAACAATTGCCATAATGCCACGTAACTTGTTGACTTCGTGTTAGTAATCCATGCACGAGTGAGCCTGCCCATGGCCGCCTGAGACCTGCCGATTGGTTTGACAGACAGGACGGGCCGACCCTATAATCAATGCGCGTTCCGCTGGATGTTGTCGATTGTCTGTAGGCAAAGCCCACATCTTGGGACAAAAGGCCTAACCCTCCCTCGTTCGATAGCCCAAAATTTCTCAATGGTGGGCCTTATGCGAGGTTGCAGGTGGCACGGAAAAAGCTTAGAGTAATGAAGGTCTAGATCATCGGAAAACATGGGTTTCTCGTTCTTTAACCCCTTGCCGGAGAGTAAGCTGTAATGACTCAGTATCGTGTCCTTCCAGGCCCAGAACATTTCCTTCCTCCAGCGGCTGCGAGCATGGGCATTTATTTGCCGAACCCTGGGGAAGCTCACATCAACGGTGTCATCGTCCCAGAAGAAAAGGCGTACGAGGAAGCGGCGAAGCAATTCCTCATGGCCAAAGTGCCGACCCTCTTCCCTGGCCCCTTAGTCCTGTGGGCCTGGAACGAGAAGGCGGCCAAGAAGGCCACGGCCATCCGCCATTTGTACAACACGCTCAAGGAATGCGTGCAACCGGGGCAAACGCCCATGCTGATCCCGATGCCGGACTACCGCCCCAAATACCCTAAGATCAATCCTGAAGTCGAAATCAATCCCAACCACCCGAATCTGACCATCTGGCACAATAAAATCGATTGCTGCATGTTCATCGGGGTCCACTGCCATCAAGCGAATTTGTCGCTCAAAATCATTCGGGGTGGCACGTCCTGCTACACGATTGCGATGTGCGCTCAAGCCGGCCATGAAGATGCGATGCTATCGTTCCGCGATGCATCGGTTGAAAAAATCATGAAACTGGCCGAGTGGGTGAGAAAATTGAAAGGAACAGTCCAACCACGGCTGACGTCAGCCAAGAGCGGAGCCTCAAACTAAGTAAGCCGTTTGAGGTTCTGAAGACAGTGAAAGGAGCCTAACCCATGGCAGACACACACTCAGTCATCGGCACAAAAAATAAAAAAGGGCAGACCTTTACCGACACCTGGAAGATGATGAACGAAGCGCCGCGCACGCCGTCGTTCTACACGGGCAGCGAGGTCATCAAAGAAGCGCTCCGGCGGGCCAGTTGCGACGTGATGATTGCGTACCCGATTACACCGCAGAGCGAAGCGGCCGCCTTGATCGGCGAGCTCTTTGCCGAAGGTTACATCGGCGACTACTTTCGCGGCGAGAGCGAATTCGCGGTCATGTCGCAATGCGCGGGTGCGGCCTTCGGTGGGGCTCGCGTATTTACGACGACCGCGGGACCCGGCACGATGCGCGCGATGGAGAACTTTCCGATGTGGTCCGGCGCACGGTTGCCGATTCAAATGATCGTCACCTGCCGCGGCATCAACTCACCGCTGTCGATTCAGCCTGACACGCTCGAGATTGCGTATCTTCTGAATACCGGCATGCTCGTCTGGCATGCGGAAACCGCACAGGACTTCTTCGATTGGATCCTCAAAGGCTATATGGTATCGGAAGAGCCTGATGTGCACCTCCCTCTGGCACTCTGCTGCGACGGTTTTTTCGTGACCCACACCAAGGACGTCGTCAATCTTACCCCCGCCGACATGTGTCTTCCCCCCTATGACCCATACCGCTCGCCCGTGCCCTGTATGGACATGGAATGTCCGCCGGTTCGAATGATGCGCGATCCGTTTGTCATGAAGAGCAACTACATCAGCTATGCGACGCATGCCAGCTGGCAACAGGAAATCTGGGCGGCAGTTGAACGATCCAGGAAACATTCGATCCACTGGCTGAATGGACTGATCGAGACGGAAAACACGGATGCAGACATCCTACTCGTGGCGTCCGGCACCGCCGTGTCACAAAGTCGCGAAGCCATCCGCCTGCTCGAAGACGAAGGCGTCCGTTGCGGACTCGTAAAGGTGAAGGTCTTGCGCCCCTGGCCGGGAGAAGAGATTCGGGAAGCCACGAAGAATGCCAAGCATATCTTCGTGCCGGAGTTCAACGTGACCGGCTGGTTAGCGAAAGAGATCAAGGCGACGGTTCCCAATCATGAGCGAGTGCATGCCGGTCCGCGCGTCTGCGGAGGCATGACGATGCCGCCTGAAATTATCGTCAACGAAATCATGACGACCTTGGGACTGAAGAAGTCCTTTGTCATGGCGGGACGCGGAAGCTGAGCCATAAACATTCAGAACGAGTTCGCGAAGTGCTCGCGAAACTGAGGAGGCCTACATGAGCAAAGAGAAAATTAAGATTTCTGAAGATCTCTACGACATTATGCCGTCGGACTATCAAGACCTGGTCAAGAGCGCGACCTACGGCAAGGAAGACCGGGGTTGGAAGGATATCGGCAACAGCAAAGAACTGATCGAGCAACACTCCCTCTGCGCCGGCTGCCCGGAATCCATGGCCTTTCGGTACATCCTGGCCTCATTGCCGAACCCCGAAGACACCGTCATGGTCGGCTCCACCGGCTGTACCAGCCTGGTGTTCCCCATGGTGGCCGTGCACAACATTCACTCTCTCTTCGGTAACCAAAACGCCATCGCCTCCGGCTTGAAGCGTGCTTTGAGCGTCCGGTTCCCAGGCAGAACGAAAGACGTAGTCGTGCTCGCAGGCGACGGCGCCACCGTCGATATCGGCCTCGACATGACCCTGCAAGCCTGGTTCCGCCAGGAGAAGTTCACCACGATTTGTTTCGATAACGAATTGTACGCCAACACCGGTGGCCAGGAGAGCGGCCTGATGCAGAAGGGGTTCGTGGCCAAGATGGCGCCGGTTGGGAAGCTCTTCGACAAGGTCCGTCTACCGGAAATTGCGCGTGAATCAGGCTGCCATTACGTGATCCAATGCACCGTCAGCAAACCGTCCCTCATTGAGAAGGTGGTCCGGAACGCGGTCATGATCGCACGCGAAATCGGTCCGACCTACCTCCAGCTCTATACGCCTTGCATTCTCGAAATCGGAAAGAACAGCATGGAAGGGCTCCAGGAAATGCGGGACTCGGAAAAACCCACCGAGCGGTTTGCCTACAGAGAGTACATCAGTGAACCAGCCAAGCAACTCCTGGCAGAGGTGTCCGCCAAGGACAAGGAAAAGAAGGCCGCTGCAAAACAGCTCGCCTCTCAGGGAGCCTAATCCGATTCTGGAGGAGAGACGACCATGATCAAGAAAAGACTGAATGTCCGGATGTCGGGATTAGGCGGACAGGGTGCCGTCACTGCCGCGCATGTCCTGGCCATGGCTGCCAACCGCGACGGCAAGTTTTCGATCTCCAATCCCTTCTTCGGCGCGGAGAAGCGCATGGCGCCGGCGGAGAGCTATTGTCGGATCGGCATCGAACGGATCTACGACCGTGGCGAGTTGGTATTTCCCGACGTCATCCAGGTCTTTCATCCCCAGGTCATCACCATGGGAAAGAGCTACACCATGCCCTTCTACTCCGGGGTAAAGGAGGGTGGCCTCGTTATCATCAACGCCGACCAGGAACTTCTGTCAGCAGACGACATTGAACGTCTCAATGATCTGAATGTTAAGGTGTTTTACATTGCGGGAACCGAGCTCGCGATCGAGGTAGCGGGCACCGAGCTATCGACGAATATGGCGATGATCGGATCTGTCGCGGGCATCACCAAGTGCGTCTCAATGGAATCCCTGGACGGCGCCTTACAGGAACGGTTCGGGAAGAAGTTCGTCGCCTCCGGTGGAACCGCCTCCTTGGATGAAGCGATCAAGAAAAAATTTGCCAAGAAGGAAATGTTGCTGGCCAAAAACCTGGCAACCATGCAGGCCGCCTATGAAATCGCCAGTGAATGGGCCGAGAAGAATAAGTATGAGCTGCGAGTCGGCAATCCTGCCGTTGCGGCTTAACGAGAGAGAAGGAACCAGCTCGCATGTATAACGTAGCGCAAGTCATCGACGAGAAATGTGTGGCCAAGAAGGGGTGCCGACTGTGCATCATGTATTGTCCGGAAGCCAACTGCCTCGACCTCAATACAAGCAAGATGGTAGCCGAAGTGAACATTGACCGTTGTAAAGGCTGTGACCTCTGCGTGGTCGTCTGCGACGCGGCTAAGCATTATGCCATCACCATGCAGGCAGTCAGTGCCACCGGGCAACTGATGTCCCAAAAAGGTGAGTCCGCAGCTCTTGGGCAGGCCTACCAAGGATAACCGTTTCGTGGAGCGGGTCTCCCGCGCAAGACCCCATGGCGCCTGCGCTATGGGGTTTTTTGTTGGTACCGCTCTGGAGGGAACAGATGGAAACTGAAGATAATGTCATTGATGAGCTCGTTCGAGAGATTGCCGGTCTGATCCACGAGTACCCGAAAGCGCTCGAACGGCGAGCGGCCGATATCCACGCCGGCGGGAAAGACCCAGAATTGGCGCAGACACTCGTCAAGGCTGCCGATACCATGCGCGACAGCGGGAATCTCTATCTGACCTGGGCGAAGCACTACGCGTCCGTTGCAGCAGGCAATAGTGACGCAACCTCGGATGAGGACGAAACTCAGGACTTCGACGTATAATGGAATAGACGCGGGCAGGGCGAGCGATTGTCCTGATAGAAAAAAGTCTCCCCCCAACAGATATCTTTTGCTAGAATACGCAGCCCGATAACGGACTGTCTCGTTCCCCGGTAGCTCAGTTGGTAGAGCAGCCGGCTGTTAACCGGCTGGTCGCAGGTTCGAGTCCTGCCCGGGGAGCCACATTTATTTTAATTGCCCTCCCCCTTAACCTGGTCCAGGTCCCATGTTAGTCTGGGACGGTTACAACCGTGGGATTTATGCGATAGGTGCCCTTGGGGGCTCAAAGCACAAGGTTCGCAAAGGGTACAGATCGGAGCCTTTCGCCAACCTCGAAGCCGGCTTTTTTGACGAACGTCAGCCCAACGACTACCTGTACAGTGGGATGTGACAAATAGTGACGCCACTCAAGAACATCGCCGGATATGGACTTTGGTTTGCAGTGGTTGGATGCATGGTGGGGGCACTAGTTAGTGTTATTGGTGGGGGAATAGATGCGTATATGGCAGGAATCTCAAGTTGGAATGGTCCAATACTGAT
>JAQBES010000031.1:0-10080 GCA_032123755.1 Nitrospirota bacterium
CCGATGGGTTCTTCAAAAAAGCCTCCAAGGTAGACCCCCAGGCATTCGGCCAGAAGATTTCAGAACTGCAACAGGCCCGCGCATCGGTCATCGCTGAAGCGGAGAAGAAAATGGGAGCCGCGTTCCTCGCGAAAGCCGCGGCAGAATCCGGCGCCAAGAAAACTGAGTCCGGCGCAATCCTCACGACCATCAAGGAGGGGAACGGCGCAGTTCCAAAAGTCACGGATATGGTAAAGGTGCACTATCTCGGAACCTTGATCGACGGGACAGTGTTCGATAATTCCACCAAGCTGGGCGAGCCCGCCATGATCAGAGTCAATGAAATGAGCAAGTGTTGGGTGGAAGGAATGCGGCAGATAAAGGTCGGCAGCAAGAACAAATTGATCTGCCCGTCGACTCTTGCCTATCGCGACAAAGGCTTGCCCCCCTTTATCAAGCCCGGCGCGACGTTAGTGTTTGAAATCGAACTCCTCGAGATCGTCGCGACCAAGTAATTTCGCTCCGGCGCCCTTATGAGGTCGAGCGGGAGAGTGCCCCGCTCGACCTCGGACATTCTCGCCGTTCAACAGGCAATTCCACGCTTGTCGGCCCATGACTCCTTGCGCCGTCCCTTGATTCGTCATGTCGTCCTTCGTGCCGGACAGCTGACTAATAAGGCACCGATTAGGACGACGCGGGCCTGGTGATAGTCGTGTCGATCGGCGAGCCTGCACTCATCATCCGACTCTTCCAGATAAAGTACAGGACCGGAATGACGATCAACGTAAGGATGGTCGAGCTGACCATGCCGCCGATCATCGGTGCGGCGATCCGCTTCATCACGTCGGCGCCTGTGCCGGTGGTCCACATGATTGGGAGTAATCCTCCCATGATTGCGGCGACCGTCATCATCTTCGGCCGTACCCGCTGGACCGCTCCTTCAAGAATGGCTTCTCGTAGGTCGTGTGCCGTCGTCATGCGGCCTTCGCGTACTCTTCGCTCATAGGCCTCGTCGAGATAGACGAGCATGACCACGCCCGTCTCCGCTGCTACGCCGGCTAAGGCGATGATGCCCACCCAGACCGCCACGCTCATGTTGTAGTGTAGATAGTCGAGATACCAGATAGCCCCGATCGCAGCGAAGGGAACTGACAGGAGCACGATCAATGACTTTGCCAGCGAACCGAAGTTGAGATAGAGCAGCAAGAGAATGATCGCAATAGTGACGGGGACGACTAGCTTTAATCGTTCTTCGGCCCGTACCAGATGTTCGTATTGACCGGTCCAGATCAGCCGGTAGCCGGAGGGTAACGTCACTCGTTCTCGGACTACGCGCTGCGCATCTTCGACGTAGCCGCGCAGATCGCGGCCGCTGACTGCGACCGAAACCAAACCGGCCAGCGCGCCCGCCTCATCCGCGATCGACGGCGGTCCCTGCGTGATGACGAGATCGGCAATTTGTCCGAGCGGAATCTGCGCACCGCTTGGCGTGGGGATCAGCACCCTCTTGAGCCGGTCTGGGTTATCGCGCAGTTCGCGCTTATAGCGCACATTGACCGAATACCGCTCTCGTCCCTCGACTGTGGTCGTCACGGTTTCTCCCCCGATGGCCGAGGTGATCACCGCTTGCACGTCTCCCACCGTCAGACCATAACGGGCCGCTTCGCGTCGGTTCACGGTGAGATCCAGGTAATAGCCTTCATTCAGCCGTTCGGCAAATGCGCTTTTCGTGCCCGGCACGTTTGCCAAGACTTGCTCAATCTCCAAGCCAATTTTCTCAATGATCTTCAGATCCGGCCCCAGGACCTTGATACCGACCGGGCTCCGGACGCCGGTCGTGATCATCTCGGTGCGAGTCTGAATCGGCATCCACCAGATGTTCGGAAAGCCGGGAATGCGCAGCTTCGCATCCATCTCATCCAATAACCGGTCCCAGGTCATGCCAGGGCGCCATTGCGCTTCCGGCTTGAGGGTGACCGTGATCTCGGCCATGCCGACAAAAGCCGGATCGGTAGCCGTCGGAGCCTTCCCCATTTTTCCAAACACTCGTTCCACTTCCGGAAAAGTCGTGAGCAACTGATCCTGGACCTGCAGCACCTTGGCCGATTCAGGAATCGAGAGGCCCGGCACGGTGGTCGGCATGTAGAGAATCGTCCCTTCATTCAGCGGCGGCATGAACTCCGCGCCGAGGCGAGAAAAGATCGGCGCCGTGAGTCCCACGACCACCACCGCCAACCCCAGCGTCAGCCACCGGACACGTAAGGCACCGGAGATGATCGGTCGATACAGAGCGACCAACAGCCAATTCAACGGATTCTTGCCTTCCGCTCGGATGCGCCCCCGGATCAGGAGGACCATCAGTACAGGGGCCAAGGTCACCGAGAGCGCGGTGGCAAACAGCATCGAGAACGTTTTGGTGTAGGCCAAAGGCGTGAACAACCGCCCCTCCTGGGCTTCCAACGCAAAGATCGGCAGAAACGACACGGCGATCACCAGCAGCGAAAAGAACAAGGGACGGCCGACTTCTTTGGCTGCTGCGATGATGGTTTCAATCCGGTCCGCATTCGGTGCTTGTTCCAACCGCTTATGCGCGTTCTCCACCATCACGATGGCTGCATCCACCATCGCGCCAATGGCAATGGCAATCCCTCCGAGCGACATGATGCTGGACGTGATGTTCAGGTAAGCCATCGGGATGAAGGCGAGCAGCACGGCCACGGGCAGGATGAGAATCGCCACCAGGGCGCTGCGCAGATGAAACAGAAAGACGACCGCCACAAGACTGACGATGATGCTCTCCTCTACGAGCTTCTCGCGGAGCACGGCAATGGCCCGATGAATGAGATCAGACCGGTCATAGGTGGGCACGATGTGGACACCCTTCGGCAGGGCTGGGGTAATCTCTGCCAGCCTGGCTTTGATCCGCTCGATCACGGCGAGCGCGTTCTCTCCGGCCCGCATGATCACGATGCCGCCGACCGTCTGGCCCTTGCCGTCCAGTTCTGCGACGCCTCGCCGCTGGTCCGGCCCGATTTGGACATGGGCGATATCCCGGATCAAGATCGGCGTGCCGCGTCCATCTGTCCCGACGGGGATCAGCTCAATATCCTCAATCGAGCGCAGGTAGCCTCTCCCTCGAATCACGTATTCCGTCCCGGCCATTTCTAGGACACGGCCACTCACCTCCGCATTGCTATTCCGAACCACTTCGATGATCGTCTTGATCGGTAACCGGTAGGCGGCCAACGTGTTCGGGTCTACTTCGATTTGATACTGCTTGACGAACCCGCCGACCGCCGACACTTCTGCCACGCCAGGCACACTTTCCAGTTGGAAGCGCAGATACCAATCTTGCAGACTGCGGAGCTGCGCCAGGTCATGTGCGCCAGACTCATCGACCAGTGCATACTGATACACCCACCCGACGCCGGTTGCGTCAGGACCTAGCGTCGGTGCGACTCCTGAAGGCAACTTTCCGGTCAGCTTCTGCATATATTCCAGTACACGACTCCGCGCCCAGTACAAGTCCGTCCGGTCTTCGAAGATCACATACACATAGGAGACCCCGTATTCTGAAACCCCCCGCACTCGTTTGACTTTCGGACCGGCGAGCAGGGAGGTGACGATCGGATACGTGATTTGGTCTTCAATCAACGTGGGGCTACGCCCCTCCCACTCGGTGTAGATGGTCACCTGGACATCGGACAGATCCGGAATCGCATCCAGCGGAACCTTGAATCCTGCCCACAGGCCCCAGGTGGCCAACAACAAGACACACAGGATAACCAGGATTGGATTGCGGGCGCTTACTTCAATAAGTCGTGCGATCATTTCTTCTCACCCTCCCACCCCGCGGGCGCCGAGACGCCCGCTTTCCCCGATTACATGCCTCCCCCGGCGACTGAGAACTGAAACGTTTCGGCAATGGGCGGTCGCCCTGGTACCGTCACATTGACCGTCACCACCCAGGTGCCGCCCATGCCGAACAGCACGGTCCCTTCGTAGAGCCCATCCTTGGTGTGGCGAGCCGTGACCTTGGAATCGGTCATGCCCGGCATCGGCATTGTATAGACGAACAGGACTTGCGCATTGGTCACCGGCTTGCTGGCTTGATCCGCGAGCGTGAGCTTGAGCAGCACATTACCGGCCTTGGGATGTTCCGGCGCCGTACTCAACGCGAGGGACAATCCGGCGACCTGACGAGTCTCTGTAGTGGATGGTCCTTCCATCCCCTTCATATCCGCCATCTGCATGCCTTTCATGTCACCCATCTCCATGCCTTCCATCGTGCCTTCATAGGCGCCGCGCATCTGCCAATCGCCCATGCCGATCCGACCCATCATGGCCTGCATACTCGACGCCGATGCCAACTTACTCTCTGCGTCCAACAGGAAATTGGCCGAGGTAACAATGCGATCTCCTGCTTTGAGTCCTTCCAGCACCTCCACGTCATCTTGGCTGCGCCGTCCCAGCTTGACTAAAGCCGGCTCATAACGGCCTTGCCCCCTATCCAGGTAGACGAGTTGACGAAGTCCGGTCTCCAGCACCGCTTCCTTGGGTATGACTAACGTGTTGACCGCGTCCGTTTGCACAGTCACGTTCCCGTACATGCCCGGCTTCAGCTTCAGTCCTGGATTCGGCAATTCCAACCGCACCCGCACGGTGCGGGCCTCGGCATTTAGCGTGGGGTAGACATACGAAACCGTGCCTTGGAACGTTTCTCCTGGATACGCAGCGAACGTGGCAGAGGCTGTCTGGTTGAGTGTCACCGCTGCAACCTCGGACTCATAGATGTCGGCGGAGATCCAGACCGTGGAGAGATTCGCCACCTCATACAGTGTCGTGCCTGGTTCCACATATTTTCCTGGCAAGGCCTCTCGCTTCAGAACGATCCCGGAGGACGGGGCATAGACCGTGAGCACCGGCTCCGCTTTACCTCGACGCTCCAGCGCAGCGATTTGCGCATCGGTCAGATCCCACAGCCGCAAGCGCTCACGCGCACTCACCACGAGGGACGCCGCGTTGGTTTTGATCTCATCAAGAGGACTCATGGCCAGTTGGTCCTGCGTTCTCAAGGCAAGGAGATACTCGTCCTGTGTGGCCAAGAGATCCGGTGAATAGAAGGTAAAGAGAGGTTCGCCTTTGCGTACGGAGCGACCGATCGAGTCGACAAAGACCTCTCGCACCCACCCGGAGGTTTTCACTGTGACCTGCGTGAGCCCACGTTCGTCGTAGCCGACCGTGCCCACCGCACGAATCTCTTGCCCTAATGCAGCGACACCGGCTGGCGCACTTCGGACCCCGATCAACTGTCTCATCACAGCCGGAACCACGACAGCTCCGGACGGCGCGGCGGACATGCCTGGCATGGGTTCCATGTCTTTCATGGGCATCGTGCCCTCCATCGGCATCCCTTTCATGTCCATCTGCTTCATGTCGCCCATCACTCTGGGAGCGGTAAAGAAACCGGCGGCAACTCCGACGATCACACCGATCGCCACCGCGCCAACCACGAAACTTTTTCTGTATGTCTGCTGGTTCATCGATGTTCCTCCTTCTGTTCTGCGTTAGCTCTGCTGATTGAAATCGATCCCGACGACCTGCTCAAGTTCAGCCAATCGATACTGGCGTTCTACGAGGGCTTTGAAATACTCAAGCTGAAATCCTCGCCAGGCCCGCTGCGCGTCAATGAGGTCCAAAAAACCAGCCGTCCCCGCACGATACCCGACGCGCGCCGCCTCCAGACTCTGCACGCCCTGTGGCAAGATGGTTGTGCGATACAACGTGGCCACCTGGTCAGTCGCCTTGAGCTTGGCCAGGAGGTCGTTGATCTGAAACCGAGTCAGGTTTTCTAAGGTATGTTGCTGTGCCTGCGCGGCCGCGACCGCCGCCTCTGCCTCCTGCACACCCGCGTCGTACTTCGGCTTGGTCCAAAACGCGAAGGGGATACTCATCGCCACGGTGGCGCCGAATCCGTCGTTGGCTTGAAAGTTCTGGAAGCGTTGAAACGCCACGTTGAAATCCGGGTAGTACTGACGCTGGGCCAGTGCGCGGGACTGCTCGCTCCGCTGCACATCCAGCTCGGCGGCTTTGAGCTCCGGCCTGTCGTTCAGTGCGAGACGGTGCAGATCGTCGAGGGGCTTCGGGAGTGGCAGTTGTGAAGGTGCTTGCGCCATGCCCAAGGGTGAGGCGGGATCCCGATCCAGCAGCGTATTCAGCATCGCCTCAGCGGTTTCCCCACGCTGTTCCAAAACGGGAAGCTGTTCGAACAGCAGGGACAGCTCAACTTGGGCCTTGAGGACATCGGCCTGGCTTCCCTTGCCCGCACGGAACTTCGCGTTGGCAATCTCCACAAACTGTCTGGATAGCTCCACCTGCTCATGATGAATCTGGATCGCCTTCTGCGCGAGAAACAGATCGTAGTAGGCCTGCTTCAGGCGGGCGACCAGTTCCCGTTCCTTCGCACGGACCGCCTGCTCGGTCATCTCAGCCGAACGACTCGCCACGTCGCTTTTGAGCGCAAGCTTGCCGGGAAAGGGGAGATTCTGCGAGAGACCGAAGATTGTGTTCCCCGTCTGCGTGACGTTGAAGTTCTGAGGGAAATTCCACAACTGGACGGACAGGATCGGGTCATCCAATGACCGCGCCGGCGTAATCCGATTCGTGGCGGCTTCCCATTGCTTGCGTGCTGCTACAAGCTCAGGATTTCTCGCCAGGACCTCTTGGACCAATTCCGGCAACACCAGCTTGTGGCGCAGCACAGAGTCGGTATCCTGTGCCCGCGACAGTCCACTGCTGAAGAACATCACCAACACTGACGCAACCATCACACACTGACGCTGTCTATTCCGTCTCATAGCAATGACCTCCCAGAGTTCCCACACGTTCGAAGCCCTGTCTGCGCCTGTCTCTAGTTGGCCAAGAGCACTAGACGGTAGGCCGGACGCTGAAACTGAGCGTCGAACGACACAGGTGATGGCACAGGAGCGATTGTGAGGTAGGGGATGGGAAGATCAGATGCGAAGCACGGAAATCTTGAGCAGGAAATCTTTGGGAGGACCGACTGTGGGATGATCGGACAAGCGGCTGCCGGGTGAGGTGTGAATGACAAGAAGCGCTAACGAGGCGGTGTCTTGAGAACAGATCGTCTGACTGTCACTGTTGAAGTGGAGCTTATCGGCAGACTGGACGCCGAGCGTCTTAAACGCATCGCAGAACTGAGAGACAGGTTGTTCATCAGGAGTCGAACAGCCATTTCCCATTGCTGCGGGGATGGCACCATTCACCGGCAAGAGGCAGGCATAGGCATTGACGCTCAACGCAAAAAAGAGCACGACGAGCGCGCAAGCTAGAACCGAACGGAAGCGATGGGAATGTACTCGCATTTGCTCAGACTATCCCTCTCCATCCCAGGAGTCAACAATGCATCTCTTTGCGCAGGCCATTCGTGCGCCCTTCTCCAGTTCAATGCCCAGCTAAACAAGGGCATGAAGAGCTTTCGACTTCAGCCATCGAGCGAGGCCCTTCCCATCCTTCAACTTCTCCATGGGATACAGGCAAACCGTCCTTCACCGTGCGCATCCTCCTTATCCCCTATTTCTTTTCAGGGGCCTCCAGATCGCTCCTCAATTACGCGCGTCCAACGAGGTTACAAATGATCCCTCCAAGCTTGCTCGTTATCTCTTCAGGGATGGGGGCTGATTGATCTTCCACTGCGCGCAGCTTTCTCACCCGCCCACCCACTGGCTCGTCGGAACGTGCCATTAGCCCGGGCGAGGGCCTTCCGATTCTTCACCTTCCCCAGAGGGGGTAGGCAAACCATCCTTCACTGCGCGCATCGAGCGATATAAATGATCCTTCCAAGCTCGCTTGTTCTCTCTCAGGGATGGGGGCTGATTGATCTTCCACTGCGTGCGTCCAACGAGGGGAGTCCGCGACAGCGCGTTGCGCGAGCACAGAAGATCATCAGGCTCCATCCCCTCCCCACTTGCAGTTCTGTCCTCCAACCCGTAGACTGGTACCTTCGCGATCCAGCCTGGCCTGAACAGTCCTGCCCGATCGTCCATCAGCTGATTAATGCTTTATTTACTCGTTCGGTAGAGCTATGCCACCTACAATTCTCTTGAGCTGCGAGTCCATCAGCAAAAGCTACGGGGTGAAACCGCTGTTTGCTGATTTATCGATCGGGTTAGCCGAGGGCGATCATGTCGGATTAGTCGGGCCTAACGGCTCCGGCAAATCAACCTTGCTGAAGATCATGGCAGGACTGGAAGTGCCGGATGAGGGCACCAGATCGATGCGCCGACAACTCCGCATCGGCTATGTGCCGCAAGACCCGTCATTTGACGGAACTCATACGATCGAGGACGTGCTGGCACAGGTCCTGATCGACGAAGGCCTGGACCCCCACGACCATAGCGATCGAACATCCGCGGCACTCAGCCTGGGAGAGTTTTCCGCAACTGACCAGTCCACGGCCACGCTCTCTGGTGGATGGAAGAAACGCCTGGCCATCGTCCGGTCGTTGATGCTGGAGCCGGACGTCCTTCTCATGGACGAACCGACCAACCATCTGGATGTCGAAGGCATCCTGTGGCTGGAACGATTGTTACGGGCCGAAGCCCGCGCTTTTCTCGTCGTCAGCCATGATCGTCGTTTTCTGGAAGCGGTGACGTCACGGATGATCGAACTGAATCGCAGTTATCCCAGCGGGGTGTTCGAAGCCAAAGGGAACTATAGCGATTTCCTGGAACAGCGGGATGCCGCGCTACACGCACAGGCCAACTATGAAGCCTCACTGGCCAACCGCGTCCGCCGCGAAGTGGAGTGGCTCCGGCGCGGCCCCAAAGCCCGCACAACAAAGGCTAAATCGCGGATCGACTCAGCCGGCCGCTTGATCGAGGAACTAAACAGCGCCGACGCTCGGAAGGACCAAGGCACAGCCGGCATCAATTTCACTGCATCGGGACGCAGATCCAAACAGTTGGTCGAAGCCACGCAACTCTGCAAATCGCTCGGCGGGCGGCAGATCGTGAAGAATCTCGATCTCCTGCTCGGACCGGGCCAGCGGATTGGATTGCTAGGCCCGAATGGAAGTGGGAAGAGCACGCTTCTGAAGCTGATAGCCGGGACACTGAAGCCGGACGCAGGTACCATTACACGCGCGGACAAGCTGCGCGTGGTCACGTTCGAGCAGCACCGCGAATCATTGGATCAATCTTCCTCGCTCCGTCGAGCCCTCGCCCCACACGGCGACTCGGTCGTGTATCAGGATCGTTCGGTGCATCTTGTCTCCTGGGCCAAACGATTTCTCTTCAGGCCGGAACAGTTGGATCTCCCTGTCTCCCGCCTCTCCGGAGGCGAACAGGCACGCCTCCTCATCGCACGACTGATGCTCCAACCGGCCGACCTCTTAATCCTCGACGAGCCGACGAACGACTTGGATATTCCAACCCTCGATGTGCTGGAGGACAGCCTGCTGGAATTCCCCGGCGCGTTGATGCTGGTGACACACGACCGATGGCTCTTAGACCGCGTCTCCACCATGCTCCTCGCGCTGGACGGCACAGGACATACCGAATGGTTCGCCGACTATGCGCAATGGGAGTCCGCACAAGAACGAAAATCGGCAGAGCTGAGTCGCACATCGTCGTTACGACTCTCCAAGGCATCCCGCGCTGAGTCGGAAATTCCGAAGGCAAAACGAACAGGCCTATCCTATCGGGAGCAGAAGGAGTGGGCGAAGATGGAGCAGAGAATCCTCCAGGCCGAAGCGACCATCGCCGATTGTCAGGCCGCAGTCGAAGACCCCTCCATCGCCTCTAATGCGGCGGCACTGCAGGAACGTTCCGCAGCGCTGGAGGCAGCCCGCACCGCCGCAGAGCGGCTTTATAACCGCTGGACCGAACTAGAAAGAAAACAGACAGAGTCGGCAGGTCAGCCCCAGTAGGATGCTGAAAAAGGCCGCCAGCATCGTTCTCGCATCACTCAGAGCCTCAACGTACCGAACAGAGCCTCCCGGAGGTCGAAATTACTCGCGGGGCTTTTCCGTTCGCCAAGATTCATTCAAATGGCGAACGGCCCACACGAAGTGCGGTACGT
>JAQBES010000032.1:0-13261 GCA_032123755.1 Nitrospirota bacterium
CTACGAGCCGTTGCTACAGGGCTTTAGCTACGTCACCTTCAATAATCTTGAAGAACTGGAACGGGCCGTGACCGACAAGACCGCGGCGATTATGCTCGAGCCGGTTCAGGGTGAGGGGGGTATCTATGTCGCGGATCGCGAGTATTTGAGGCAGGTGAGAGATCTGTGCTCCAAAAAAGACGTACTGTTGATTTTTGACGAAGTGCAGACTGGAATGGGACGGACCGGGACCCTTTTTGCTTATGAGCAGTTAGGGGTGCAGCCGGACATCATGACCTTGGCAAAAGGGTTGGGGGGCGGCGTGCCCATCGGAGCCTGCCTCGCGACGGACTCCGTTGCGAAAGCCTTCTCGCCCGGCAGTCATGCCTCGACATTCGGCGGCAATCCACTCGCTTGTGCCGCAGGCTTGGCCGTCTGTCGCGTCCTGCTGGAAGGCCAAGTACTCGATCATGCGCGCCGGATGGGAGAGTATTTGGCGAAGGGGTTATCCGACTGCAAGGAGCGACACCGGGTGGTGCGAGAGGTGCGTGGCCTCGGGCTCTTGCAGGGGATTGAGCTCGAGATGGAGGGGAAAGCTGTCGTGAGCGAGTGTTTGGCCCGAGGCATTCTGATCAATGCGGCCGGCGAGCATGTGCTGCGGTTCGTACCGCCCCTCATCATCACCCAGCTGGAAATCGATCAATTGCTCGAAACGCTTAGTCAAATTTTCAACAAGCAGGCGGCGTAAGGTGTACTCGCACCGATTAGACAAGATAAGTATGACGAAGCGAGCGACAAGAATGCGGGCCAGCAAGAAAGACCTCGTGGATGTTGCGGCCATCAGCAAGGTGGAGGTGGAGAGTTTGCTGGCCTCGGCGGCTCTGTTGAAAGACAGGCAGCGGCGCGGGGTTCCTCATCCACTGCTTCCTGGGAAGACGTTGGGGCTTCTATTCCAGAAACCGTCGACGAGGACGCGGGTGTCTTTCGAAGCAGGCATGAACCAGCTGGGGGGCCATGCTCTGGTTCTGCCCATGGCTGATATCCAGCTCTCGCGCGGAGAAAGTGTCGCCGATACGGCGCGCGTGTTGTCATGCTATCTCGACGCGATCGTCATCCGCACCTATGACCATTCGATTGTGGAGGAATGGGCGCGGGAAGCGACGATGCCGGTGATCAATGGGCTGACCGACCTGAGCCATCCTTGTCAGGCCCTCTCGGACCTCCTGACCATTCGCGAAAAGAAGGGCCGGTTGAAGGGAATCAAGATTGCATATATCGGCGACGGCAACAATGTGGCCAATTCACTGATCGAGGCGGCGGCGAAGATGGGGATGACCATCACCCTCGGTTGTCCGGCGGGGTATCAGCCGGAGCAGCATGTTGTCGATAGGGCAAGGTTAGAGGCCGCAAAAACCGGCGCGGTGATCGAGATCGGGCACGATCCTAATGTCGCGGTGAAAGAAGCAGATGTCATCTATACCGACGTCTGGATCAGTATGGGACGCGAGCGGGAGCATGCGCGAAGACTAAAAGTCTTGGCTCCTTATCAAGTGAACAGCCGCCTGTTGCATCGTGCCAAGCCCGACGCGATCGTCATGCACTGTTTGCCTGCCCACCGGGGTGAAGAAATCAGTGCTGAGGTGCTGGATGGTCCGCAGTCGGTTATCATCGACCAGGCGGAGAATCGGCTGCATATGCAGAAAGCCATCTTAACGAACCTATTAGGCAAGAGGAGTCGAACGAGACGATGAGTCGTGTCATTAAGAAAGTGGTGCTGGCCTATTCAGGAGGGCTCGATACCTCCGTGATCTTGAAGTGGCTCCAGGAGACCTACGATTGCGAGGTCATTGCTTTTTGTGCCGATTTGGGCCAGGGGGAAGATCTCAAGGCGGTTAAGGTTAAGGCGCATAAACTTGGCGTGAAGCGTGTTTATATTGAGGATCTACGGGAAGTGTTTGTCAAAGACTATGTGTTCCCGATGCTGCGCGCCAATGCGGTGTACGAGGGCTCTTATCTATTGGGGACGTCCATCGCCCGTCCGCTGATCGCCCGTCGGCAGATTGAGATCGCCAAGAAGGAAGGGGCCGATGCCGTATCTCATGGAGCGACGGGAAAGGGCAACGATCAGGTTCGCTTCGAGTTGACCTACATGGCGTTGGAGCCCAAGATCGCAATCATCGCCCCTTGGCGTGATTGGACCTTTCGTTCACGCCGGGAGTTGATCGAATATGCCGAGCAGCATGGTATTCCCGTGACGGCGACGAAGGCGAAGCCGTACAGCATGGATCTCAACTTGTTTCACGTGAGTTACGAGGGCGGCATTCTCGAAGACCCCTGGAAGGCCCCGCCGGATGAAATTTTCCAAATGACGGTGTCGCCGGAACAGGCGCCCGACAAGCCGCGGGAAATCGAGATCGACTATGTTGGTGGCGATCCGGTGGCGGTTGATGGCAAGAAAATGAGTCCAGCCACGCTGTTGGCGCACCTCAACAAGTTGGGTGGCGCACATGGCATCGGCCGCGTCGATCTGGTCGAAAATCGGTACGTCGGCATGAAGTCGCGCGGGGTCTATGAAACACCGGGCGGGACAATTCTGCATGCCTCCCATCGGGGGCTCGAGTCGCTCACGATGGATCGCGAGGTGCTGCATCTTCGGGACAGTTTGATTCCACGCTATGCCGAATTGGTCTATTACGGCTACTGGTTTAGCCCGGAACGAGCGATGCTCCAGAAAACGATGGATGAGGCGCAAAAGGATGTCTCGGGGACCGTGCGTGTGAAGTTATACAAGGGCAACAGTACAGTAGTCGGACGAAAGTCCAAGAACTCACTGTATCGTCTCGACATTGCGACGTTTGAAGAAGACGACGTCTATCGGCAAAAGGATGCCGAAGGCTTTATCCGGTTGAATGCGCTCCGTCTGGCGATTCGAGCCCAACGGCGAAAGGCTTCTTTGTAATGGGGCGACAGAGCGGACGTTCACCGCGGCGTCCAGCAGGGGAGAAGGCGTGGGGTGGACGGTTTCGGCACAAGACGAACCGTCTTGTCGAGGCCTTCACCGTTTCGGTGGCGGTCGATCGCCGACTTTATGCCTATGACATTCAGGGCAGCATCGCCCATTGCAAGACGTTGGGGAAGGCGCGCGTGTTAACCACCTCTGAAACCAGGACGATCGTGCGGGGTTTGGAATCGGTGAAGACGGAGCTGGATCGGGGCCGCTTTCGCTTTGCGCCTGAGGATGAAGATATTCACATGGCGATTGAACGCCGATTGACAGAATTGATCGGTCCCCTCGGCGGCAAGCTGCACACGGGACGCAGTCGCAATGACCAGGTCGCGCTGGATGTCCGGCTCTATTTACGGGATCAACTTAGTCAGCTCTCGGCGCATCTGGAAAGCTTTCAGCGGGTCTTGGTGGCGAAGGGCAAGGCGAATCGAACGGTCGCTATGCCAGGCTATACACATCTACAGCGTGCCCAGCCTGTGCTGTTGGCTCATCATCTATTAGCCTATGTGGAAATGATCGAGCGGGACAAGGGGCGGTTTCGCGATGCGTCGGTGCGCTTGAATGTCATGCCGTTGGGATCCGGTGCGCTCGCGGGGACCAACTACCCAGTCGATCGCCTGTTCACCGCCGGGCTGTTGGGCTTTCCCGCCGTGACGCAAAACAGTCTCGATGCCGTGTCCGATCGAGACTTCATAATCGAGGTGGCCTCGGCGCTGTCGATCACGATGATGCACCTGTCCCGGCTCAGTGAAGAATTGATTATTTGGTCGTCCCAGGAGTTCCAATTCGTCGAGCTTCCCGATGCCTTCTGTACCGGTAGCAGTATGATGCCGCAGAAGAAGAACCCCGATGTACCGGAATTGGTGCGGGGCAAGACCGGACGTGTCTATGGCCATTTGGTCAATCTGTTGACGACACTCAAGGCCTTACCCTTAAGCTATAATCGAGATCTTCAGGAGGATAAGCCGGCGCTCTTTGATGCCCTTGATACCGTAATTGCGTCGGTGGAAGTCTTGACGGAACTGATGCGCCGACTCATCGTCAATCGGGACGTCCTCAAGCAAGCGGTTCAGGGTGGTGGTATGCTGGCCACGGAGGTGGCGGACTATCTTGTGACCAGAGGAGTGCCTTTTCGCGAAGCGCATGCGATCACGGGCCGGCTGGTACGGGCCGCATTGGATCAAGGTCGTGAACTTACGGACTTCTCGCTCGAGGAGCTGCGGACATTTTCCGAGCGAATTGAAAAGGGCCTGTTCCTACGGGTGACGGTCACTGCCGCGATCGATCGGAAATCTCAGATAGGCGGAACTGCCAGAACGCGAGTGGAACAACGCATCAAAGAACTCGAGCGGATACTCTCGTGAAGGTGCGGATGTCGGGAGCGATGTCCATCGTGGCGGGTGTGACGACGGGGATGTTGGTGGCCTGCGGGATCGTGGGATCGCCGGTTCCTCCTGAAAGTGTCGGTGTGAATCCGACCATTGAGCGGCAAAAGAAGTTAGAGGCGCTCGAAGAGAAACAGCGTGAGGCCGCAGCGGCAGACGAATCCGCTGAGCCACAACCGGACCCAATGCTACAGGGGCAGGATGTCAACCTTCCCCCGTTGCAACCGGTGGGAACCAGGTAATATTAAAACCGCCCTCTGCTGGACCTGTGTAGCCAGATAACGCTATACTGCCGAGGGAATGCGTTGCTCCAGTGGCTGCTGAGGACCGCGGTGGCTTCACGGCGAGGGGCTGTGCAAGCGCGTGAACGACTGCGCAGGGATGGCGAAGGTTCTCGCGACCGGCGAGGCCGAGCATGCGGAGCCGCAGTCTGCTCCGACGAAAAAGGCGGCGTAGACAACCAGGGGCACCGCTCAGAACATTTCAACGAACTTATAGACAGCCTCAGATGGATGGCCGGATAGAGGTGAGGAGGATCAATTCATGGAACTTATTCAACCCACGCGGCATAGTCTGTCCGTTGGGCAGGCACCGATGGTTAAGCACGGACCAGGCAAGCGGCTATTGCTGGTCGATCCCTATCCGCGCAATAACCCCTATCGGTTGACCGCGTCGGAACGACGCGCGGTGTGGTTTCCCAAGCTGAGCTTGCCGGTGATTGCGGCCTACACGCCCGAGAATTGGGAAGTAAGTCTGGTTGATGAAGCGGTTCAAGATATCGATTTCGACTATCCTTGTGACATGGTCGGCCTCTCCATTATGACCTGTTATGCCCCTCGCGCCTACGAGATCGCAACAGAATTTCGCAAGCGAGGTAAGACGATCGTCATGGGGGGCGTCCATCCCACCTACTGCCCCGACGAAGCGCTTCGGTATGCCGATGCGATCGTCTGTGGAGAAGCTGAAGATCTCTGGCCGCAGTTGGTCGCGGACTATGAGGCGGGGAAGATGCAGCGCATGTATAAGATGACATCGTTCCCCTCTCTGGAGAAGTACAAGAGTCCCCGTGTCGAATTGCTGAGCCCCGACTCGTATATGACGAGACAGTGTAGCTTCACCACCCGCGGATGCCATTTCGACTGCGAGTTCTGTAGCGTGTCCCCGTTTAACGGAAAGACCACGCGTCGTCGGCCGGTGCAGGAAGTGGTCACAGAACTTCGAAATGTTCAGCGATGGATTCGCAGTGAGCTGGTCGAGCGATTGCGAGACGAACCGATGTGGAGCGCCTTCGTCACCGCGCTTCGGATTCGGGTGGGAATCGAGGATGGCAGCATTGTCGCGTTCGTCGATGACTTGCACAATAGCAACCGTACCTATTGTCGTGAGCTCTGGGCCGCGCTGAAGCCACTCAAAATCAAATGGGGCTGCCAGGCCACGATGTTCCTGGCTGACGACGAGGAGATGGTCAAGCTCGCGGCCGAGAGCGGCTGCGTGTCGGTCTTCGTCGGCATGGAATCGCTCGATGAAGACGCTTTGGATGAAACGAACAAGCCGTTTAACCGAGTCCTGAAGTTCTCCCAGGAGATCAAGATGTTCCACGATTACGGGATCATGGTGAATCCCGGGATCGTGTTCGGATTCGATAGCGACGATGTAACCGTGTTCGAACGGGCCGTCGACTTCTTGACGAAGAACCAGGTGGAATTGGCGTACTTCAACGTGCTGACGCCCCTTCCTGGCACGGCGTTGTTCGACCGATTCGAAAAGGACGGTCGCATCTTCGATAAGGACTGGGCGAAGTACGACGGCAAGCATGTGGTATTTCAGCCGAGCCGGATGACGACCGAGCAGCTACAAGACGGCTTCCACTGGGCCAATCACCAATTCTACTCGATCCCTTCGATCTGGAAACGGCTGTCGGGCACGAGTCAGCGGCTTATTCCGCGGTTTGAGATGAATCGAGAGTTTCGAAAATTGGTCAAGCGAACCTGCCCCAAAGGGTCCGTGCCACCGCTCGCGGGGGTGTTGAGGAATCTCCAAGCGAAGCTCCCGGTGTTGGACAAGGAGCAATTGATTCCTAGCGCGCTGCATGCACTGAAACAGCGCTTCGATCCGAACGCGCTTTCGGCACAACAATTGACGTTCCATATCAAGGCTAAGCGGCATGACAAGTTTGCCGCTCTGTTCGTGGACCTTGATGGCACCCTCGATCGCCTGAATGCCCTGGAATTAATTAAGCGGCTCAAGGAAGCGGCCAATCAGGCACGCATGGACATCATCGTCAACTTCGAACACATCAAGCTGGCGACGCCCGACGCCCTTAAGGCGTTGTTGGATTCAGACGCGATGAAGCTTGCAATTCCGCATGTAAAGGTCCGCTATCGCAAGTTCAAGGATGCTTTCGAGGCCTCCTTGCAGGGTTTCTCGCTTGTAGGTATCGAGCATCTCAATGAAGATTTGCGGGATGCATAATTTTGAGTATCGACACGGCGAACTCTATTGCGAACAGGTGCCGGTCAGCCGGATTGCGAAAGAGGTCGGCACGCCCTGCTACATCTATAGCCACGCGACTCTCGTTCGTCATTTCCGGGCATATGATGGGGCCTTCAAGAGCCTGCCCCATGTAATTGCGTTTGCCATGAAGGCCAACTCCAATATCGCGATCCTCCGTCTCATGGCAAAGGAGGGGAGCGGGGTTGATATTGTGTCCGGCGGGGAACTCTTTCGAGCGCTTAAGGCGGGTGTTCCTCCCTCAAAGATCGTATTCGCGGGAGTCGGTAAGAACTCTGAGGAGATCCACGAGGCCTTGAAGGCCGATATCCTCATGTTCAATGTCGAGTCTTCGGCTGAGCTGCAGGCGATTAATGAGGTGGCGGCTTCCGTCGGGACCAAGGCGAGGGTCGCCCTGCGCATCAATCCAGACATCGATCCGAAAACACACCCCTACATTTCGACCGGTCTCAAGAAGAGCAAGTTCGGGATCGCCGCCGATCGGGCGCTTGAAGAGTTCACGCTGGCTTCCTCGCTTTCCAACATCGAAGTCGTCGGGGTTCATAAGCATATCGGGTCGCAGTTGACGGAAGTCACGCCGTTCGTCGAGGCGGTGAAGAAGGTGGTGAAGCTGGTCGAAGCCTTGAAGGCCCAGGGTATCAACATCCGGTACGTCAATATCGGTGGCGGCCTTGGCATTACCTACTCGGACGAAACGCCACCGCTGCCGCAGGACCTTGCAGATGCCGTGTCGCCGCTTCTGAAGGATTTGAATGTGACCCTCATCATGGAGCCGGGTCGCGTCATCGTCGGCAACGCCGGCATTCTTGTGACGAAAGTCTTGTATCGGAAGGACGGCGAAGCGAAGCGGTTTATCATCGTCGATGCGGCGATGAATGACCTGATCAGACCGAGCCTCTACGGGGCCTATCACGAAATTCGCCCCTTGTCCGAGGCGGTGTTGCAGCGGCCCAAGCATAATGTGGATGTGGTGGGTCCGGTCTGTGAGTCGGGTGACTTTCTGGCGAAGGACCGGTCACTGCCGGAGGTCAATCCGGGTGACATGCTGGCGGTGATGAGTGCGGGGGCCTATGGATTTGTGATGGCCTCCAATTATAATTCACGGCCACGGGTACCGGAAGTTCTGATCAAAGACGGGGAGATCCACGTCATCAAGACCAGGGAGACCTACGACGATTTGGTGAAGGGCGAAACGATTCCGGCATTTCTCGACTGAGGAGTGGGCGCAACGGACGCGGCGTCGACGAAGGAGTTACATGTTTACAGGTGCATTGCTTGCCATTGTGACCCCATTCAGGAATGGCAAGGTTGATGAGCGGGCCTTCGGAGACCTCATAGAATGGCAAATTGCCAACGGAACGAACGGGATTGTGCCCTGTGGCACCACCGGCGAATCTGCCACCCTCACGCACCAGGAGCACCACCGCGTGGTCGAGTTGACCGTCGAGGTGGTCAACCGACGCGTCCCCGTGATTGCCGGGACCGGTTCCAATAGCACGGAAGAAGCGGTGTCCCTCACGAAACACGCCAAGCAGGCAGGGGCCGATGGGGCGCTGATCATTACGCCCTATTACAACAAGCCGACGCAAGAGGGTCTGTACCGTCATTACAAATTGATCGCGGAGTCGGTGGATCTTCCGCAACTTCTGTATAACATTCCGGGGCGAACCGGTGTGAACATGTTGCCATCCACTGTCGCGAGGCTTTGTGGGTTACAGTGCATTGTCGGGATCAAAGAGGGCAGTGGGTCAGTCCAACAGGCCTCTGAGGTTGCGCGTATGTGTGGAGATAGGATGACGGTACTGGCGGGAGATGATGCCCTGACGTTGCCGATGATGGCAGTGGGAGGGAAAGGGGTCATTAGCGTGACATCGAACGTCGTTCCATCCGAGATGGCACAATTGGTCAAGGCCTTCATGAGCGGACGCATCGACGAGGCGCGCCGGATTCATTTCGCATTGTCGCCGCTTTTCAGCGCGCTTTTTTACGAGACCAATCCGATTCCAGTGAAAACCGCGTTAGGCATGATGGGGAAAATCGATCCGGAGTTGCGGCTTCCGCTCTGTGCCATGGCGACCGAGACGAAGGACCAACTCACGCGCGCCTTAAAGGACGCAGGCCTCATTTAGTGTGAGGCGTAAGGGGTAAGGTTTCGGATGATCAACGTCGTTGTCGCAGGGGCTGCCGGTCGCATGGGCTGTCGGCTGGTTGCCCTTATCAAAGATTCGACCGCCTTGACGCTGTCCGGCGCGATAGAAGGGAAGGGCCATCACGCTGTGGGTGACGATGCCGGGGAGACGGCGGGCTGTGGCCGTGCGGGTCTTTTGATTACCGACGATTTCGCAGCGCTCCTTGACAGAGGAGAAGTGGTCGTCGATTTCTCCGCTCCTGAAGCGACCGTGCAACACTTACGCACAGTGGCTCAACATCGACGAGCCATGGTAATCGGCACGACGGGGTTTTCCTCTCCCCAGCTCGAAGAGCTGAAATCGCTTGCGTGCCAAGTTCCCTGCGTGTTGTCCCCCAACATGAGCGTGGGTGTCAATCTGATCTACAAAGTCATCAGCGAGATGGCGAAAACGCTGGGGGACGAATATGACATTGAGGTGATTGAAGCCCATCATCGTCTGAAAAAAGATGCGCCGAGCGGGACGGCGCTCAAGATTGCAGAAGTCTTAGCGAAAGCTGTGAGCCGCGATCTGGATCAGGTCGGCGTCTATGCCAGAAAAGGTCTCATCGGGGAACGGAAAAAAGGTGAGATCGGGATTCAAACCATTCGTGCCGGCGACATTGTTGGCGACCATACGATTCTCTTTGGCGGAATGGGTGAACGCATTGAAGTGACACATCGAGCGAGTAGCCGAGATACCTTCGCGGGAGGCGCCTTGCGTGCCGCTCAGTGGGTGGTTCAGCAGCCTCCAGGCCTCTACGACATGATGGATGTACTGGGTCTCCGATAGTTCTCCTTACCTGTTCCGGTCCCCCATATCGTGAATTTGACAGGCAATCATCTGCGGTGTGACAGATTCTCTGTTGAAGCGCCGTCTGATTCACATCAACCAGGAAGTTGGAGAGCTGCGGGAGCGACTATCGTGTGGCGCGGGACAAGTCCCGTTTGGGTGCGAAGTTGCGAGCAGAGGTTTCCCCTGTGGGGATCGAGGCGGACAGGCGGGTATATATTTTCTGGGCGGAATCCGTCCACTCAGCATTAGGCGGATACCCAAGGAAAGCGGCTTCCGCTGCCTTATGCTCGTCGTACGTGAGCGGTGTCGGTTCTGTCATAGCGCGGTTAATGTCTCGCGGTAATAGGCCGAGGTTCCTGGTCCGCTGATTTCCGACGACCACAATTCAAACACGCAAACACTGTGATCGCAAGCCCTGCGTTCAGATCCACTGCCCGTTCCGGCAACATCGCCCCGCGGCATTTATCGCAAATCGTCATATTGGCAATCTAGCATACAAGAAAATGGAAGCATATCCATCTGAAGTACTGGGTCCTTTGGGGAAATAGGCCTTCCCTCCCCTATACAGATAGGCCGTTTGAGCGGATGGTAGGAATGGGAATCCATTAGTTTATCAGCCAGAACAGATTATGGAGTCCTGATTATGGAGTCCTTGACAGTGGTGGTGCCGTCCCATAGGATTGTGGTATCGGGAATAATCCCCCAATATGTATAGAATTATCCTCATTTTCGGACTACTTATAGTGTTGTATTTCCTCCTCCGGCGTGCCCTGAGAGATTTCAAAGGGCGGGGTGAGCCTGACCGTCTCCCTCCTGGCAAGAACCACATGGTGCAGGATCCAGTCTGCAAGGTATTTGTTCCAAGGGGAGCGGCGATAACGGAAGATATCGGGGGGCAGACGTATTACTTTTGCAGCCGATCGTGCGCACACAAGTTCCAGGAACAGCTCGCCGGTTAACAGCCCGAGTAACTATAGTCGGAGAGTTTCTCTTCTTTGTCGAACTTGAGCGTGATCTGGCACTGATTGGGCGAGAAGTTGAAGAGGGGTGGACCGGACTTTCCTCCGGCGATGCGATAGTAGGTCCAGGTTTCGCCACCAAAAAATCTCAGGGCCTTGCCGCTCGGCGCTCCCCAGTTCTTTTCAAACCAGGCCTTGTCTTTGCCTTGAAGCTCGGCCGGTTTGAGCGACTGTTCAAGGTAGGGGTTACTGCCGCCGCAGGCAGTCAGGAGCAGGAAACATGACAGTAGCCAGGCAGATCGTCTCATAGCGGGTCTCCTCGTCGTATGTTTCGGTCAACGCATCAACCGGCGGGCGGTTGACGATCGAATCTTAACTGCCATGCAGAGACCTGTCAAACTGGCGGATGCCAGTAGAAGATTGCAGCCAGGTTGAGTTCTTCATAGAAGAACCGATAACGAATTGATCGCAAGGATTTCTCATCCCGACATGAAAGGACAAGCCCATGAAATTCTATCTTGATACGGCAAGCGTGAAAGAAATTCAGGAAGCCGCCAGTTGGGGACTTCTCGACGGTGTTACGACGAACCCCTCGCTCGTGGCGAAAGAAGGCCGCGTATTTCGTGACGTCCTTGTCGAGATTTGCAACATTGTGGATGGGCCGATCAGTGCAGAAGTCGTCAGCCTCGAAGCCGATGCCATGGTGAAGGAGGGGAAGGAGCTTGCGAAGATCCATAAGAACATCGTCGTGAAGGTGCCTTTGATTGCGGAGGGATTGAAGGCCACCAAGAGAATGGCTGCCGAGGGCATCAAAGTGAATGTCACATTGTGCTTTTCTCCAACCCAGGCGCTCCTTGCAGCAAAAGCCGGTGCCTGGTGCGTTTCACCTTTCATCGGTCGGCTTGACGACATCAGTTCAAACGGGATGGAATTGATCCGCCAGATCCTGACCATCTACCGCAATTACGACTTTAAAACACAGGTGCTGGTGGCCAGCGTGCGCCATCCTCAGCACGTAGTCGAGGCTGCGCTAGCTGGTGGGCATATCTGTACGATGCCCTTCTCGATTTTTCAGCAGATGGTGAAACATCCGCTGACGGATAGCGGACTCAAGAAGTTTCTGGCGGACTGGGAGGGGCAAGCCAAGAAGTAAGGCCTATTGACCGGCTCGTGTGCGTTCCGGCTCGGCAAGTCGTTGTCGAGCGGTTGCAAAGATATGGTGAAACATCGGCCTGGTCAGTATTCCTGTGAAGGTATTTTGCTGGCTCGGATGGTATGAGCCGATCAGTGTCATGCCCCACGGAAGGGCCAGTACGATTCCATGGGAAAATTTCGGGAGCGGTGAGGGAAGTTCCAACCCTTCATCGCGACAGGCTTTCAAGTAGTGATCGAACGCAATCTTGCCCAGTGCCACAACCACTCGGATCTTCCGTAATAACCGGACTTCTTCCCGCAGATAGGGGCGGCAGGCCTTGAATTCTTCGGGGGCCGGTTTATTATCGGGCGGCGCACAACGGACGGTGGCGCCAATGTAACAATCCGATAACTTCAGACCGTCATCCCGGTGATGAGAGCTGGGTTGGTTGGCGAAGCCAAATCGATGTAAGGCGTCATACAACCAGTCCCCGCTGCGGTCGCCTGTAAATACTCGTCCGGTTCGGTTGCCGCCGTGGGCGGCTGGTGCCAGCCCGAGTACGTAGAGGCGGGCGTGCGAGTCTCCAAACCCGGGAACTGGACGCCCCCAGTAGGTCCAGTCCTCAAACTGCTTCCGCTTCTCTGCAGCAATCGTTTCCCGATAGGTGACGAGACGTAGACAGGCGGTGCAGTGGGTGATGCGATCGTTGAGGAGGGTCAATGCACGCATAGACCCTGGCAGTCTAACACGAATCAAAAAGTCGATCATGCTTGCCGGACCCTAGCCATACTGCTAGCATCAGCATTCAAAGTTGGGGTGTTCATCCCGTAATAGGAGATCGGATTGGCATGACGACGTGGCTTCGACGAGCACTGGTGCTTAGTGGGTTGTGGATGGTGGTCACGCTTCCGATTGCGACAGGAGCACAGCCGCAACCTGAACATTCTGAGGCGAAGGAGAGTGCGACTCGGTCTGGGGCCAATGGAGAACCAGAGCAGGAGCTGATCCTGATCGACCCCCTTGAGAGCCCAGAGGAGCCGGAGGACCGCCTCGTCATTCTTCCGGAAATCAAACGGGAGGGAGAGCGCTACTTCCTTAGTTCATTCAAGCTGCCTGACAAGTTGACCTTTGCTGGCCAACCAGTCCCGCTCGATAACTGGCAGGTTCGTGAACGCATTGAGTATGAGTTCTATCAATTCTTAGAAGACCAGGGCGAAAGTATCATCCTCGCCAAACGCACCGGACGCTGTTTCCCTCCTGCCGAAAAGCAGCTGGCCGATGCCGGGTTGCCGGACGACCTCAAATTTATGCTGCTGGTGGAG
>JAQBES010000033.1:0-17392 GCA_032123755.1 Nitrospirota bacterium
TGGCCTACTCCACCGTCTCCCAGCTGGGGTACATGTTTCTCGCCTGCGGGGTCGGCGCGTTCACCGCCGGGATCTTTCATCTCATGACCCATGCCTTCTTCAAGGCCCTCTTGTTCCTCTCAGCCGGATCGGTGATCCACGCACTCTCGGGCGAGCAAGACATTCGAAAGATGGGCGGCCTCAGCTCAAAAATCCCATGGACCTATCGACTGTTTCTGATTGGCACGATCGCCATTGCGGGCATTCCGCCGTTAGCAGGCTTCTGGAGTAAAGATGAAATCCTGGCCCATGCCTTCACGCATCATCACTATCTGCTATATGGCATGGCTGCCATCGGCGCGCTATTGACCTCCTTCTATATGTTCCGCCTGGTCTATCTCACCTTTTATGGCAGGTCTCGCATGGACCATCATACGGAAGAACATGTACATGAGTCCCCGATGGTGATGGTCGTCCCGTTAATGGCGTTAGGTGTGTTGTCCATTGTCGGTGGGTTCCTGGGGTTTCCACCTGAACATGGCTGGCTCCATCAATTCCTGGCACCGGTCGCGGGCACGGGAGAGGAGCATGCCGTGGGCACCGGACTCGTGCTCATGCTCATGATGTTTGCCACAGGGATTGCATTGTTGGGCTGGGGACTCGCGCACTATTTTTATAGTGTGAATCTCTCGGCGCCGGATCATCTGGCCGCAAAGTTTCAGGCGGCCTACAGGATCCTGCTCAACAAGTATTACGTCGATGAGCTCTATGACTTGTTGTTTGTGGAGCCGACCAAGAAGTTGGGGCTGCTGCTCGATTGGTTCGACCGCAACGTGATCGACGGCCTCGTGCGCGCCGTCGCGCAGCTAGCCGATTTGGGCGCGGCCGGGGCGACCTGATGGAGAAATACGTGATCTACAGCGGCCTTAACGTAATCGGGTACGGCAATCATCTTGCCGCCCGCCAGTGGCGGCAACTGCAGAGCGGGCTGGTGCATCATTATGCCGCCGTCATTGTGGCAGGGCTCTTCCTGCTAGCGGTCATTATTCAGCTCATCATGCAACTATAAAGCACTGTGATGTTAGAAGAACTGGCGTCAACGTTTCCAATTCTCACCTGTATTCTGTTTCTCCCCGTCATCGGGGCCGTTGTCCTGTGGCTGTTCGACGACGAGGACATGGTACGGACCTCCGCCTTGACAATTGCGCTCTTGGAGTTGGCCCTCACCGTATTCGTACTCTTACGCTTCATTCCCGAATCGTCTGCCATGCAGTTTTCCGAACACGTGCCGTGGATTCCCGCCCTCGGAGTCAGCTACCACCTCGCGGTTGATGGGATCAGTGTCCTCTTCGTTGGGCTCACAGCATTCCTCACGGTACTGATCGTCATCTATTCCTGGGACACCGTACGCCATCAAGTGAAGCTCTACATGATGGCGCTCCTTGCCCTGGAAACGACCACGATGGGGGTCTTCCTCTCCCTCGACCTGATCCTCTTCTTCGTCTTTTGGGAACTCATGCTCATCCCCAGTTACTTTCTGATCAAACTCTGGGGCGGAGGACCGGAGCGGCACTACGCAGCACTGAAATTCGTGCTCTATACCTTGCTAGACAGCGTCTTCATGTTGGTGGGCATCGCCCTCTTGGACATCAATTATCACCAGTGGGCGACGCTGCGCCATATGGAGCCGACCTACTCGTTTGACTTGTTGGAACTGCTCTCCGTCCCGATCCCGCTCGGCCAACAGATCCTCATTTTTTGGCTGTTGTTCCTCGGCTTCGCGTTCAAGGCCCCGGTGTTCCCCTTCCACACCTGGCTCCCGGATGCCCTCTTCGAAGGCCCCATTGGCATGGCGGTGGTGCTGGCCGGGCTGAAGCTCGGGACGTTCGGCTTCATCCGGTTTAGCATTCCGTTGCTCCCGGACGCATCGAGAAGCGAGACCGTCGTCACGGTCATCATGGCGTTAGGAGTGACCGCGATTCTCTATGGGGCCATCATGGCGCTGGTCCAGCAAGATTTCCGCCGACTCCTCGCGTTCAGCAGCATCAGCCACCTCGGGTTCGTGGTGATCGGTCTATTCGCCCTGAATTATCAGGGGCTCCAAGGCAGCCTGCTCACCATGATCAACCTGGGATTCAGTACGGCGGGTTTATTCTTCATCGCGGGTTTTCTCTACTCACGGCAACAGAGCACTCAGCTTGGCTCATTCGGCGGCATGGCCAAACAGACCCCCTTGCTCGCAAGTTTTTTCTTGTTCATCGGGCTGGCGTCAATCGGCTTGCCCGGCACCAATGGCTTCATCGGTGAATTCCTCATCCTCTTGGGAACCTTCAAGGCCAGTTGGCTATACGGTGGGATCGCGGTCACCGGCGTCATCTTCAGCGCGGCCTATTTTCTCTGGTACTACGAGCGGGCGATGCTGGGACCGCTCGGCAAGGCCGTCAAGGACTCCATTCGTGATCTGCAGCCCCGTGAAATCCTCATCGCGTCGGCCTTGTCGGTGATGATCCTCTGGATTGGCCTCTATCCCGCTCCCTTCTTGAGAATGATGAACGGGTCGGTGCAGGCGTTGGTCGATCGCCTGGAACGGGGAACCGTGGCGTCGGTCGAGTCCAAACAGCCGGTAAGGGTGGATTAATTCGTATGGGTGACTACGCACTGCTCTACATCTTGTTTGCCCCTTTCATGGGGGCCATTGCGCTGATCTTCGTCTCCAACCGGCAAGCGATGCTCGTGCGAGGCATTGCCGCGGGAGCGGCCTTGGTCAGCCTACTTGCCTCACTCTACCTGTTCTTCGCCTACGATCACGTGAAGGGGGGATTCCAATTCGTCCAACGATTCGAATGGTCTCAGCAGCTAGGCATCTCACTTCACCTCGGAGTGGATGGGATCGGGACCCCGCTGGTGCTGGCATCGGGCATCTTGTTGTTCGCAGGAATTTTCGTCTCCTGGCACATCAAGGATCGGACGAAAGAATTCTATATCTGGCTGCTCATCCTCGCCGCCGCCACGATCGGCGTCTTCATGTCGTTGGATCTGTTCTTTCTCTTCTTCTTCTACGAATTGTCCGTGATCCCCATGTATCTCCTGTTGGGCATGTGGGGAAGCCATACGAAACAATACAACGAGATGACGGATCCGGAAGGCCTCAAAAAACGGGACTCGGTCGGGTTCATCTTCAACTTCGGCTCCAACAGTAAAGAATACGCGGCGATGAAACTGGTGCTCTTCCTCTCGGCCTTTGCCGTCGCGGCGCTGATGGGCATCTTGCTGATCTACAAGTTCTCGGGGCTCAATACCTTCGACATTCTGGTCCTGCGTGAACAGGCCAAGTTGATGAACATCCCGGTCCTGGGCACCACGCTGGACAAGATCATTTGGCTCCTGATCTTCTTCGGCTTTGCCTCGATCGCTCCGCTGTGGCCGCTGCACTCCTGGTCTCCCGTGGGCCACGCAGCCGCGCCGGCCGCCACGAGCATGTTGCACGCGGGTGTGCTGATGAAGCTCGGCCATTTTTCCATCATCCGGGTGGCATTTGAGATTTTGCCGGAGACCACCAGAGAACTCATGCCCATCGCGGCCGTGCTCTGCATGTTCAGTATCGTGTATGGCGGGTTCGTGGCGTTCTACGCCAAAGATACAAAGTACGTCATCGGGTATTCCAGTTCGAGTCACATGGGCTATGTCTTCTTAGGTATGGCAGCCTTGGACTACATCAGCCTGACCGGCGCGGTGATGTATATGTTCGCCCACGCCATGGCCACGGGCATGCTCTTCGCCATGGCCGGATGGGTGTACGATCAGACACATTCCCGCGACATTCCCGCGCTCGGCGGGCTCTCGAATCGCATGCCGTTTATCACCGGCTGTTTCGTAGTGGCTTGCATGGCCTCGATCGGCGTGCCCGGCACCGTGAACTTCATCGCCGAAGTCATGATCATCGTCGGCAGTTGGAACAAGTACCCGTTCCAAGTCATCGTGGCCGTGGTCGGCATCGTCTTGACCTTGGCCTACCTGTTCAAAATGATGCGCGGGCTCTTCTACGGACCCATGGACCAGAAGTACAGCCACGCGCACGACGCCGTCTCCCTGGTTGATCGTCTTCCGCTCCTGATCATGATCACCGTCAGCGTCGGGTTCTTTTTCTTCCCCATGCACCTCTATAATGTGGTGCGGTCGGGCGTCGATCCCTTGATCTCGAAGATCATCCGCGTCGTGCCGGTGGCCTCTCTCAATCGTGAAACGTTAGACGTGAAACGTGAAACGATGGATCCTCCGGAGACGCCCGATGCTCCGCTCTTGACGAGCAACCCCTCACCCCTCACTCCTCACTCCTCACGAGGGCTCGAATGACCTTCGCCCTCACCATCTCTCCCTCCGATCTCCTCTTGCTGTTACCGGAGATTCTGCTCACGTCCTGGTTGTGTCTCATCCTGATCATTGATTTCTCGTTCCCTCGGCTGCCCAACGAACAATTAGCCTATTTCAGCATCGCCGGGCTCGTCGCCACCCTCGGCTGCCTGGCCTGGTTCGATATCGCCGGCATCACCGGAACCCTCTTCGCGAACATGTTCGCCCTTGACCGGATGGCCCTATTCTTCAAAATGTTCATCGTCGGGTCGACGATCCTCGTCATTCTGGCTTCAATCGATTACATCCATCGATTCAAGTTCTTCCGCGGGGAATATTATTTCCTGGTCGTCATGTCAGCCCTCGGAATGATGTTTATGGCTTCCGCAAACGACCTGCTGTCTGTCTTCGTCGCCCTGGAATTTTCCACCATCGGATTCTATGTCCTCGTAGCGTACCTCCGCGAGGACACGGCCTCGAACGAAGCGGGCATCAAGTTTTTCATCCTGGGCATCTTCGCCGCAGGCCTCCTGGCCTATGGCATCAGCCTGGTCTACGGAGAAACAGGCAAACTGGTGTTTTCCGATATGCAGGCGGCACAGGCCACACCAGGATTGGTCATTGGCTTCCTGCTTATTTTTGGCGCATTAGGTTTCAAAATCGGCGCCGTGCCCTTCCACTCGTGGATTCCAGACACGTATCATGGAGCCCCGACACCCGTGACGGCGTTCCTCTCGATCGCACCCAAGGCAGCGGCCTTTGCCATCCTCATAAGAATGTTCTTCGTCGCCTTGGCGACCTTTAAGCCGATCTGGGCCCTCTTTATTGTCGCCGTGTCAATCTTGTCCATGACCTACGGCAACATCGTGGCCATTGCCCAAAAGAACATGAAACGGCTTTTGGCCTATTCCGGTATCGCCCAGATCGGCAACTTGCTGATCGGTCTTGCGACCGGGACGAAGATGGGCAGCGACGCGATGTTGTTCTACCTCCTGACCTATCTGTTCGCCAATATCGGCGCCTGGGCCATCGTTATCGCCGTCAGCGAAGCCATCGGCAGTGAAGAGGTCGACGACTACAGCGGCCTGGGCCGCCGGTCGCCATTTCTTGCCTTTTCGATGCTGATTTTCCTCTTGTCGCTGGCCGGAGTGCCCCCGCTGGCCGGATTCATCGGCAAACTGTACATCTTTGTCGCGGCCATAAAGGAAGGGCTCTACGTGCTCATCACTGTCGGGCTCATCAACATCGTCATTTCCATGTACTACTACCTCATCGTCGTGAAGAAGATGTACATCAGCGAACCCCACGACCGGTCACCGCTTAAGATTTCGGGCCCGATTAAAGTGGTGCTCTATGTCTGTCTCGCCGGCACACTCACGATCGGCATCTATCCGCAACCCGTCACCGACTGGGTTGTCTCTGCCCTCTTGATGTTTTCAAACTTGGCTGACCCAACCGCATCCCTTCCCGTTCCTCCGGCCGTTATCCCCTTCGGCGGCTAAGGCCACCGGGGACGGTTCCACAGTATCCAGCGAGTATTCTTCTAAAATATTTCTTGCAGGGTCTTCCGGAGGAGGGTACAGTTTCCTTGACATTGGCTTACAGCCCCACGCCCATACACACCTGAACCATGGAATCCGTCTCGCAGGAACGTCCAGCCACGCCCGCACCTGTTCGATCGGAACCGGTTCCCGACAGCAGTCCTGCACCGACCCCCCAAACCGGCGGACGCATGGAGTGGTTCACCCATTGGTCGATCGAGCGACGCGTTCTAGCGGGGTTTGGGCTCGTCTTTGCCGGCATTGTGGTCATCAGTGCCATTTCCTACCGCAACACAGCCGTCTTGATCGAGAATAGCCGGCTCGATACCAAGAGCCACGAATTGGTGCAGCTGCTCGGTTCAGTCGGAGAAGCCCTCGGCGCTGCTGAGAGTGGCCATCGGCGTTATCTCGTCACCGGCGATGAGTCATACCTCACATCCTACCGGACCGTGGTCGAACAAATGCCAGAATACCTTCGCTATCTCAGGAGCCTGACGAACGAGAGAGCAGAACAACAGGCCCGCGTGGCGACACTCGAACAGCTCATCGCCAGCCAATTGGCTGCAGAGGCAGGAGCCATCGCCCTACGTGAGAAGCATGGCTATGAAGGCGTTCGCCACCTCGCACTCGCCGGAGCGGCAAAAAACGAGATCGAGGGAATCCAGCGCCTGATGACGGAGCTCGACACGGCCGAACAACGGGCACTGTATGACCGCGTGGCGCAATCCACTGGAAGCACGAAAAATACGATCGCCTTGCTCGGACTCGGCGCCTTCCTGCAATTGCTCCTCTTGGCCTCCGTATATTTTTTGATCCACCACGACGTCGCCGAGCGACGCCGCGTGGCCACGGAGTTGCAGAGCCGGGGCGAGCTGCTCCAAGCCGCCAATAAAGAATTAGAAGCCTTCAGCTATTCCGTGTCGCATGACCTGCGCGCCCCGCTCCGTCATATCGACGGGTATGCGGCCCTGTTGTCCAAAGCGGCCGGTGAGGCGCTCAACGACAAAGCGCGCCGCTATCTGCAGACGATTTCAGACTCCGCGAAGCAGATGGGACAACTGATCGACGACCTACTCGTCTTTTCCCGTATGGGTCGCCAGGACATGCTCCGCACAACGGTCAACTTGGATCAACTCGTCAAGACCGTCCTTCACGATTTACGTCTTGACTTGCAAGAGCGGACAATCTCCTGGACAATACATCCATTACCTAACGTGTCGGGAGATCCGGCGATGTTGCGCCAGGTCTTCGTGAATCTGATCTCCAATGCGCTGAAATTCACAGCCACGAGGCCGGAGACCAAGATCGAGATCGGCGCCGTTAGGCGAAACTCCGGTGAAGCTGAGGTGTTCGTTCGTGATAATGGGGTGGGATTCGATATGCAGTATGTGAACAAGTTATTCGGCGTCTTTCAGCGCCTCCATCGGAACGACGAGTTTGAAGGCACCGGCATTGGTCTCGCAAACGTCCGCCGAATCATCCATCGGCATGGTGGACGGACCTGGGCCGAAGGCGCAGTGGACCAAGGGGCCACCTTCTACTTTTCGCTCCCGCTCGCGAGGTCTCTCAAATGACCACGGTCAAACCCATCCTGCTCGCGGAAGATAACCCGCGTGACGCCGAGCTTGCGCTCGCCGCCATGGAAGAACATCATATCGCCGACAAAGTGGTGGTCTGCCACGACGGAGCTGAAGTCCTCGACTACCTCTATTGTCGCGGAATCTTTGCCTCCAGGCAGCAGGGTAATCCCGTCGTCGTGTTCCTGGATCTCAAGATGCCAAAAATCGACGGGCTCGAGGTCTTGAGAACGATTAAGAACGACGTGAACCTGAAACCAATTCCCGTCGTCATGCTCACGTCCTCGCGCGAGGAACGCGATTTAGCCCAAAGCTATGCGTTGGGCGCGAACGCCTACGTGGTGAAGCCGGTTGAGTTTCAGCAGTTCATCGCGGCCGTGAAAGAGCTCGGTGTTTTTTGGGGTGTGATCAACGAGCCGCCCCCCGAAGGCTCTGACCCACTCAAGTAGCCTCCCACAAAGGACCTGTGAAAACCCCGCTCCGCCTACTTCATCTCGAGGACGATCCGGTCGACGCGGAGCTCATTACGACCACCCTGATGGAAGGCAACATCCCTTGTCAGGCACAACTCGTCGACACGCGCCAGGCCTTCGTGGCGGCCCTCAAGGAGGGCCGGATGGACCTCATCCTGGCAGACTATTCGATCCCTGGCTTCGACGGCATGACGGCGCTCACCTTGGCACGCCAGCACTGTCCCGACGTGCCCTTTCTCTTCGTCTCGGCCACCATCGGAGAGGAACTGGCCATCGACGCCATGCATCAAGGCGCGACGGACTATGTGCTCAAGCAACGGCTCGGACGACTGGTGCCTTCAGTCCAGCGTGCACTCCGTGAGCTCGATGACCGCGCCGAACGGAAACGGGCGGAAGAGGCCCTTCGGCAGAGCGAGAAACAGTTTCGGCATTCCCAAAAGATGGAAGCGGTTGGCCGGTTGGCCGGAGGGATCGCGCATGACTTCAACAATCTCCTGACCGTCATCATGGGCTACAGCCAAGTCCTCTTGAAGGAACTTGGCCCCCAACACCCCCTTCGCGGAAAGACCGAAGAAACACTGAAGGCCGGCGAAAAGGCCGCAACGCTGATCCGACAACTGCTCACGTTCAGCAGCAAACAATCGCTGGACCCCAAAATTCTGTCGCTCAATACCGCTGTCACGAGTCTGGAAAGTCTCCTGCGCCGCCTCATCGGCGAGGACATCCAGCTCGTCACGAAACTCGATCCGACGAACGGGCGGCTGCGTGCCGACCAAGCCCAGCTTGAACAGGTCCTGGCCAATCTCGTCGTCAATGCACGGGATGCCATGCCGAAGGGTGGGACGCTCACGATCGAAACGGCCCAGGTCGGACTGACCCGCAGTCCGGTCTACCAGGTCACCCCCTTGCCGCCAGGCAACTATGTCCGGTTGTCCGTCAGCGATACCGGCTGTGGCATGGACCGCAAGACACAGTCCCATATCTTTGAACCATTCTTCACCACGAAGGAAGAGGGAAAGGGCACCGGTCTGGGCCTCTCCACAGTGTTTGGGATTGTCACCCAAAGCGGTGGTGCCATCGACGTCACCAGCCGAGTGGGTCACGGCACGCGCTTCGACCTGTATTTCCCGAGCGTCGAGTCCGACATCCTCACTACCGCGCCGAGCAAGCCCTTGGGACAGACTCAGAAAGGCACGGAAACGATTCTCTTGGTGGAAGATGAATCAACCGTACGTACACTCATCCGGGACGAACTGCGGAAGCTGGGCTACCGGGTCATAGAAGCCAAGAACGGGGTCGAAGCCTGCTTGCTGGCAACACAACAAGCAGGATCATTGCAACTTCTCCTGACCGACGTCGTCATGCCGGGCATGGGTGGGCGTGAACTGGCACAGCATCTCTCCGTCATCAAGCCGGATTTACGAACCCTGTTCATATCTGGGTATATGGATGACGTTGGTATTATGGCCGGACAAGAGGAGGGCACGAGCAGCTTTTTGCAAAAACCCTTCACGCCTGAGGTCCTCGCCCGCGCAGTCCGCACTCTGCTCGATGTCAGCACGCCATCAGACAAGACCGGCAGCTCCTCCCCATCAACACCCCCCCAAACCCCGCACTGAGCGTGCGAGGCTCTCGTCGCAGCCGTTGCCCCTCTTCCACGAACGATTTGACGCTCCGTATCAGCTCTCTCTATACTTGCCCCTGAGACACTATGGTGCAGGACAATAGCTTCCACTGGTCCCTCCCTTTCGCCCCTGCCGCCTGTTGTCTCCTGGGTATCGTCTTCGTCCTGTTCAGCGGAGCCTCGACGACGGCTCAGACCTTCACAGGGGATCAACTCGGAGAGGGTTTATCCATTTCCGTCTGGAATCCTCACACACAATGCCCGGACGTCGCGCCGTTGCTCGCCGTCGAGATCGATCCCGATCGCCATCGCTTTTCCGTGCACTACTACCAGCAAGACGGTCTCTCGGATCCCCTCGATATTCGCCAATGGCAAGAACGAACCGGTCACGACCTGGTCTTCAATGCCGGGCTCTTCCGCGAGAATTATGCGTATCTCGGACTGCTCTATGGAAACGGCCACTCGCTGGGGAGCAAGCAGCACACCACCTGGATGGGACTGTTTGTGGCAGAACCGGCGGAGGATCGTTCACGCCGCGCAGGGATTTTGGACCTGACCTTTGACACCTTCGACGAGCGGAAACCTCCCTATCGAGAAGTGGCACAATCCCTCATGCTCCTTGACCGGACAGGTAAGGTCCGTGTGCGCCAAACCGGGAAACGCGCACATCAGACCCTCGTCGCAGAACAGGACAATGGGCATCTCCTAGTCCTCAAGACCACGGAAGTGGTGTCACTCCATGCTCTCGGAGAATGTCTGAGGGACGCCTTTCCCTCCCTACGCCAGGTTATGGCTATGGATGGAGGGTCCTCTTCCGATATCGCCGTCAGCCCTGCGCTCAGACAGGCCACGTCTAAGATGGCCGGGGTCCATACCTGGATACCCCTGTTAGAAGGCAGCACCTCAACCCACATCGGACTTCCAGCCGTGGTTGGGATCAGCCCGCGTCGAGAGCAGCCAGGCCCCAAGACTCGCTAGGACATATGAGATCGTGGAGAGGACAATCAAACTAGCAGGCTGCGGAAAAACTCTGTTGGTTTGTCTGGTTCATCTGGTCTATCTGGTTGGTTTAGTTCATGAGTTGGTCTTGTTCAATCAAATAAACAAGCCAGGCTGGCGAACTTGTTCAGCATCCTGCTAGCGGCGCCCCGATTCAACCGGAAAGCCTGCTGCAAGCCAGGCATTCATGCTACCGGTGACGTTGTAGACATGACGATACCCCAGATCGGCCAGCGCTTCTGCCGCAATGTTGCCTCGATGGCCGGACTGGCAATAGACAACCAGATGGTCCTCCAGCCGGGCCCCGATGTCCCGATGCCGAACTTGAATTTCTCTGAAGTCGATGTTCAGATCGGTTCCGGGAATGTATCCTGTCATATGTTCTTCCGCAGATCGGACATCGATCAAGACGAAGCCCTTCTGTGACATCGCGGGCGCCTTGGTCAACCCGGCATGCAACTGTTGGACTGTGAGCAAGTAGGAATGATGGGCTGATACGCCACCGATCGAGATCGCCGACAGGAAAAACAGACCGACGACAGTGATGATAAACCGCAGGGTCATGGGTGGCCTCCTGACAGCACACAGGGAAGTGAATCGTCCGACCGGGAGCACTCTCACGAGTACGATTATGATAAGGACCGCATGAAGATCTGGTCAAGGCTCGCCCTCCTCCTCATCCTCGTCGTCTTGGCCGGCTGTGCCGAAGGGGCAAAACTGGTTCAGGAACGGGAAGACGGAGGGGTTGTCACCTATCCCTTCAAGGGAGAGCAAGGATCGATGCTGTCATCGTTTCGGCAGGACGCCCTCGCCCTCCTGAAAGAGAAATGCGGCGGACCCTATACCATCGTGCGCGAAGGGGAGGCCAAAGGCAGGACCCGCCTGGTCAGCCCGGTAGAAGGCGCCGAGGAAATCGTGCAGGAGCGTCGCTGGGGCATTCAATTTCAATGCAAATAAGTGCGGCGGAGCGGCTATGGGATCTAGTGCGTTCCTACCTGCTGTCGCGTCAGATCGTCGATCGTCAGGAGACTGATCAGCGACACCCCTTCCTGTTCGACGCGTGCGCGTCCATCTTGTTCTTTTCGATCCACGATCACGAGCGCCTGACTCACCACAAGACCGGCCTGTCGAGCCTCTGCAATCGCGTTCAGCAGGGATCCACCGCTCGTCAATACATCATCTACGATCAACGCCCGATCTCCTGACCGCACGGCTCCTTCAATCAGCTTGCCCAATCCATGATCCTTCGCCTGCTTCCGCACCACGAAAGTCCTCCAGTCCCGGCGTGGAGTCGCTCCGTAGCAATAGTCCGAGATGGTCGTCGCAAGAGAGATCGCGCCGATTTCAAGCCCTCCAAGGCAGTCGATCGTCACCCCGGTCAATGCGTCATGCGCGAGATGCCCCACGAGTCGGCGCGACCCAGGATAGGCCATGAGCGATCGACAATCGACATAGAAGGGACTGGTCTGACCGGACGCCAGGGTGAACCCGTTGATCGGGTCCCACTTGAAGGACTGCGTGTCATGAAACGCGCGCGCGAGGTCGTCTCGTATCGTCATGATCGATGGTCCGCGAGAGCGGCAGAAAGAGGCATCCCTCGCTGCGGAGCTACTACGTATAATATCCAAAATTTCATTGACCTTGTTATTCCTTTCACGCTACGGTCAAACGACCCTCTCAGCAGGAAGCTTGCTTCAAATAGCACCCCTAGCAAGACCCTTGCATCGCTGGCGGGCACGTGGTGGCCGGTCGTCTTGGCGGTTCTGTCTTTTCGACGTCCGGAGGAGGCTGGCCCTCGACCGAATCAGTCTTTGAGCGGGGTTCCGACGAAGGACTCGGGTGGATCACACAACCGGACAAGACCCCCGCGAGACTCATGAACAAGACCCACTTCAACAAGCCTGTGACCTCCTTGCGAAATGTTGGTGCGCGTCACACCTTGCCATCTTGGCATAGCGTAATGGCAAAGTGAAGCGACAACCGATGAACCCGAGATCCCATCCTGATCATCGACGAACCGGCTGGAGGTTGATCCTCTTGCTCAGCACGTGCCTGTTGGGCCTCTCGTCACCAGGCCTAGCCGAACCGACAGCCCCCGTCGATAGCCTATTCGTGAAGGGATTTTCCTTCGGCGGAAACACCGTGATCGCGCAAGCCGAGCTCGAAGCCCTCACGCAGCCTTACGTCGGCCGCTCGCTGACATTGCCCGAACTTGAAGCGGTCGCGTCGGCCGTCGCCGATCTCTATAAACAAAAGGGGTACACCCTTGCGACGACCTATGTTCCGCAGCAACAGCTCCAGTTCGGCGTGGTCACCATCGCGATCCTGGAAGGGCGAGTCGGAGAAATCTCCGTCACCGGCAACCAGCACTATTCGACCGAATTCATTCGTGGCAGCTTTGCACAAGCGATGGAGGACAATGTCGTCCGGAACGTGGCGCTGGAGCGAGCACTCCTCCTGCTCAACGACTATCCCGATCTGAAAGTGTCCGCCCTGCTAGAGCCTGGCACCTCGACCGGCTCGACCAATGTGCATGTACAAGCCGAGGACAAGCTGCCGATCCACGCCACGCTGGACTACAACAACTACGGCTTCAACACGATCTCGCGAAACCGGTTCGGAGCGGGCATCGAAGTCGGCAACGTGCTCTTCGACGGCGCCACGCTGAACATCAACGGGATCATGGGAGACCATCCGGACCGTCTGCTGTTCCAGACCTTGGCCTATGCCGTCCCGATCGGTGTCCATGGGACCAAGCTGGTCCTCTCGGGATCCAACGGACGATTCGACGTGGGGGCCGAGCTGGCCGCGTTACAGATCCGCGGCACCATCAAAACATACGACATCTCGGTGACCCACCCCTTCATCAAGACGCGGTTTCAGACGTTGATGGCCGAAGCGGGGTTCGCGTCGAAAGACAATCGACTGTTTGTCTTGGGAACTCTCACCGGAGACGACCGGGTCCGTATGGCCAAACTCGGCATCCATTACGATCGCCTCGACCTGTCAGGACGCACCTATTTTTCGTTGTATGGATTTCAAGGATTGGGGGAAACGTTGGGCGGCATGGATAACAATGCCCTGCAGACCACCAGACAGGGGACCGACAATCGCTTCACCAAAGCGACACTAAACACCGGCCGCATTCAGAGTCTCGGCCACGACGTGCTGCTGGTTGTCAGAGCCAACGGGCAAGCCACGACAGGGCCGGTCGTGGTCATCGAGCAAATGCTCCTGGGCGGACCAGATTCGGTACGCGGTTATCAGCTCGGCGAGCGGTTTGTCGACGAGGGCTATACCGTTTCGGCTGAAACGCGCGTGCCGTTCTTTCCGTCGGTGCTCGGCTCAACCCAAGCTACCGCCTTTATCGACCATGGGGCGGGACGCTTACGCAACCCCCAGCCTGGCGAAAAGGGGTCAAGCAGTTTGACCGGCACCGGGGTGGGCCTGCAGACGGAGTTGCCCTATTTTTCAGCCAGGGTGCGATTCGACGTCGGGTTTCCCATTGGCCCCAAACCCAACGGCGGGACCGTCGCCGGAGACCGCTCTCCGACGTTCTACGTACAAGCAATGACTCGCTTTTAGACGCCAGAGTCTCCTAGATCAAACACCTGGCAAGGACGATGATGGCTTGGGATTCTCGACACAGCAGCCGAATCATGGCGCCAGCCGACCCCTTCGGCTGGCACCCCCTTCTTATGAGGGATCCCCTATGGGGCATGCGGTACTGGCGGTGGGATGCCATACTTCGTATTGAAGGAAGGGGCACATGACCATTCGCGGGCTGCATCGACAGAACACTCGAAGGAGAACGGACTGTTCGGGCGTCTATCGCCTGCTCTGTACCGTCCTGGCTTCCATACAGATCCTGGTGCCGACGCTGGCTGCCGCACTTCCGACGGATGGCCAAGTGGCCGCTGGACAAGCCACCATCCAACAGACGAATTCCACGACTCTCACGATTCAGCAAGCCACCGATATGGCGATTCTCAACTGGAACAGCTTTTCCATTGCCGCCAACGAAGCGGTCCACTTCGTTCAACCCTCGATCAGCGCCATCGCCCTTAACCGGGTCATTGGCGTAGACCCGTCCGTCATCCTGGGTCAACTCCAATCGAACGGTCGCATTTTCCTCATCAATCCGAACGGCATCCTCTTCGGAGCCGGCGCCCAGATCAACGTCGGTGGCTTGCTCGCCACGACGCTGCAAATTCGTGACGACGATTTCATGGCTGGGCGGTATCTCTTTGCCCAAGATCCACTCAAGGGTCTCAAGTCCGTGGTGAACCAGGGCGCGATCCAAGTGTCCGATCACGGCTTCGTCGTGCTCGCGGCCCCCGGAGTGTCGAACGAGGGAATAATCGTCACCAACCTCGGCACCGCCGTCTTAGCCTCGGGCAAGACGGTGACGGTCGACTTGATGGGAGACGGCCTCATCAACTATGCCATCAGCGGCAAGATCCTCGATCAGGTGACAGGCCCCGACGGCACACCCCTCAGCTCTGCTGTAAGCAGCAGTGGCACTATTCAAGCGGACGGCGGGCACGTCATCTTTGCCGCTAAGGCCTCCGGCGACATCTTCTCTTCCGTCGTGAACCAAAGCGGGGTGATTAGAGCTCGCAGCCTCGAGAATCATGGAGGAGTGGTTCAGCTCCTCGGCGGGGACGAGACACTTGTCGCAGCCACAGCAGCGGGAGCGATGCGCCCGGCAGGTGACGTGAGTGGAGCGGTTATCAACACGGGTACGATCGACGTGGCAGCCGGCGCGCTGAATGCAGCGCAGGGATCCGTGAGGATGGTAGGGGAACGAGTCGGACAGTTCGGTTCGATCGTGGCCACCGGACTAGAAGGTGCGAACGGTGGAGAGGTGGTTTTCGCTTCGACGACACGCACATTGCTGGCCAGCGGCAGCAGCATCGATGTCAGCGGCATCGGCCGCTCATCTGGGGGTCGGCTCCTGGCATGGTCGGATCAGGACACCTTCTTTGACGGTGGGGCGACCATCCTTGCTCGAGGCGGAGAAATAGGAGGCAACGGTGGGTTTATCGAACTTTCCGGCAAGGAGAATCTGGGTTACGCAGGAACCGTCAACGCACTAGCCCCGTTCGGCCTCACTGGAACGTTGCTCTTGGATCCTCGCAACATCACGATCGCCACGGCGGGAGGCAGCGGCTACAACCCGGGCGTCAATAATCTATTCGGGAATACGCCGGCCACGAACGTCATCATCACGCCGGCGAGCATCAATGTGGCTGCAGCCAACGTTGTCCTCCAGGCCAATAACGACATCACAGTCACCAACGCGATCGCGATGACAAACAATGGCGTCGGGATCACCTTGCAGGCAGGCCGAGACATCAGAGTGAATGCTGGCATCGGAACGACGAATGGACATATTTCTCTCACGGCAAACGACTCAACATCGATACTCGCGAACCGGCAAAATGGGGCCACGGGCGATATCATCTTTGGGGCAGCGGGCCATCTTTCCGCCGGGACAGGCAACATCTCATTGAGCATCGATCCCGCGACAGCGGGAAATTATGCCCCTGGGAATATCACCAACATCCGAAACCTGACCACGACTACCGGCAACATTTCGATAAATTCTCCCAACACGGTGAGCCTTTCCGGGGCGGTAAACGCCGGCTCTGGAACCGTCACCATCAATGCCAATACCGATGGGGTGGGTGGCCAAGGCCTCGCCATGAACGCAGGCAGCTCGATCACCACGGCGAACGCTCCCGTCGATATCACCGTCAATGCCACGACCGGCGGGACTGGCGCCGCGACGCTACGTGATATCTCCAGCGGCTCACTCTCGGTCGTCACGAATCCCGGGGCCAACACGACAGGCGGTGCTATTACGCAGGTCAACGGCACGGCCATTACAACGATGGGCGGGGGTCAGCTGACGAGTGGCAACGGGAACATCTCGCTTCGAACGGTCACGACCAACGGTGATCTGCTGATCGCCTCGCGTAATGCGGTGACTCTCAACGGAGCTGTGAACGCAGGGCCAGGCACCGTCACCCTCAATGCCAATACCGACGGGGTGGGTGGCCAAGGCCTCGCCATGAACGCAGGCAGCTCGATCACCACGGCAAACACGACGGCAGGAGCCGTCCAGATCAACGTGAATGCGGTCGGCGGTGGAACCGGAGCAGCGGCGCTTAGAAACATCACGACCGGCAATGGGGGAACCATCACGGTGGCCACCGCCACAGGTGGTAACGCCACCGGTGGCGATATGACTCAAACCGGCGGGACGCTTCTCGACGTGGGCGCTGGGACCATCAACCTTTCAACGTCTACGATTGCCGGTCGGAACATCGGCACGGCAGGCGCAAATATTCTCACACGTGCGGGAACCATCTCGGCCACTTCTGGCTCGAGCGGAATTTTTCTAAATAACCAGACAGCTGTTGATCTGGCGGGCATTAACACCAGCGGCAATCTCGCCCTGAGGACAGGCGGGACCGTGACCCAGAGCGGCGCCCTCACTGTGACTGGAACAACTTCGTTCACCGCGACGGCGGCAAACACCGACATTCTGCTTGCCAGTCATGCTAACAACCTGACCGGTGCCGTCTCGTTCGGGGGCACACTGGCCAACTTCCGTGACCTCTCGCTCCGCAACGTAAACGCAGGGGCGAGCGTCCCGGCCCTGGCCAGCCTCTCCAGCCTGCGTAACCTTACGCTTCAGTTCGACAATGCCCCGGTCACCCTCCCGGCCCTGACCCTTACGGCAGGTGGCAGCCTTAACGTTACGGCAGGTGGAGCCATTACGGATAGCGGCAACGTGATCGTGCCTGGCACGACGACCTTGACAGCGGGCACGAACAACAT
>JAQBES010000034.1:0-4181 GCA_032123755.1 Nitrospirota bacterium
GCAGGCCAGCCCCAGTAGGATGCTGAAAAAGGCCGCCAGCATCGTTCTCGCATCACTCAGAGCCTCAACGTACCGAAGCATACGCCTCGCCTCTTCGCTCGCTGCGGCCTTGCTGAACAGCCTTTTTGAGTATCCTGCTGACTACTCAGGGACTCTCACCTTGCGTATTGTCACAGCAACATGTCGTACGAAAACCGATATTTTCTGCAAACTGCTGAGCCTAACACCTATAGTTTGTCTGGTTGATATGGTGATCCGGTTGGTCAGATTCAACCAAATAATCAAAACAAACCAGACAAATCAGAATAACCAGCTAGTCGCCTTGTAAGCCACAGCAAAATCTGTACAATACGCCCGTGCGCCGATCAACCTTGCCCTACACGCTGGTGATCCTCATCTTCGCCTTCACCACAGCAGGCTGTGAGACGACCGACCGAGCCCTCACGGCAGCTGGACGCGTTACCAGGGGCCAGACCGGAAAGGCCATCATTGATCTCGCTGCGGGAAAAGATCCGGCACAGATCGCCAAGCAACGTATCAACCAGTACGCGCGTGATCCCGAAGCGCTGATCAGGGATCTGCGCGAAGCAAAGAAGGACTTCGAGACCATCCTTGCCGCTCTCGGAGTGAACGTCGGAAAAACCTGGGGAAAGGACGAGGTCAAACTACCCGAGCAAAAAAAATATGTAAAGTACACGCAGAACTACAAAAGCCGGGCGATCGTCGACTTTGACTCAGGCGAGATCCTGGTCGAGACTCTCGACGATCAAGACCCCCAGCGCAGTCTCAAGAATGCCGTGATCACGACGATTCTGACCCCGCAGGATCCTCGCGCAGTCGATTTGTTTTCCGACAAAGAAATCGTCCTCACTGGCGACAAAATTCCCTACCTGTTCGGCCTCGTCCTCGATCAGCAACGCAAGCCGATGCGCACGCCGACAGAAGCCGAGCCCTTTGCCGCCTATCTCCTCGAGAATAAATCCGCCACGCGCGTGGTCGACCAGGATGGGGCCAAGAAGACGGCTCACTTCGTCAAGATCACGATGGTGTCTAATCTGGCCATGAAGCAGGCGGATAAATACCGGACGCTGGTTCACCAGTTTGCAGAGCAATATCGCATCAGCCCCAGCCTGGTCTTTGCCGTCATCCGTACAGAGAGCAACTTCAACCCCTATGCCGTCAGCTCGGCCCCGGCCTACGGACTCATGCAATTGGTCCCCACCAGTGGTGGACGGGAAGCCTACCGGAAGGCGAAAGGCAAGGATGTGACTCCTTCGCGGGACTACCTGTTCGATCCTGCCAACAACGTCGAGTTGGGAACCGCCTTTTTGAATGTCTTGATGTTCAATCAGCTGGAAAACGTGGAACACAGTGTGTCACGCGAATATTGCGTGATTGCGGCCTACAATACCGGCGCAGGCAACGTCTTCCGCACGTTTTCGCGAAACCGCACCACTGCCATCAACCAGATTAATGGCCTCCAACCAGCCGGCGTCTATGACCAATTGCGCCAAAAGCTGCCCTACGAAGAGACCCGCCACTATTTAGAGAAGGTGACCGGCTACCGCAGGGCCTTCGTCAGTTCGTCGGAAAGCACCAACCAATGAAGCTCCCCGCAGGGTCGTGGCGCGAGACTGGCGGGACGGGCGAGACGGAGGATAGTTCGAGGTCGAAGTTCGAGGTTTTCGGAACTTCGAACCCGGAACTTTGAACTTCGGATCGCGCCTGTCGCGCTAGACATACCCGTCGCGAGCTTGAGAAGTTGGCGGATTGTTTCAGCGCCCTGCTAGGAGCCTGTCCAACAGTGCCTTCGTGACGAGGCAAAGGAGGTGCGGTCAGTTGCAAGGCCGCAGGTCCTGAAAAACCGGAGGTGTATTCGCTGGAATACATTGAGGATTTTTTTTCGGACCGAGAACGACGCAGATGGTCGCAGATCGTCCGCTGCAGTAGAAGGTCAATGTCGGACAGGCTCCTAGGCTATGAATTGTTGCAGTAACGCATAGCCCTCGTTCCATTCACCATACCCACTGTCGGTATTGATGTGCCCCGCCGGACCGATATCGACAAAGGTGCTCCTCCAAGCCATCGCACAATCTTTGGCATAAGCCAGCGACCCAAACGGATCATTCGCGCTCCCGACCACGAGGCTCCGAAACGTGAACGGCGCCATCGGCACCGGTGCAAATCCACGCGCCGCAGCAGGAAACCCTGCTCTCTGCGGATCGGGCAACGCCACAAGAAACGCGCCCTTCGCCGCGAGTGCTGAGCGATGTGCCCAATGCGCCACCAGGAGACAGGCAAGACTATGAGCCACCAGCACGGGCGGAGAAGGACAGGCCTGCACGACAATATCCAGCACGTGAACCCACTCGTCGCAAACCGGACTGTCCCAATTGCCAAGATTCACGCGTTGCCACTCGGGATGGCGCAGTTCCCACAGCGTTTGCCAATGTTGCGGCCCAGAGTTGCCAAGACCGGGAAGGATCAGAACAGGAATGTCATTCTGCAAGCAGAGCCCTCCCAAGCAAGATACGGAAAAACTATAATGGCACGCGAGATCTTCGATGGTCCACTCGTGTGGGATAGCGGAAATCACTCCCGCGGGGGGAACAGGCCAACTGAGAGGGCTTCTATCGAGGCATGGTCAACACCGTAATGCCCTGTGCGCTGGCGAGTCACTCCAGCAGAGACTCCCGCCACCTTTTCTTTCACCAGCTTAGCAGCAACATGGAACGGTGTGTGAGTATATCGTTCTCGCACACATACGATAGCGCCACTTATTCCTATCGCAAGTAGTCGTCTTCCACATGATGGCATTCACACTACTTGCCGCTTTTTACTATCGATTTCTGCTATATTGCGCGGGACCAAATCGCGGGGTTGGCTTGTAATCGATCGCGTGGCACCAGCACGGGCGGCTAGCCACCGGATCGACTCTATGATCCTGCTCGCGTTCGGTGGTGCAGACGCACCGAGCAACATGCCATGGCTGTCGATCGCCAACTACATACAAGAATCGCATCGGGCGAAAGACTGTCGTCAATAACCAGAGTAGATGAGGGCTGTTTGATGGAGACCACAAAGAGGGATGTGCTTCTTGGGACGATCACGTGGTGGGGCTTTCATGCTCTCCTCATGTGGCTGGGGGCCGAGCACTTTTTGTTCGGGCCGCCGTCCGATGGTCGTATTTCCACATTAGATTTATTCGCCGTCGCTCTCATGGGAGCCACGCTGCTATCCCTCCTTCGGCTGTCGGTGGGCTGCCACCTACTTCGCTTCGTTGCCCTCATAGGCATTATTCACGAGCTATACCAGATGTGGCAGGGAATGGCTCATTGGGGTAGCCTGGCCTTGGTGGCCATCTGGGCATACACGTTTTATTCCTTTGGCCCAAGTAGTTGGCGGCATGCCCTCTATACGCCGCTAGGCGTCTTCGGGAAGATGAAAACATAGAACTGGCAGAATTCGTCGGGGACGGAAACGAGGCTCGCTTAGACTGTCCCCATTTCCTCCCCTCCGCTTTCCTTGCACACAAGGCCACTGTGGCTTCGCTACAATCTGTCTTTGCCCTTGCAAACCTCTTGAACGATAGACAGGCCGGGATGACTGCTATTGGCCAAATCCTGGGAGGAGCTGTTTTAAGGATTCACCCTTGTTTGTGATGCCATCCCCACTCTCCGGTGACAGGGAAGACAACTGATCTTTGGCTTTTTTGATCGTGCCCATATTCTTTTGGAGATCATCCACGTTTTTCTGCATCTCGACCAGGGCGCTCCCGATCTCGCTAATGGAAGTTTTTAACCCGAAGAGTCCTTGAGCTGAGGCGACATGCAATGAAACTCCTCCTAAACCAAATCCGAGCAGGAACGTGGCAATCACGAAGATGTACATCGATCGTGGGGCTTTCATGGATCCCTCCTTGGTTGTGTGATTCCTATCCCCTATTGTCGCGACGACAGGTGACGCCACTCATTTCTGCTTCGCCATAATCGTATACACGATCTGCCCATAGGTACTCGCGGCAGAATCTTCTCCTGCGCCAACTCATCGTTCCGTTCGTATGGATGGCTCTTCGAGGGACATGCAATCGCGTGGGGAGCACTGGTCGATCATTACGTCATCTTGCCTGCATCGAAGGTTGCGTGCGGCTGCTCGATCGCTCCTTGCCGCAGGCCAGTTCC
>JAQBES010000035.1:0-4681 GCA_032123755.1 Nitrospirota bacterium
TGCCTTGATTGCCGACATTGAGCGCCAGGACCCTGGAATCAGGCGCGTGGGCCAGGCATCATTTGACTACAACAGGCTGAGAGCCCGTGTGGGGCTCGACGAGGTCGTGCGATGACGACTCGGCACAGGACCAGACTTGCCGATTCGTGGCGCGCGTGTCCAGAGACTCAGCTGATTCGCACGTCCTCGCTGCGAGTTTTTTTCTGGAGCCGATGGTCCGGATCGCGCTCGATCCGGTCCGGCGGTGGCTTGTGGCATCCTCTGCAACGTGCTGGTCTGTCTGGCTGTCTGGTTGTGCATGGGTGCGCGGAGTGTGACCGATAAGATTCTTGCAACCGTTTTTCCGACTACCTCTTTCGCCGTCTGCGGGTTTGAATATTCCGTCGCCAACATGTACGTTCTCCCGATCGGCGTGGTGCTCGCTGTGGGCACCACGGCACCACTCTCAGTCGCTGATGCGGTCAGCAATCTCGCGCTGGTCACGCTCGGCAACGTCCTCGGGGGGCCGTCCTCGTCGCGTTGGTTTATTGGCCGGTGTATTTGAAAAATTTGGAATAGCTTCACAGGAGTTCCCACATCATGAATTCTTCTCGCTCGATCGTCGGCATCTTAGTCGGAGGCGGGCCGGCCCCCGGGATCAATAGTGTGATTAGTGCGGTTACGATTCGAAGTATCCTCGGCGGTTGCGACGTGGTCGGCATCCTCGACGGATTCAAATGGCTCATGGAAGGTACCCCGAGCCAGGTCAGGCCTCTCTCGATCGAAGAGGTGAGTCGCATGCATTTCCGGGGCGGGTCGTATCTGGGCACTTCGCGAGCGAATCCGACGAAGAAGGCCGAGTCTCTCGCCAACGTCCTGTCCTCCCTGAAGAGGCTGGGCATCACGCGCCTGGTGACTATCGGCGGAGACGATACGGCTTTCTCGGCGCTGAAACTGGAAGAATATGCTGCCGGGTCCGTTCAAATCGTGCATGTGCCGAAGACCATCGACAATGACCTTGACCTTCCTCATGGCATTCCGACATTCGGCTTTCAAACGGCCCGGCATTTCGCCGTCGAGATCGTCAAGAATCTCATGGTGGACGCCCGCACCACGTCGCGCTGGTACTTCGCTGTGACCATGGGGCGCAAAGCCGGCCATTTGGCGCTCGGAATCGGCAAGGCCGCCGGTGCTACGCTCACCGTCATTCCCGAGGAATTTGGAGAGCGGCCCGTGCGACTCCAGCGCCTGTTGGATCTCGTGATCGGGACGATGATCAAGCGTATCAGCAGAGGCCGCTCCGACGGGGTGGTCGTGTTGGCGGAGGGACTGATCGAGATTCTTGACCCGCAAGACTTGGGTGGGTTGGACCATGTCGAGCGGGATGAACATGGCCACTTGCGATTAGGAGATGTGGATATCGGCGATGTGCTCCGGCGTGAAGTGACCAAGGGCATGAAAGCCCTGGGGCTTACCACGTCGATCGTCGCCAAAAATGTGGGTTATGAATTGCGCTGTGCGGATCCGATCCCGTTCGATATGGAGTATACCCGCGATCTCGGCTATTGTGCGGCGCAGTATCTTCTCGATGGAGGCACGGCGGCCATGGTGTCGATTCAAAATGGGCGGTTTACGCCGATTCCTTTCACGCAGATGGTGGATCCTGTCACCGGCCGTGCGAAAGTGCGGATGGTGGATATCACGGCGCAGTCGTACCAGATTGCGCGCCAGTACATGATCAGGCTGTCCGACGAGGACCTCATTGATCCGGTGGTACTGGGCCGCTGCGCGGCCCTTACGGGGCTGTCGCCGGAGGCCTTTCGCAGCCGGTTTCAGTCTGTCGGTTCGAACGTAAAGGGAATTCAATCGTAAGGAGGCGCACCATGAAAGTGCTCGTGGCGACGGATGGATCGAAGTATGGGGGATGGGGACTGAACTGGGTGGCCAAGCTGCCCTTCGTCGAGCCGCCACGGGTGACGGCGTTGCATGTGCTCGATAGCGCCGCGCTCCGTGGGCCGTTTCGGACGAAGCCAGAGATTCAGCGCGTGGAAGCGCGCTCGGCAAGAATCGTCAAGAAGGCCAAACAGCAGTTGGCCGCGCTGAAGCTCAAGGGCACGGTCCGCAAGGAGCAAGGGGCGATCGCACCGACGATCTTGAAACGCGCACCGAAACGGGACGGGCTCCTGGTAGTGGGCAGCAAAGGCCTCGACGCCCTCGACCGCTTCATGCTCGGCAGTGTGTCGACGAAACTCATCCAGCATGCGCTCTGTCCGGTGCTCGTCGTCAAGGCCGAGGCGGCGCCGCTGCGGCGGATTACCTTGGCGACCGATGGGTCGGTCGGATCGGACGAAGCACTGGGGTTTGTGCTGACCAGGTTTCAGCCGAATCGTTCAAGCGGTAAGGGTGGACGGCTACCGATTCATGTGAGCGTGGTCCATGTGATCACGCCCAACCCTTTGGCCCCCATCACGATCGGACGGACGATACCGTGGGTCAGGAGCCAGGAGCAGAAGAAGGAGTCAGGGCTCAGGTTGGTCGAACAGAGGGTGCGGAAACTGATCGAGGCGGGATTTACGGCCGAGCCTGTGTGTCAGTCTGGGAATCGCGCTCAAGAGATTATGGACGTGGCCGCCAAGCACCAGGCCGATCTGATTGTGATGGGGGCTAAAGGGCTGGGCGCCATTGACCGGTTTCTCCTCGGGAGCGTTTCGACGCGGGTGGTGGAGCAGGCGAACTGTTCCGTGCTCGTCGTTCGATGACAGAGAGAGAACTCCCGAGAGGTATCAAGTGTCCGATGACAGTGGGCCGTTCGGCAGCCCCCGAGGGGCCGTTGTCGGAGGCATGTCACAGCTAGTATGATTCTGTCGGTTTGAATATGGTGGGACTTCATTGAAAGGATAGGCAACATGAATGTGCTTGTGGCGACGGATGGATCGAAGTATGGACGATGGGCGCTGAATTGGGTAGCCAAGCTGCCGCTTGTTGAGCCGGCCCAGGTCATGGCGCTGCATGTGTCGGGTCTCGACGCTCACCGTGCGTCGTTTCTGGCGCCGCAAGAGATTCAGCGAATGGCAAAGCGCTCGGCCGGGATCCTCAAGGAGGCCAAGCAGCAGTTGGCGTCGTTGAACCTCGTGGGCACGGCCCGCAAGGAGCAAGGAGCAGTCGCTCCGACGATCTTGAAACGGGCGCCGAAACGGGATGGGTTGCTGGTGGTGGGCAGTCAGGGCCTCGACGCCCTCGATCGCTTCCTGCTCGGCAGCGTCTCGACGCAACTCATCCAGCATGCGCCCTGTCCGGTGCTCGTCGTCAAGGGCGCGGCGACATCGGTACGGCGGATGATCTTGGCGACCGATGGATCGAACGCCTCGGCCAAGGCCTTGAAGTTTGTGCTGACCAAGTTTCAGCCGGATCGGTCGACCGGCAAGGGCGGGCGCGCGCCGATTCATGTGAGCGTGCTTCATGTGTTGCCAGTGATGACGTATCCCGGGTTGAAGGAAGCAAGCCTGAATTTACTCGAACAGACTGTGCAGAAGGTGATCAAGGCTGGATTTACGGGCGAGCCTCTGTGTTACCGTGGGAATCCTGCTGAAGAGATCACGAAGGCTGCCTCCCAACAGCAGACCGATCTGATTGTAATGGGGGCCCAAGGGCGTGGGGCGATTAATCGGTTCCTCCTCGGGAGCGTCTCGACGCGGGTGGTGCAGCACGCAAACAGTTCCGTGCTCGTTGTCCGATGACAGAGCGAGAAGTACCGGGGAATCCAGCAGGATGCTGAAAAAATCCGCCAGCATCGTTCTCCCATCGCTTAGAGGCTCAACGTACCGAAGCGTACGGCCTCGCCCTTCCCCTCGCTGCGGCCTTGCTGGACGGCTTTTTTGAGCATCCTGCGCGTTGTTCTGCTATTGTCCAAGATAGGCGGGCCAGTGAATTTCAACCGTGCCACAATAGTTTTTGTATCGATTCCAAGGTGATGGGCGATCAATCGTAAGGAGGCGCACCATGAAAGTGCTCGTGGCGACGGATGGATCGAAGTATGGTGGATGGGGGCTGAACTGGGTGGCCAAGCTGCCCTTCGTCAAGCCAGCACAGGTTATGGTGCTGCATGTGCTGGACATTGGTGCACTCCGCGCCCCGTTTCTCTCGCAGCCGGTGATGGCCGGCAGCGGGCGGTACATCCAGGAAGAAATACAGCGCATGAAAGCGCGCTCGGTCAAAACCCTCAAAGAGGCCAAACAGCAGTTGGCCGCGCTGAAGCTCAAGGGTACGGCCCGCAAGGAGCAAGGGGCGATCGTACCGACGATCTTGAAACGCGCACCGAAACGGGACGGGCTCCTGGTGGTGGGCAGTCAGGGCCTCGACGCCCTCGACCGCTTTATGCTCGGCAGCGTCTCGACGAAGCTCATCCAGCATGCCACCTGTCCGGTGCTCGTCGTTAAGGAAGAGGCGGCACCGTTGCGGCGGATTACCTTGGCAGTCGATGGATCGGACGCATCGGCCAACGCACTGGCGTTTGTGCTGACCAAGTTTCAGCCGGATCGTTCGATCGGCAAGGGTGGGCGTGCACCGATTCATGTGAGCGTCATTCATGTGATGCCGTTCTTCAAGTACCCGGAATTGAAGGAGGTAGGGCTCAGGTTGGTTGAACAGACTGTGCAGAAGCTGATCAAGGCGGGATTTACGGCCGAACCCCTGTGTCAGCTTG
>JAQBES010000036.1:0-11055 GCA_032123755.1 Nitrospirota bacterium
ATCTTGAGTCGTTGACCGATTTCCTTGTTCTTGAACCCGGCCCAAATCAGTTCAAGAATTTCCTGTTCCCGGCTCGTAAGCGATTCAGGTCGCTTTTTGCGGGGTGGCGGGGTCAGATTGGCCAGGGAAGGTTTGGTTTTCGTCTTTGCAGTCCGTGCCATTATCTTGTTCTCCTTTGACGATGACGAATAAAATAGTACGGTATAATTCAACGGAACTGAGAAACGCGCAATAGCAAACCCGCGCCCCGTAGGCAGCAGATTATAGGAGCTCTCTCGCCATAAGTAAACTATAGGATAGTGGCTCCGGTGAAGCTACCTAGTCTATTACATTTGGCATGCAAAGTGACTCGGGTGTTCCGAGCCGGAGTCTGTTCCTGAGTCGATTATGCACGAATGGTCTCTCTATCTTGTGGTCGGGATTCTTGGCGCGCTGATCGGCAGTTTTCTCAACGTCTGCATCTTCAGACTGCCCCGAGGCGAATCGATCGTCTGGCCCGGTTCCCATTGCCCCTCGTGCGCTCACTCTATCAAGTTCTACGACAATATTCCTTTGCTGGGCTACCTGTGGCTTGGTGGTCGCTGTCGGGCTTGCCGCGTGCTAATTTCTATACGTTATCCCCTCATCGAAGCCACCAATGCCCTCGGCTATCTCACAATCTTATGGTACTTCGGCCCAAGCTGGACGGCCGCCCTCTATGCCCTGTTGTTTTCGGCGTTGGTCGTGGTGACGGGAACGGATCTCACTCATAAGATGATCCCCAATGTTATAACCCTGCCGGGAATGGTGGTCGGACTTCTGGGCGCAGTGACCGTCCTGCCGGTGGGTGTGATCAATTCGCTGCTCGGCCTCACTGTGGGAGGCGGCATCCTCTGGCTCCTGGCCTGGCTCAGCCCTTATCTTTTCGGCAAAGAGGGAATGGGAGGTGGCGATATCAAGTTACTGGCTATGATCGGTGCCTTTCTTGGCTGGAAGCCCGCGCTCCTCACTATCATGATCGGTTCGCTCACTGGTTCAATCATCGGTATCAGTTTGATCGCCCTGCACATCATCAAGCGTGATGACTATATTCCCTTTGGCCCCTTCCTTGTGTTGGGAGCCCTTCTCTCCATGTTTTTTGCTCAGCCGCTCCTCGATTGGTATCAAGGTCTTCTTGGCCCCACCTACTAACCGTCTCTCTGTATCTCTTCGGACGAATCTCTGTATCTAAATAGTGAGGGACTTCTCTGGCTCCCTCCATTTTTCGTGGCCAGTGGATAGGCTGGCTCCGCCTCCATGTTTCCTCGGGACAACGCCAACCGAACGAACTTGCGAAGTATTCCACTCTTGCTCCTCACAAAACATTCAGTCATCTGGGGGTGGGCCAGCGTGGGCACGAGTCTTGGAGACCACGTTATTCCTTGTAAGGTGAACTCCTCTGCGAGAGTGGAGCATGCCGAGAGAATCACAGATACAGGAACAAGGCTGGAGTCTGACAGAGCTCCTCATCGTACTGGCGATCATGGGCATCATAAGTACGTTGGCCTGGCCGAGTTATCAGACATGGGCCGCAAGGGTCCAGGCGCGTAGCGCCACCGCAGAGATTGCATCGGAACTCCGGCTCGCCAGACAACTGGCGATGGCCAGGCGAGAGCGCCTTCGGGTCATATTCGATCGAGAGGGCCGTACGATCACGCTTCGACGTGCGGATGCCGAGGGCATCCTGCACGTCTATCAGTACGCGGACAAGGGGGTGGTCGTGGATGAGCCAACTGCCGGCCCTGAACTTTTGTTTCATCCCAGCGGTCGGTCGGCGACTCCTACAACCATTCGTGTGCGAGACAGTCAAGGCCGGGAAACCACGTTTACTATGAGCATCACCGGAAGAGTGTCCGCTTCATGACGCGGGATCGATTAGTTCATGCAGAGGGCGGAGCTAGTTTCGCCGAAGTGCTTGTGGCTATGGCGCTGACGTTGATCGGATTGGCCGGTGCGATGGGGGCATTTCAGGCAGCAGAACGGAGTCTTCGAACGGGCATGTTGGCGACACGGGCCTTAGCGATGGCGGAGTCGCGGATCGAAGCGAAACGATCTGTGCGATGGGATCGTCTCTTGCTGGATGATCTGAATCACGATGGTGTACCAGACCTTGTCATGCGTGACAATGGAGCAGGCGGCGATGTGCTGGCCGGTGATGGGGTGTACTCCGGTAGTTGGGACCAGGATGGCGTCCATCTGATCTGGACGGTGACGCCGAGTCGTTCCGGTTCGCTGGTGGCCTCAGGGCAGGTATTCCTTGAGGCTCGCGCAGTCTACGAAGCCGGCGAGGGCTCGCGTGAAGTACGCGTCGGTACCCTGCGAGCCAACCCAGTGTTCGTTGGGAGCGAGTAACGTGTTGTCACTTGGAGTAGACAGGATGTGGACAGGACGGCATACAAGAGACACGTACCATAGAATACGGACGGAGGTAGGGACCAGCCTGACCGAGCTGATGCTTGCCATGGCGGCTGGGCTGGTCGTCTTGGGCGCCACGCTTCAGGCCCTGTCCTATTTCCAGCAACAGTTTATGAGACAACAACGTGCGGTCGCACAACAGCAAGATCTTCGCCTTGGGTTAGAAGTTCTTGCGCAGGAATTGCGGCTCGCGGGGTCCGGCTCTCTCACCACGGCGGCTTCGGACTCAGTGGAGTTTTCGGCGAATCTGCAAGGCCTCTCGACGACCATCACGGTTGCGGCGGCGATCGGCCAAACGGCTCTGTCGGTCGAAGACGGGCGAGGATGGGATGATCGGAAAACTATTGTGGCCTGTTGGGTTGAGCGCTGCGAGACGCTGGCCTTGGCTCGTGATGGACAACGTCGCCTGCTTACGGTGACGCAGCCGCTGACAGGGGCAATTCCATCCGGCGCCTTTGTTTTCCTCCTGAACCGTGTCCGCTACTACAGCCGTCGCGATGACCAGGGTGTTTTGAGGTTGCTGCGACAGGTCGATGGCGGCGCGAGCGTTTTGGTCGGAGATATCAGGGAGGCTCGATTCTCCTACTGGGATGAACACGGACAGGTTGTGACACAACCAACGCTCGTCAAGCTGGTCGTTGTTGAGGTGAGGATGTCCGATCAAGGGATTCGCGCGGTTCGAGAAATGAGCCTCAGGTCATAACGGCGGCACTTCAGATAAGAATGGGAGTGAGGATATGGGAATAGAAGAACGGCGTGCATCAGAATTCATGAATCTGAGCGACAAGGGGCATGTGCTTTTTGTGGCGCTCATGCTGAACGTTCTGCTTGGGATCGCCGGAATGACGTCCCTGTATCTGGCTGATCAGGATGGATCGGGCGTCAGCGCCATGAAAGAGGACAACATCGCGCAACAGTTGGCCGACGGTGCGGCGGATATTGTAACGAGTTGGTTTCACGATCCAAGTGTCACGCCGATGGTGGTCGCTGGACTGCTCGCCAAGCGTCAAGGGGACCTTGCGAGCGGGCCGTCGTTTTTCGACGTAGCCGGGCGTTCGCAGTTTATCGGGACTGCTGACCGTCCCGATATCCTCCTTGATGCGGCAAACCAGGCGGACAATCAGACGCTAAATGCTTCCCCCAACGGCTTCTCTAATGCCCTGGGAGGGCTTGGCCAGATTCTTAAGTTAAAAGTGTATGGTCCTCTGCAGCCAGGCTTGCTGAGCACGGTTGAGGTAACGGCCACGACGGTCGATCGTCGGCCGGTCGCACGAACGGTTCAGCTTCAGCTTGGGGCCTTGTCGATTCCCGCGGTTCGTGCGGCAGTGCAAGTCGGACAGGCGCTCGGAACCCTGCAGCCAGGCGGTGAATCTCCCGTGCTGGTGCATTGGGGAGATCAGCGAGTATTGGGCGATCTCGCGGTGTTGCGAGTCGAGGACCTTGTCCTCAAGAGCACTGCGGCACCAGTCACCGATCAGTCGTATGACCAGATGCTGTATGCGCAGGATCGCTGGACGGAATATTGGATTGGAGGAACCGTCTCGGTCATCTCTCCTCCACCTGGCCTAGGTGCGAATCCTCCGCTTTCTGAAAACGTGCACCTGCACCAATATCCGACGCCTGGGGTGAGGCTCGATCAGTGGGACTACGACTCGCTCAAGAAGATCGCGCTACGCTGGGGGACCTATTATCGACTCGACCGTGTGGGGCAGCTCCATCCGCAGGGGGCCTCGGATTCGGATCAGGGAATCACGCCTGCAGACGCGCTGGAATCTCAGGCCATCGGAGACCATCGTGGATTGGTCTTTATCGATACAGTCGATGGGCAACCGCCGCGTGTCGATAATATGGGAACGCTGGTGCTGGATACGGACTATGTCGAAGGTCTGCTGGTCGTGCAAGGTCATATGGTGCTCAGGCCTCGTGCAGTAGGGAAGTCTGTTCCGGTCCTCAGTCCATCTCCGCCGGGGACACAGTCGCTAGGGACAAGGGTGCCGGTGCAATTGTCCGGGATTCACGTCAACGGCCTGCTGTATTCGGCGGGTGCGATCAGGATTGAACGATCCACTCGCCTATACGGGGCGCTGATGGCGGGACAGAGCGTGACGTCGATCGGAGCCGGTACCGTTATCGAAGTCTGGTACAACGCCGATTTGGCGCAGGGACTCTTTCGGGGGATTCCGGTTGTGTATCGCGCGCCGGGAACCTGGCTAGCGAAGTACTAGCAGGATCGCCGGGCGAGACTGGCAGGGGACGGGCGAGACGAAATGGGAATCAAATCTGTCCACGTCGCGCCTTTCTCGCCTATCTCGCGCTTCACCCGCCACGGTCTGGGGAGCCGGCGGGCTTTTCAGCATCCTGCTAGACGTTGGGAACTGGGACGAGGCATAGGATATGACCATCGAGACCGACATCCTGAGTGGGGGAAGGGCGGGCAAGACGGAGGGGAGTGATGGCTCTTCCAAGAAGGAGAACCATGGGGCGAAACCGTTTCGCACGATCGAACAAAACGTGCTGGACGCGCTGGTCTATCGCGGGACCATCAGCCAGGCCGATGTACTGGCGGCGGTCAAGGATTCGAAAGACGGCACCTTCGATTTCGAAACGGTGCTCCTCGACCGCTATCGTGTTCCGAAGGACGCCTTAGGGTCCGCCCTGAGCGATTTTTATCAATGTCCCTACCTGCCGTATGACGAACGAACGGTCATCGATGCCGACCTGCTGAAAACGCTTAACCTCGACTATCTCAAGAAGAATCTCTGGCTGCCTATTTCGCGTCGAGGCTCACTGATCGACGTGCTCACCAGCGACCCGCACGATCTCGAGAAGGGCTGGGACGTGCGGCGCACTTTTCCTGGAATGACCATTCGCTATGCCGTGGGTCTGCGTCGGGACATCGAGCAGTTTCTCCATCTGGCCAGGGGTCAAGGAACCAGCGGGTCCATCGGCGCCATTCTCGGTGAGTTGATCAATGACATCCATCTTGAGCCTGCCATCGATCCCGCATCTGGCGGGATCGACGAGAACGACTCAGCCATTGTGCGGCTGACCAATCAAGTGATCGCTGAAGCCGACCGCCTCGGTGCGTCGGACATTCACATCGAACCATACGCGGATCGTAAAGACATGGCTGTGCGCCTGCGTATCGACGGTACCTGCTTCACCTACATGAGGATTCCCGCGGCCTATCGGCGTGCTGTCGTGTCACGCATCAAGGTCATGGCCAATCTCGACATTGCGGAACGACGCAGACCCCAAGACGGCAAGATCCGGTACCGGTTGGCGAAGGATCGAGAGATCGAATTACGCGTCGCAACCCTGCCCACCGCCGGACAGGACGAAGACGTCGTGCTGCGTCTCCTGACTGCCAAGCAACCGATGCCGCTTGACGCGATGGAATTTACCCCCGCCATCTTGCAGGCCATGCAAGCCATCGCGGAGAAGCCGCATGGGATCATCCTGTGTGTCGGACCGACTGGGTCCGGCAAAACGACGACCTTGCACGCCATCCTGAAGCACATCAATACCGACGAACGAAAGATTTGGGCGGCCGAAGACCCCATTGAAATAACCCAGGACGGTCTCCGCCAAGTCCAGGTCCATCCGAAGATCGGTCTCACCTTCGCGACTGCGATGCGAGCGTTCCTGCGTGCCGACCCCGACGTCATCATGATCGGCGAGATGCGGGACAAAGAAACGGCCGACATCGCCATCGAAGCCTCGCTCACAGGCCACTTGGTGATCAGTACCCTCCATACGAACAGTGCGGTCGAAACGGTGATCCGTTTGTTGGATCTCGGGTGCGACTCGTTCAACTTTGCCGACGCCATGTTGGGAGTGCTCGCTCAGCGCCTGAGCAAACGGATCTGTACTCAGTGCAAAGAGGCCTACCATCCGACTCGACAGGAATACGACGAACTGGTGCAGGGGTATGGCGCGCAGGACTGGCCCACACTCGGCATTGAGTACCGCGCTGCTTGGAGTCTGTACCGAGGACGAGGCTGTGAGGCCTGCAACCGAACCGGCTTCAAGGGGCGGATCCCTTTACACGAACTGTTAAGAGGATCGGAAGAGATGAAGCGGCTCATCCAATCCAGAGCCAGAATCGCCGATATGCTCAGCCTTGCAAGGAGAGAAGGAATGGCGACCCTGGTACAAGACGGGATACAGAAGGTTCTGCTTGGAGCGACCACCTATCAACAGGTCAGGGCTGTGGCGATGAAGTGAAGGGAGGTTTCAACATATGACTCAAACCGGGCGGTCAACATACTTACAGCACAGATCGCAATCGACACCTTCATAACCGGAGAGGTTCCGCGCTCCACGGAATGAGCACCTCGTAATGGCCAGAATTCTCACCTGCACGCGACGCAAAGGCGCCCGTACCGAGTTCCTCCGGACTTGCTTCTAATGTGGGCTCCGCCTCCCTGCGGGTGGTCTAGGCCACGGTCGGGCGGTACAAAATGTGCGCCTGCTGTGACACAAATTGTCGATGTCTTCCAAAAAACAGCCTAGTTCACCCCCTGCAATAAGTCGAGTAATGTATTTAAAATCAACGTGTTGTAGCTCATAGGCCAAGCGAATTGGTCGGCATGCCAATTGCTCAATTGGCGGCCAGCTATGGGTGTATCTAAGAAGACAAGACGCGATGGAACCCTGTCACGGCAGGCAGGTTTTACGCTAATCGAGGTTCTAATCGCCGTGGCGATTATCGGGATCGCGGCCGCGATAGCCATGCCGAATTTCACGCGGATGTACATCGACTATCAAGCGAGAGTCACGGCCTCTGAAATCACGCGCCACCTTGTGCTTGCTCGTACAAGAGCGATGACGTCGAATCAGACTCTGGCCGTCCAAATCGTCATTCTGAATGGGGGGGTCGAGATGACCACCACTAATCTTGCTGCCGCTCCGGCCCTTCAAATGAACAGGATTGAGGCGGTACATATGACGACATTAGCCTTCAACAACGGTGGCATCCCCAACGGTGGGGTCGTGCAGTTTAATTCCTATGGGATGAGGGCCAGTGTACCGGGGACGGGAGTACAGACCATCACGGTCGGAGGGACTCTCGGAGGGGCTCCAACGACACAATACCTCATTAACATCGCGCCGAGTGGAACCAGTGGGCTTGTGAGGCTGTGAGGTGTTCTGCTGATGAGCGACAACATGCACGATAGCAATATGTCGACCAGCCGGATTCGACGAGAGCAGGGGTTCACGCTCATCGAGGCGATGCTGTCGTCGGCCATTCTTGCCGTTGGGTTGCTCGGCTTAGCGGGGATGACGACACTGTCGTTCACGCGCAACAGCGACGGCAATGAATTGACAGTCGCCACGAACCTTGCGGCGGAGCTTGTCGAACGGATGCAATTCAATCGCCGGAACCTTGTCAATGGCTATAACGGAATCAATTTGACCTCGGCGAATCCCGTGCTCTGCACCCAGAATGCGCTGACTCAGCCGGTGGCGCGGGGAGATTGTCTGCAGTGGCAGGCGCGCCTCTTTGCGTCGGGATTGGCAGGGGTGCAAGCCCAGGTAGCGGTGGCGGCCGGGGGGCCGGTGACGCTCAATCAAAACAACATTGGCGTGACAATCACTTGGGTCGGGTCAAGTCGAAACACAATTTCCGGGGGGACGCTAGTTTCGTTACCCGGGACCAAACAAGTCCTGTTGAACACGGTCATCGCACCAGAGTGAGAAGCAGACAGGGAAAGGGGCGGACACAGGCTATGAGATCGCAGGATAAGCCAGAGGAGCAGGGGTTCACACTGGTCGAGATCATGGTGGCGACGGCCGTGACCTCCGTCATCGTGTTAGCCGGCATGGCGGCGCTGACGATGACCGGCAAATCCGTACGGGCCAATGAGCAGATATCCGATGCCCAACAGAACGCGCGTATGGCCATGGAGATGATCACCCACGACATCAAGATGGCGGGCTTTGGGCCGGCCATCGATCCCTCAAAGAATCCGCCCCCGGTCGGTAACTGTGGAATCGGCGGGGTTCCCGTGCCGATTCTCCCGGGAGATAACAATCCGACCGTCGGAGTCGCTGATACCGGACCGGATCAAATCTCCCTCGTGGTGCCCCTCACGTTTTATGGCGCGCCAGCAACTCCGACGTGGCAGACCACCGCTCCACTTGGTGTCGGCGGAGGGGGCTTTGCAAATGTACCGATCAACGCAGCTATCATTCCCGATATGACCGCAGCAGGGCTCGCTGCCAACTCCTTTATCTCGATCGGCGGGATCGTTGCTGCTCAGGTGCAGGGCGCGGCGGCTCCCATCCTGTTGACGGTGCCCGCTCCAGGGCCAACGCAAATTCCGATCGGGACCCAAATCTTTATCCTGCAGTGCATCACCTATCAAGTTATTCCTCAGCTGGCCGGTGGGGCTCCTGGTGCAGATCTCAACAACATCTGTGCCGGCAATGCACCCTGCTTGGTACGCGGGATCGCAAATGCCACGGTGGCCTCCTTTGGTCGTGTCCTGCCGAACTGCAATGTCCCGGCAAGCCCCTGCTTGCCGATCGTCAACGGGATTGAGGATCTCCAGTTCGCCTATGCCTGCGATGGTTGTCTGGTGGCGGCAGCCGGACTGAGCGAGCCAAATGGTCAGATTGACGACGTGAGTCTGAACCTGATCTTCGATCAACCGGATTACATCTCGAACCAGATTTGGAACAATCCGCCCATGACGCCGTCCGCAGTCAAAATGGTTCAAGTAACGATCGTCGCCCGGCAACAATCGATGGATAATGGGCTTGGAGAAGGGAATTCACAGGCAGGAGCGGGAACCTTGTCCACCACCTTTCTCACGGTCGATGACCATCTCCATGCCGGCGGCGTCTTCCTGGCCGGCGATGCGGCGGCCCAGATTCCTCCCTATGCCTCGGTACGCCGGCGGGTGGTGACCAGGACCGTGGAGACAAGAAATGCGAGACCATGGTCCTGAACTTGGAAGGAAGACGATGATGCGTGAGCGGCACAATGGGTCACAGATAAGGGACGAACGGGGGGTCAGTCTCATCACCGTCATGATGGTGATCTTGATCATGACTCTGATGGGAATTTCGATTCTCGCCGTCACGGGATTTGAGCGGCAAATTTCGGGTTCTGTCAGCGCCAGTGAAGCGTCGGTGGCCGCGGCGGAGTCCTGTGTGAGCACCGGCGCGAACGTGCTTCAGCAGTTTATGAGCGCCCGTGTCGTGTCGCCAGCATTACTCAGCAACGCGGTTCCACCTGGCCCGGTGCCGCTCACGAATCTTGCCGTGTTGAACGGCGAGCTGATCAACGATGGGGGCAACGCGGATTTCCCGATCGGAGCTGGCTCTGTGCCAAACCTGGCGATGACAGTCGGCAATTATCAGGTGTTCGGCGACATTGATCGAATGTATATCCAATGCGCACCCGGAAGCGACTGCACCGACCCCATGGCCGCGCGGTACGATATCTTTTATCAAATCGACTGTGTGGCGCAAAACCTGGCGACCGGGGTCACCAGTCGAGTCGGAGCCTTGTACGCCTGCAACCTTTCCAGTCTTTTTTGTCAGCCGAGGCCGTACTAGACCTGCGGCCGCTAGATGAGGAGGATCACCATGTTGGACGACGCTCGCAGACAGGAACAAAAGAAGGGCCTCCAGCGAGGTAGCCAGGTGCGCGGGCAGCGCCGATTATTCCTGCGCGTCGGGCTCATGCTGTTGGCCGTGACAGTCCTCTCCGTCGGGAGCGTCGGCGTCACGCTGGCTGACGACCAGCCCCTTCCCTCAATGACGGTCGGCTATCAGAACGGCACGATCACCGCCATCTATGAGAACAAGCTCGACATCGATAGGCGAACCTATGGCTTGATGCCGGATGTCGTCATGCTTGACGAACATGGAGACCTGCTGGACCCCGGACGTCTCATGGTGGACGCCGAGGTGAAGTTTCATGTCAAGAAAGAACAAAGCAACATGATCGATAAAATGATTGTGACGCTCCCCAGGTAACAAGGATTCGGTGGACATAATGTTTAGTGCAACAAGAACGGAGGGTGCCATGAAGAGCCGGAATATCGCCACTCGTGGAACCGTCATGCTGGCGTTGGTGGGTTGTCTCGTGGGCTATCTTGTGGGGCCTGGTGCGCTGCAGGCCCAGACGATGGACCAGTACTATGCCGTGCCGCCCTTTGTCAGCGACCAAGTCGCACCCAATATCATCCTGTTACTCGACAACTCCGGGAGTATGAGTGGTCTGGCGTGTGACCAATCTAGCCCCGCTGACGGGGACTGTTCCGACGCCGCCGATCGGGATTTCGATAACACAGTCAGCTCCTCAGGCTACTTTGATCCTCTCCTCTGTTACACCTACGATGCCGGCGCCGACGCCCGCTTTGAGCCAGCCACGGTCAAATTGGCGCTGTCCACACCCTGTCTCGATACTGAGTGGGATGGCAACTTTTTGAATTGGGCGACCTTCCGGCGGTTCGATGCCCTCAAAAAATCGATGATCGGGGGCGACTGTTTTGTCGCGCGGGCCGCAGATGGAACCTGTCCGACGAATGGGACGCCGGCGCTGAAAACGGTGCGGGCACAGGCGACAGGTGTGAGAATAGAGCGGAATGATATTACCTATGCTGG
>JAQBES010000037.1:0-12251 GCA_032123755.1 Nitrospirota bacterium
AGGTGGAGGAACGTCGCAGTTAATTAAGCTGCGAGTGCCAGTTCTTGATTGGCAGTTACATTTTCCCGGAGGATTTACGAGACCCCGAGAGCTCGACATGCCCCGCTGACTTCAGTATCCCCGTCGATGCCGGTCGCCCCCCTTTGTTCAGGTTGTTGAAAATGACCGCCAGCTGCGTTCTCGCATCGCTCAACGCCTCAACGCACTGGAAAGTACGCCTCGGCATTTCGCTCGCTGCGGCCTTACTGGACGGCCATTTTGAACAACCTGCCGGGATGAAGCAGGCTCTTCCGTTCCAATCCAGCTTCTTTCAGATGCTCATGATACCGCATAGGTCAAGGAGATGCCAGGGATGATGCCTAATGAGACGACTCCGCTCGCGCTCGACCCGGGCAAGAAGCCCGCAGCGTGTCAACGGCTTCATAGTTTCACGGGTACGGCCCGTTTCCCCTAACGGTTCGTACAAAATCGCAAAGCGGAGGCGCGCAGGACCGAGGCGTACTGGAGAAGTACGTTCAGGGACTAAACGACGAGCCCGTCGGCCTGGCCACGCTTGGCAGTGGCCAGGCTTGTCGCAGCAGCGGATCTGCGATTGCAGCAGAACCGTCACGCGCTTTTGAAGCGGGTGACCTTGGCAAACACGATCGCGGCAAAGGGAAGCGCCAACCCCAGAACTAGCTGCGCGATGAGGAGCGAGCCGAGGAGGCTATAGTCGGCAGGTATGTGAACGACGCCGGAAATCTGGTCACGGACTTCCCGCGTGATCACAAAGATTTCGTTCAGGTACTTAGTGCCGAGTTGGCTCAACGACAAGGCCAGATTCGTAAATGAAGCCATCACGGCAAAGAAGGTGGCTTTCAAGTTCGCGGGCGCGGAGTTCGCAATCCAGGCCAACATTGGAATCATGGAAATTTGACCAAGCGGCGATTCTAATGCCGTATCGATCAGCGCAATGAATCGTGCATCGACAATGCCCCCTGTAATTCTTGCCGTCCATTCGTGCAAGCCGTAGAACATGCTCACGATCGGAAGGGTCAAAATGGTTCCGATCACCGTGAGAAACCCCACGACATAGGCAATCGACCGCTCAGCCATGAAACGGCGAAAGACGAACATCCCCGCCAGGGTCAACGTGCTGCCGATCAGCGAGAGGACGGAGAGAAACTGCTGATCGAACTTCAGCTGGTCGATCATCCACCACGTCGTCCCTGACCCGGTACCGGGAATCGCGCGGAAGATAAAGACCACGACCGCTGTCCCGACCAGGGTGAAACGCTTGTCAGGCTCCAGCTCTCGCACCAGCCGGGCCATCAAAAACAAGACGATTGTCATCGAGCCGACAAAGACAATCTCTTCGCTATAAGAAAAGCCGCCGAATCCGACGGTTAGGATGAACAGCACGAAGGCGAGACTCCCGCCAAGAATCCACCAATTGGGCCTGGTCGCTTCCACCAGGCTTCCCCGCTCACGTACCATCTGGTTGATCTGCTCCCGCGTGAACCCCTGCTGTCGAAGCTGCCGCATGTGACGTTGTTGCAGAAACCAGGCAACCCCCACCCCAAGCACCGAGACAAACGGGATCACGAGGGCCATGAGATAGACCTGCTTGTAGAGCCGAACGATCTCTGCCTGTGGAAGTCCTTCGACCCCTGTGAAGACATACACGTTGATCATCGCCACCAGAATCCCGCCGCCGACGATGGCTACACGACCGAGCGTCTGCATGGTGGTGTGCATGAGCTTGAGTGTCGGCTGGTCGAACGGCTGTCCCCGCTCATCCACCCGTGGCACGGCATCGACCGTCATCGCATCCGCCACCGCGTCTTGCACGACGTAGCCGATCGGTCCAAGTAATGTGCTGATCACATACCAGACTTCCGCGGGCAGGATGGAGGTCATCACTTCCCGACTCCCGATCAATGCCGCCATGATCCCAAGACTGGCGGCCAGCAGCCCGGCTCCGAGTCCCACGAGCCAGCCTTTCCAGCGCCACAAGAGATCGACGAGATGTCCGATCGGCATCTTGAGTGCCCAAGGAATGCCGGCCCAAAATCCCAGCGCCGCAAGAAACGCAGCGGAGAGGCCAAGATAGTCCTTGACGAAGAAGGCGCCGACGATCCCGGTAAGACCGGAGATACCGTAGGCCATGTAGACCATCAGGGGCGGCAGATAAGATAGCCGCATCTCGCGGCCAAGAGAGAGAATGTTAAGATCGATCCACTGGGCGAGGCGCGTGAACATCGCTATGGCATTACGTTGCCTGGCTGGCGTCGCTCGATCAGGGCCTGCAGCTGGGCGCGCATCTCGTCAGCCGGCATGCGCGTCCGATCCCCATGCCCGGCCAGCACCCATTCGAAGGGGTAGTCGAGGAGTTTCTTGATGGAGTCCAGCAGGACATGCTTCCTCCATACCAGCCGGCTCGGAGCACCGAGCTTCTTCTGTGTGGAGTCCCACCAGAGATGATCCCCCGTAAAGAGGAACGTATTTTTGTAGAGAAGGGCCATGCTGCCCGCCGTGTGACCCGGCACAGGAATAATCAGAAACTGCGGCATGACTTGTATACTATTCCCCCCCTCAATGATCCATTCTGAATCCGGAGCCGCTTCGACGTCCGCCCGATGAATCACCCGTTTCGCGCCGAAGTGTGCGGCATACTTCTCCGCATCGGCCACATCGTCTTTATGCGTGAGAAAGATGTACGCGATGCCGCCCTTTTGTTCAAAGGCCTCGACGAGATGTTTGAGATAACGCGGAGAATCGACGAGCCAGTTGCCATCCGAATGTTCGATGAAGAAGCTGTTCGCACCGAACGATTTTTCCGAGTTAAAACCGCAGTAAGACACCTCGTCTTCAAGTTGGAGCGGAAAACTCGCCATGGCTTCCTTCATCCGCAACTGGTCGCTCTGCTCGGTGCCTATCGAGCCAACCGGGCAGGCGAGGAGGGCCTGATAGGCCTGCTGAATATGCCCCTCATCGATCGGCTGTTGAGTGACCGCGGAAAAATTACCGACCTCCTCAAAACTCGTCGGCGCCAACTGCCGGCAGGTATCGCAATTAATGCAGGTCGCATCGACAAAAAAATTTCCTGCGACATTGGAGTCAAGTCGTTTTTTCTCGTCGGCCATTGTGTAACCCCTATGCGTTGACCCCTGAAACCTTCTTGGATTCTTTCGCGCGATCGGCCGCCTGCCAGAGATACCAGGCTGCGGCGGTGCGGTAGGGCTTCCAGCGCTCCCCGAATCGTAGCACCTCTTTCGGCATCGGCATCGAACGCCGACCATAGGCGATGCGGAACCCGTTGCGCACACCGAAGTCGTCAACCGGCAGGACGTCTGGTCGCCCCAGTTGGAAGATCAGCAGCATTTCGACCGTCCAACGGCCAATGCCACGGACCGCAATAAGCCGCTCGATGATCGCCTCGTCGTCGAGTTTCCTGACGATGGCACCTGTCGGTACGGTACCATCGAGCGTCTTGGCAGCCAGATCGCGAAGCGCCGCGACTTTGGCTTGTGAAAAACCAGCGCCGTGAATCGCCTGCTCGTTCATCTCGAGCAGATCAACTGGTTGAGGGAAACGTCGTGCCGGAAACAAGGCCACGAACCGGCGCAATATACTCTCCGCCGCTTTCTCGTGCAGCTGTTGATAGGCAATCGCTCGTGCCAACGATTCAAACGGCGACCGCTTCGATCGGGGAGTCAAGGTGAAGGGGCCCACCTCACAAATCAACCGACGCATGACCGGATCCGTCTTGGACAGATGCCTGAGTTCTGGTGCCTGTCGATCCATCTGCAACCCGTACACCTGCCCCTATGATTTCCCCTGGGTCAGAATGGCGTCGACCTCGATCTCAACCAACATGTCCGGATCAATCAGCCGTGTCACCTCCACCATCGTCGTCGCAGGCCTGATAGTCCCGAAGACTTCGCCATGGGCCCGGCCAATGTCCTGCCATTGATCAATGTTCACCACGTAAATGCGCGTTCGGACCACATCGGCAAGCGAAGCGCCAGCCTGCTGGAGCGCCGCTTCAATCTTCTTCAACGTCTGAATCGTCTGTGCATAGGGATCCCCCTTGCCGACCATGCCAGAGGGAGTCATGGCCGTCGAGCCAGATACGTATATAGAGGCACCGACTCGTACCGCTCGCGAGTACCCAAGTTTGCCCTCCCAAGGACCACCAGTGGATATATTCTGTCGCCCCATCTGTTATCTCCTACATGACAACGCCGCCGCCGGCATGAATATTTTGGCCCGTCAACCACCGCGCCTCTTCACTGACAACGAACGCCACCACGTCGGCAATATCCTTGGGGAGACCAAGCCGCTTCAACGGCGACATCTGGATGCCGATCTGGCGGAACTGGTCTGTCATCATACCCGTCTCGGTAAAACCTGGCGAGACCGTATTGACCGTAATGCCCCGAGAAGCCAGCTCCTGTGCGAGGCCTTTCGTATACTGTTCTAGCGCGCCTTTGCTGCCAAGATAAGCCGTCGCACCGGGAAAACTCAAATGGGTTCCATCGGTAGAAATGTTCACGATACGGCCGCCCTCTTTGAGCACGTTGGCTGCTTCCTGCATTGCGAAGTAGGGACCCTTGGCGTTCAAGGCGATGATCTGATCGAAGTCTGCCTCGGTCGTCTCCAGGAGTAGCTTGGGCATAAACCGTCCGGCATTGTTCACGAGAATATCCAGTCGGCTGAACTGCTTTACCGTCTCGATGACGAGCCGGCGCGCCTCCGCCACCTGGCTCATATCGGACTGAACAGCGACAGCCTTTCCGCCCTTGGCCTGAATGCCCGTAACGACTTGCTGAGCTTTCTCCGCACTCGTTCCGTAATTCACCACCACGATCGCCCCGTCTTCGGCCAATCGCTCTGCGATCGCCCGTCCGATCCCGCTGGACGATCCGGTGACGATCGCTACTTTTCCACTGAGTGACGCCATGATGTTTCCTTTGCCTTTCCTCTGTGTGACTGTTGCGCGCCCTTGTTTTAACCTGCCATCACCTCCGACCAGCGGCGAGACCCCTGTTGTTCAGCCGGCCTGCAGAACCGGCCCTCTTCTCAAGCCTCTGTATGGTAATCGAAGCGTAATCGACTATACCCTTGGAAAATGACAAAATTCATCCCTTATCGGAGAAGGGGCAACGGTTGCTCCCAGGTTGCTGAGTACACGAATTCTGTCAATGACTTGCGGACTCTTGGTTGAGTTTCCCGTACTCTCAAGTGGTCCGACAGCAGGGCAGGATCACCCGGATAACCGACCGCCATCATAGCCACCGGCTCATAGCCCTCTGGGACCTTACAGTCTACTCGCGCCTGATCGATTCGAAAGCCCGCCATCTGATGGGCAACAAGCCCAAGCGCCGTGGCCTGGACGACGAGATTTTCTGCCGCCATGCCCGTGTCATGGAGCGCATGGCGATTCGGCGCGCCATCTTCGAACAGAAGTTTCGCCACTGACAGCAGCAGCACCGGTGCACGATGCGCCCATTTCTGATTGCCTTCGACCAGGCAGTCGAACAACCGATCATACTCAATCTTATTCTCCTTCGTGGCGACCAGGAATCGCCAGGGCTGCCCGTTATTCGATGAGGGCGCCCACCGTGCCGCTTCGAAGAGACTCCGCAGCTTTTCCGGCTCGACAGGCCGATCGTCAAAGGCGCGCGGACTCCAACGTCGACGCAACAAATCGTGGATCGGGTACTGGGTGTCCGCTGGTTTGTCCATGGCCTCCGTTATCCTTTACTGTTGTCCTTGGATCGGTCCATCTCGGGAGACCAGCCACCGCCAAGGGCCTTATAGAGTTGGACCACTGACACCAGATGGAGACGACGGGTGGCGGCGAGTGCCAGTTCCGCCTCAAAAAGACTCCGCTGCGCTATGAGGACATCCAAATAGTTCGCCAGGCCACCTTTGTATCGCAAAGTGGCAAGGTGCAACGCCGACCGCAGGGCATTGACCTGCCTTTCTTGTGCGTCCGCCTGTTCATGGGCCGTGCTGACCCCCACCAGCGCGTCTTCAACCTCTCTGAACGCGACGAGAATTGTTTGTTCGTACTGGGCCACAGCCTGTTTGGCTTGGGCTTCTGCGGCCCGCTGTTGATACCCTAACGTTTGGGCATTCAGCAAGGGCCCGGTCAGTACCGGGGCGAGGACTCCGAAACTGGTTGCCGGCGACACAAAATCCGTAAGGCGCGGGCTTGCCACACCGAGGATTCCCGTGAGCGACAGCTTGGGAAACCGTTCGGCCTTCGCCACCCCGATCCTGGCGGTGGCTGCAACGAGCTCTTGCTCTGCCTGCACAATGTCCGGACGACGTTGGAGCAGTTCCGAGGGAAGACCGGCAGGCACCACGGGCGGCATCATTTGTTCGGTAAGCGATCGCCCTCTGGCGATCTGACCGGGATTCCTCCCCAGCAGCACGCTGAGCTCGTTTTCTTTCTGAATCATATGACGCTTCAGCTCAGCAATACGAGCAGCGGCATTTTCCCGCTCCGCTTCAAATTGGTCGACATCCAGCCTGTTGATCATTCCCTGTCGGAGTCGTGCTCGACCGATTCTCACTGACTCCTCCCATGCCAGCAAAGTGCGCTCGGCGATCTCCAACTGCATGTCGAATTGCCGAAGATCGAAATACGCCTGCGCCACTCCGCCCACGATTTGCAAAGTGACCGCTCGTCGGTTCTCCTCCCGAGCCAAGAGATCCGCCAGACCAGCCTCATTCGCCCTGCGGATTCGCCCCCAGATATCCAGCTCCCAGGCCAGTGATCCTTGCCCATAATGGCTAAAGGGACTGGGAAAACCGGGAAAAGTAACGCCGCCCAGGCGAGCGACGGGAAGATTGCCCGTCATGCTGAATTGAGGGGCAAAGTCCATTCGAGCCGTGAACAGGCGCGCCTGGAATTCGTCGATACTTGCGACCGCTCGTTTGAGATCTTTGTTCTCTTCGAGTGCGATACGGATCAAACGCTGGAGTTCTTCGTCCTGGTAGAGTTCCCACCACGGCATATTTGCGAGGGAAGGTAAATCTTTCGATTCCCCAGCCATGCGAAAGGAGTCGGAGGTGGGGATGTCGGGACGAGAATAGTCTGGCCCCATAGCGCATGCGAGCAGGAGCAACGAAAAGACTGTGAGGACGAGGCTGCGCATGTCACTCTCCTTCTTCTATCTCTAACGGAATTGAGCTTGTCCCAGGGCGGGGAACCGCTTGACCAGCACCAGGCCGACTCAGTTTCCGAACCAGCACAAAAAAGAGCGGCACGAAGAGGATGGCCAGGAACGTGGCGGCAAGCATGCCGCCAAAGACGCCGGTTCCAATGGAATTGCGGCTGGCTGCGCCTGCGCCGGTTGCGAGGACTAATGGCACCACGCCCAGAATAAAAGCCAAGGAAGTCATCACGATCGGCCGGAACCGAATTTTGGCGGCTTCCTTCGCGGCATCGACCAGGGAGTGTCCGGCTTCATATCGTTTGTTCGCGAACTCGACGATCAGAATTGCGTTTTTGGCAGAGAGTCCGATCAGCGTGACCAATCCGATTTGGAAGTAGATGTCGTTGGACATCCCCATCACCCACACAGCAGATAAGGCCCCAAAGATACCGAAGGGCACGGCGAGAAGCACAGCCAAAGGCACGGCCCAGCTCTCGTACTGCGCGGCCAACACGAGAAACACCATCAGCAAACCGAAGCCAAAGACAAAAAGTGATTGCTGCCCAACCATACGCTCCTGGTAGGAGATTCCGCTCCAGTCGATCCCGTATCCTTGGGGAATCAACACTTCCTGGGCCACCTGATCCAGGGCATCGAGTACCTGCCCGGAACTGTACCCCGGAGCTGCTGCTCCCAAGACCAGGGCCGTATTGTAACCGTTGAAGTGAGTGACCGGATCCGGTCCGCTGGTGAATTCCGTTGTCACCACTGTATCGAGTGGGATCATGGTAGATCGCTGTCCATTCACGGCACGCACGTAGATCTTTGCGATGTCTTCTGGCGTGGATCGATATTGCGCCTCGGCCTCAGTCTGTACCCGATAGACGCGCCCGAATTTCAGGAAGTCGTTCACATAGAGATTGCCGAAATAAGCTTGGAGGGTGTCGAACACTTCGGAGATCGGTACGCCCAACGATTTGGCTCGTTCTCGGTCCACATGGGCAAAGATTCGCGGCGCGCTCACGCGAAAGCTGGAGCCGATCGCTCCGATCGCCGGGTGCTGTCTGGCTTTGGCAAGAAACTCTTGGGCCACGCCGGCGAACTTGTTGAAATCTCCACTGCTAGGATCTTGAAGCTGGAGGGAAAATCCGCCCGTAGCCCCGAGTCCTCGGATAGACGGAGCGTTAAAGGCCAAAATCAGCGCCTCAGGAATTTTCGCAAACTCTCCATACGCGGCGCCGATCAGGGCCTTCACGTGGTTCTGCGGTTCCATGCGTTCGTCCCAGTGATGCAAGGGCAGAAACATCGTCGCAGAGTTCGGCCCTCTAGTGCCGAAAACAAAGTTCTGGCCGACCAACGCATCGGTCGAGTGGATAGCAGGAATGGAGCCAAAGTAGTTTTCAATTTTACTCAGCACCGCATCGGTCCGTTGCTTAGACGCACCGTCTGGAAGCTGGACGATCGTGATGAAGTAGCCCTGATCTTCCTCCGGTAAGAAGCTGGAAGGAATCACCTTGAATAATCCGACGGCGAAGAGGCCGATGATCCCAAAAACCACCAGGGATAAGACTGAGCGGTTGAGGATCATCCCCACGATAGTTGTATAGCGAGCCTGCGTCCAACCAAAGAATCGATTGAAGAGACTGAAAAAACCTCTACGATGACTATGGCCTGGCTTCAGCACCAAGGAACAGAGGGCTGGACTCAGCGTGAGGGCAGTGATCCCAGAAATGATGACGGAGATGGCGATGGTGATGGCAAATTGTTTGTAGAGCTCGCCCGTGATACCACCCAAGAAACCCACCGGCACAAATACAGCACAAAGGACAAGTACGATGGCGATCACCGGTCCCGTCACTTCATCCATCGCTTTTTTGGCGGCATCCTTCGGCGAGAGTCCCTCTCCCATATGGCGCTCGACGTTCTCCACCACCACGATGGCGTCGTCGACCACCATCCCAATCGCTAGGACCATCCCAAATAGTGTGAGAGTGTTGATCGAGAAGCCGAGTGCCTGCATGCCGGCAAGGGTACCGATGAGGGAGACCGGCACGGCTACGCCTGGGATCAACGTCGCGCGCCAACTTTGGAGGAACAGATACACGACGAGGATGACCAGCACCATCGCTTCCGCCAGGGTCTTGACCACTTCTTTAATGGACACGTCGATAAATTTGGTCGTGTCGTACGGAATATCGTAGGAGACCCCCTGTGGGAAGCTCTTTGATACCGTGTCCATTTCCTTCCGAACTCGCTTTACCGTGTCGAGGGCGTTAGCGCCTGGCGACAGGAAGGTCAAGAGAAACACATTCGGTTTACCATTCCACCGGCCATCGAGACCATAGGATTGAGCACCCAGTTCGATCCTGGCTACATCTTTGAGGCGGATCATCGATCCGTCTGGAAGCGCCCGGACAATCATCTCCTCAAAGTCTTTCACGTCCGTGAAACGGCCTTGTGTGATCACCGGGATCGTCAGTTCGGTGCCTTTGAGCGCCGGCTCTCGCCCGATCGTGCCGGCTGGAAAGTCTCGATTTTGTTCACGGACCACATTGGCAATGTCGGTGGGCATGAGGTTGAGTTGCGCCATCCTGGTCGGGTCCAGGATCAGGCGCATCGAATAGTTCTGTCCGCCGAAAACTACCGCGTCTCCGACGCCGCGCAACCGTTTGAGATTATCGATCACGCGGAGAGTGGCGTAGTTGGAAATAAAGACAGGGTCTTTCGTGGGATCGCTGGAACTGAGGGCAACGACCGCGAGCAAGTCCGGGGACACCTTCTTGACGCTGATGCCTTGGCGGACAACTTCGGGCGGCAACTGAGGCTCCGCCAGCTTCTGACGATTCTGGGTCTGTACCTGCGCGATGTCCACGTCCGTCCCGATTTCGAACGTAAGCTTGATGGTCATGTGTCCGTCGTTGGTGCTGGTCGAGTCGTAGTACAGCAGGTTATCGATGCCGGGAAGTTGCACTTCGATCGGGCGCGCAACTGAATCCGCGATCACCTCGGCGCTCGCACCGGGATAGTCGGCCTCGATCTGCACGACGGGAGGGGTAATTTCAGGAAATTGGGCGATGGGCAAAGTCTGCAAAGACACGAGACCCATCACTACGATGACGATCGAGATGACCGATGCGAAAATCGGACGGTCGATGAAAAAGTGTGAGATCATTGTGCCTGCTCTGGCTTCGCATCTGCCGGCGGGCCTGGAGCGGCCGGGTCGGACTTTTTATACGGAACGGCTTTCACAGGCGCGCCAGGCGCGATCATGTGAAATCCCTCCACGATTACCTGTTCTCCATCATGTAAGCCGTCCTCGATAGACCACTGACCACCTCGCCAAGACGTGGCCTGAACAGGGCGGATCTCCACCTTATTGTCCGCTCCCACAACAAAGACGATGGGTCCCTTGGGTCCCTGCTGGACGGCGCTCTGGGGGACCAGGATGACACCGGTTCTCACGGCACCCAAAATGCGGAGTTTCACAAACTGTCCTGGGAACAGGACACTGTCCGGGTTGGGAAACGTCACGCGGAAGTCTCTGGTGCCGGTGGCCGAACGCACACCGACTTCGAGCAAATCAAACTTGCCTTCATGGGCATAGGTACTGCCGTCCGTAAAGGTGATGACACCGCGTAGTTCATAGAGTGTCGCGCCTTGGATCCGATTCGTCGCACGGTCCCGGAAGCGTTTGAGGACAAACGTTTCCGGAGCACTTGCGTTTACGTACATGGGATCTAACTGATGGATCGTGGTCAGTAGATCGGTCTGGGCGGAAATGAGGCGTCCTTCGTAAAGCCGGCTCCGCTCGATCCGACCGCTGATGGGAGCAATAATGAGCGTGTTGTCGAGATCGAATTTGGCCTGCACCAAATCACCCCTGGCTGCTTCCAGTGTCGCTTTCGCTCCTAATTCCTCGGCGACCGCGTCGTCCACATCTTTTTGGCTCACTGCCTGTTCCGCCAACAGCGGCTTCACGCGTGCCAAGTTCTGCTTAGCCTGCACCAAACGGGCATCCGCCTGCGCCACCCTGGCATTGGCACTACTCATGGCTGCTTTGAACGGGATTGGATCGATTTGATAGAGCCGGTCGCCTTTCTTGACGTCGCGCCCCTCCACAAAGAACCGCTCCTTGAGAAGGCCCGTCACCTGCGAACGGATTTCGACCAATCGAGACGCTTCGGTCTGACCGATGAACTCCGGTTCGTCCGGCATCGTGCCAGGCGACACCGTGACCGACGACACCTCCGGGATGGGACGAGCTGGCGTGGAAGCCGCCTCCTGTTTGCAGCCGAGCCAGCTGGTTACCAGCACGCTCGCCAGGAAGATGGCGGCAAATCGACACGTGCGCTCGCTACTGGACATGGCGGTATTCTCCATACGAATGGCTGATTCACGCATGATTGATCCTGTCATTACCCTGAGGAACTGGCGATTCTATCTGTTTAGGATCAAGGTCAACAAGGTCTTTTACCAGCAAGAGTGGAAAAATGACGGCCATGAACACAACCAACCACGACATGAGTCGTGTTCAGCTCCCCTCTCATTTGTCCTTTCGGCTTAAGCGAGACGAACCGACACGGCCGGCTTTCACAATCTCTACTATAATGCACCTGGTCAAGCAGCCTGCCGCACGAAGTTCTGCGCCCTGTTGCCTCAGCTTGGTCAACAGAGCCTTGCCGTTGGCATCGATGAACGTCACGCCGGTCAAGTCGATCGCCTCAGGCGCGATATCTCAAGCCTGGTCCGCGAGTCAACAGAGATCAGCGAACAGTGTGCCGCCACGGCGCAGCCGAAGTACTACATGGGGGAAATAAAGGGGTCGGGAATCTTTTCTTGGCAACTCAGTGTCAATCAATGCTCCACATCCTTCCCAACCCCCGGCAGAAAACTAAAGATGACATTCTGGCTTTCTTGACGTGTGATATGAACAGCCTCCAGCAACAATTCAGAATGTCCCCATTTTTGTTCGCAAGTGCGGAACACTCACGCAGGATACTCAGATTGGCCAGACTTCCCACCTGCCCAATCCTGGCGAGGTCGCAGCGAGTGCAGTAGGCTGAGGTCGAGGTTAAGGTTGATCGAGGATCAGACTTTCTC
>JAQBES010000038.1:0-3029 GCA_032123755.1 Nitrospirota bacterium
ACCGGCGGCGCCGCCATCGTCCCCAAACCGTCGGAGCCGTGACAGAAGACACATTTGTTCGCAAACACGTTCTTTCCGTTGCCTGGATCGAGTGGCCGCCGTGACTCAATGAACTGGAGGCCCCGCCAAGGCAATGTCGCACCGCTCGGCACTCCGTGCGAGAGCCAGGTGATATAGGCCACTATGGCCTGCAGCTTGGAACTGTCCGGCGGGAACGCACGCCCGTTCAGGCTCCGCTCAACACACTCGTTAATACGATCAGAGAGCGTGATCACCCTCGCGCTGCGGGTGCGGTACTCTGGATAGACTGCGGCTAGGCCGACGAATGAGGCAGCGTTTGGATTGAGTCCGCCGTCCAGATGACAGTTGGTGCAGTTGAGGCGATTGCCGACATAGGGTCGGGCATATTCCTGCGTATTCACAACAATCTGATAGCCAAGCCTGATCCGTTCACCCAGTTGACTCCCTGGAATGGTTTCCGGGGAGGGTGGAGCGAATTCTATCGCAGCACTGCCGGTTTGGTCAGCCCCCCGAGGCTCCTCGGTCTTGACCAGACCGTTCTCGCCTGAACAGCTCAGGAGCATAGCCATCCCAAGAATAACCGGCAACAGCCTCATCATACCCCTTCCTTGTGCCAAGACCATGCCACTAACAGGGACAGCCTGCCTATCATTTTAACTTGTCAAATCAAACGATTAGCGGTCAGAGTCAGATCGCCCTGGAGCTAAAAGCCACAGTACCGATCCCGTAATTGTTGCGGGATGCCACAGGAGAAGACTCCTTAAGGCAGCTTCAGACTGAGGCCGAGGCAATCAATCGAAGTTCCGCTCACTCAACTTCACCCTATTGGGCTTACCGAGGTTCAGCATGTACCTCGGCAGGTCGTTCCGCTGCAGTTCAGTCAGCGGCATCTTCGGTATACATAATGGGAAGGGATAAGTCTGACATGGCCTATGACAGACAGATCAGAGATTCCCTCCGAACATTTTCATGCTGTTGTGAATGAATATGACGATGGCGGCCCCGATGGCGACGACTGCGAAACTCTTCGTCAACGTTGTCGGCGAGACCTGTCGAACGACCCACGATCCCCCGGTCATACCCATGGCGCTGCCCAGCAGCATGAGACCGGCGAGTGGCCAATCCATCTGTCCCGTCTGCAGATGACCGACGAGCCCTCCGACGGCGACGAGCGAAATGATCAACAGGGAGGTACTCACGGCCATCCTCATGGGAAACCCGAGTACCAATGCGAGCGCCGGCACAATCACAAAGCCACCGCCAACTCCGAAGAACCCAGTCAACAGCCCGACGGCCGCACCGATCAGCGAAACCTTGATCCAGCAGGAACGGGGAAACTGTTCGGCGCAACTTTCTGCTGAAGAACGCTCCCGCCGATGACCGCTCTGCCGCCACATTTGCCAAGCCGCGCCAATCACCAAGAGACTGAACAGCAGGAGCACCATCTCCTCACGCACGAACCGATGGCCATAGGCGCCGCCCCACGCGCCGACTGCCCCGGTCGCGCTGAAGATCAAAGCCGCTTTCACCTTCACCTCACCGGACGCTCTTCGCTGGTACACGCCGAGCAACGCGGAGACCGCCACCACCACCAGCGAGATGGCGGCGGCGGACTGTACCTTCACTCCCAGGACGTACACCAGAAGCGGGACTGCCAGGAGAGAGCCGCCCCCGCCGGTGGCGCCCAGCGCCAGGCCAATGAACGCACCCGATCCGATGGCCCAAGCGGGGGAGGCATCCACACGGCTACTCTTTCACGATCACGCCGCACGCAATGCGGGGCCCGCCCGGCGCATCCTTTGTTGGCGGATCCGGCAAATACTTATCGTCAAACTCATGGATAATGAAGGCACTCCCATCCGTATCGAGGATGGTATTCAGGCCCTCGGACAGGGTCACCCGGCTCGTGATCGTGTACAGTGACCCTTCTCGGCTGTCGTTGACCGAGAGATTCTGAAGATCACCGAGATGGTAGGGATGGTTCCCTAATCCAGGTGTGACGTTTGCCTCCGGATTGATTGCCGCATTCACATTCCCATCATAGTGTCCCTTGGCCGCCGAGAAGGGCTCGCAGTTGCCGACCTCGTGAATGTGGATCCCATGGAGTCCCGGCTTCAACTTGCTTTCAGGCGTGCCGTGGAGCCTCAATTTAATCCTGACGCGCCCTTCGTACTCCTCGTAGAGATGCGCCTCTCCTGTAATGCCGGGACCGGCGATAACGGCCTTTGCATGCAGTTTCGTATCCAGCTTCCCCTTGTGATAGCCGACACATCCCGCCAAGAGCGCCATGCTTCCAATGATGATCATGCCTCCGCACAATGATCGCCTCACATTCATCACGTACCTCCCATTATTACTTGTTAAAAGATGTCCGCCGCCCTCAACGAGCCAGCTAATGTATATACCTGAATCATCTGCCGGATGTCCTCGTCCGGTAACCTTACGAACGGCATCGCGCCGGTTTAGTGACGAACTACGACCCTTCGGCGTTTCAGGTTTCATATCCGTCACCGCTCGTCGTTGCGGGATACGTTTCATGCACCGGTCGGAAACTCCGCCTGCTTCCAGGCCGTCATGCCACCCATCATGACATGCACCTTACGAAAGCCGGCTTGCATGAGAATCTGCGCGGCGGTATGCGCGCGCCCTCCCGCTTTGCAGACAGTCACGATCTCCCGATCGCGATAAGGCTCCAGTTCAGCCAGTCGATGAGCCAGCTTGGTAACCGGGATGTTGGCCGCCCCTGTGATGTGACCAAGTTCCTCATTCAGTTCGTGAGGGTCTCGCACATCGAGTACAAACAGACGAGTCCCAGCTTCTAATTCTCGCTTCACCTCTTCCGCTGGCATACTGGCCACTTGTTGATCGTTAGCGCCAAGAGCCATGGTTCCTTTCACTTCGCAGGCCGGCACATCCACAGGAATCCAGGCGGACTTGGGATCGCGCGCACAGGCGTAGTTGGCTTTGAGCACGTCTTTCATCCACTCCGCCGGCCCGAGTTTCAACCC
>JAQBES010000039.1:0-6479 GCA_032123755.1 Nitrospirota bacterium
CCGCTCAGCGCACGGAGGCCGAGGACCTGGCGCGTGTGAAACAGGAGCTGGTGCTGGTCACCCAGGAGCGGATTTTTTTTGCGTCGCGCGGCGGCGTTCTTCGCGAGAAAACCCCACTGAGATATCACGGATCCAGGAGCATGACTGTCGCATTTTCCCATCCGGCGCATGTGCCGCGCACTCGTCGTGTCGGCTTCTGGCTATTACGCCTGGCGCACACGGGAAGAGGCGTTACAGGGCATTTCGAGAATAGCGAAGTCTTCTACAAGCGGCTGCGTCGTCCCTTCACACTCTGCTACTATTCTCCGGCCGAGTGTGAGGCAAGCACGGCTGTGGCTTAACCAGGCGTCCACGGAATGGGGGAAGGTCAACTCCCCTTCAAGAGAAGCACGATGCAGCAGTGCAAATGCTCACGAATGAACGGGGGACAACGCGGCAATCGTTGAAGCAATAGCCACATACTTTTTTAGGCGATTCTGGGCCGCAGGGGATAATTCCGTGAAAGCCAGGCCGAAGAATTGATCCTTCGTCCACCGCACAGTGGCGACGGCAATATCGGCAGGCTTGATTTGCTTGGGAAGATGTAGGCTCAATGTGACCTCATCCCCTGGCCTGATCTCAGCCTCCGTGCTGACTCGGGCGCCGCGTATCGAAAGATCGTAGACCACGCCTATGTCGATACAAGGCCTCCTCAACCAACGACGAGACTGGCAACGAGACAGGGCGCAGACAAAAGGAGCAGAGATACGGACCCGAGGATGCCGGCGAAACTTATTCAAGACAGGGGAACGATGTGAGGTCTGTTCCATAGAGCGTCCCTATTATGTTTTTATCGTACATCAGGACACTCTATTCACAAATATAATTCCTCAATTGCACCAATTGAATCGTAGCATGCAGTGAAGAACTCATCTATCATGTCCATACCGTCAACATCTCTGGCTTGCGGCGTCCTTTCCTTACTGGTCTCGACTGTCCGATTACCAGCCTCTCCCAACGTTGTCTCAACTTCCCTGGCTTTGTCGATCGCGCTCCTAGCCATCCCACCGACCACTGTGGCAGGAAGCTGCGAAAGTTTGTGCATCGTCTTCGAGGGAGGGTCCTGACGATCACTTCCGTTCAGGCCTATCAGCGACACCACCGACAAGGAAAAAACCAGTCCCGGTATCGCAGTTTCATCATCCATCATCTCCCCTCTCCACAGTAAGTGCGTCCCGGAGGACAACGGTGTGTCATCGAACTTCAACGTGTGGCCAGGCTCAACCCATCCACACGGATGCCGCATATTCGCAACACCCACAGGCGACGTATCCAAATTCACCCAACCGATAAATTCTTCATTTCTCCTCGGTTCACTGCCATTGACTCGATCAGCTTTGGTTGTGCGACGCGTACCCCCACGGGCTTTCGACGGCTTCCATTCCTGACTTTTATTTCAGCCCGTCCATACGACGCGCCAGCTATCGCTCAACCATAGTTCCGTCAACACAGGCCGAGGGACTCGTCCGCCATACAGATTTATATAATTAGCTAAATACCCTATTTGACTCTCACCATGACCCATGGTATTCTTTCCCGTCATAGCTGGTAGCACTAGCCTTCGCGCGTCTTGCATCTCATATGATTGTTTCAGCGCGATTAATCTTGTAGAAGATGTTGCTCATACGTTCCAGCATTTTCTGCGCTTAGACGCCAGGCAGGAATATGGACGGAATGATTCTGGTAGTTCTATCCGACCCCCTCATCTCCATCGAGCGTTTTTTTCCCTCGGAGATGCCAGGTTCTGTATTATAAGGAGCACGTATGAAGCTATCCACTGGGTGGCGAGCCGACAAGACGAGAAAGAACCGAGCACGAGCGACGCGGAAACCAAAAATCCGATGGGAGGTCCTCGGCCTGCCAAGTCCTCTTGATGCCAGTCTGACGACCTCAATGGAAGACATCCGCCGACAAGTGTCGAGCATGGCAAGCCGTGGGTTCGGCCAGGGCACTCGCTCCCGCACGGCTGAACGAGAAGCCAAGACCACCAATCATGCTCCTGACTCAAGCAGCAAGAGACGTCGTGGAGCGACGGAGTCGCCGCAATCGTAGAGGGAGCAGGATCATAAACGGCAGGCGAATGACGACTCCATACACGACTAGTCGCCACGAACACGAATAGGAGGACACCATCGGACGAGCAGGAAAAACGACCATCGCAAAACGCGACCGCGAGAAATCGAAGCAAATTCAGCGGCGCGAGAAAGACGCCCGTCGAGAACAGCGCAAGACCGAGAAGCCCGCTCGTCCTCTGAACACAGAGGGCGAGGATCCAGATTTAGCCGGGCTTCAGTGGGGCCCACAAGAGCCGCTGTATTAGGGATGACGTGAGCGCCATTCCGGGCCTCACATTAGTGAGGGACTCTACCGCGTTCACATGATCAGTGGCATAGCATACACTGCCTTCAGCTGTTGGGTACCCATGCGACGATACTCACCCTTCTGCCTCACCTTTAGCACCACGATGTCCACGTCAGTCAGGACTAGCAGATCGTCTTAGCGTCCATCCTCGCGAAATATACCCTGTGTACCGTCCGGAATTCTCACCCAGCTCTTCACCCAGTGAGCTACTCAGTCTTCGGATGTCACCATGGTGACACTTCTCTGATTGCTCACCACACCTGCCAGTAGCTACGCGTCGCTGGACATCTCCGTTGCCATTAGAGTCTGTCCTAAGAAACCTAGACTCCCTCCGGCACGGCGGGACTCGGCTGATGCTGGCGTCGATCCTCGCCTGGACGCCCCCACCGCTGACGGTCATCTCTGGAACGTTCAGGCATCCTCCAATGCGAACGATCACCGGGGCGGGGGCTTCCCTCTGCCAACGGCACAGGATACCCCAACAACGTTTCGATTGCGCGCAGCTGATCACGTTCCTCGAAGGTCACGAAACTGGTAGCTCGCCCGGTCATCTTCATTCGGGCTGTCCGTCCAACACGATGAATATAGTCTTCCGGAGAATTCGGCAAATCGTAATTCACCACGTGGCTGATATTCGCCACGTCAATCCCGCGGGCTGCGATATCCGTCGCGACGAGAATTCTGACCTGCCCTCGCTTAAATCCGTCGAGAGCACGGAGGCGCTGAGGCAGACTTAAGTCTCCGTGGATGACCGCGACGCGGTGACCGGCCTGTTCAATCGTCTGACCGAGTCGATCGACCCGATTCTTTGTCCGAGCGAATACAAGGACGGACCCTCGCTCCGCTCCCAGCAACGACACCAACAGATTCGTCTTCTCCTGGGAGGTCGTATGATGCATTGCCTGGATCACCCCTTCAGCCGTCGTCGAAGAAGGCGTCACCATCACATGAACGGCAGCGTGCAGGCTCGCGTGAGCTAGGCCGGTGACATCCGTCGGAATCGTAGCGGAAAAGAGTAACGTCTGTCGCTCCAACGGCAACGCGTCAAGAATCTGATTAATCTGTGGAGCAAATCCCATATCAAGCATGCGATCGGCTTCATCGAGCACCAGGATTTTAATCGGGGCCAAATTGACCGTCCCGTTCCACATATGGTCCAGCAAACGCCCCGGTGTGGCAACCAGGATATCGGGCCGCTGACGCAATCCTCTGATCTGCGCCTGCATATCGCTCCCTCCGACAATGACCGTGGCAGAGATACGGTGGCTACGACCGAGCTTCTCGATTGAACCAAAAATCTGCAGCGCCAATTCCCTCGTCGGTGCGAGAATCAACGCTTGCGGCTGACCTTTCGGCAGGACCGCGAGCCGTTCGATCATGGGGATAAGAAACGCGGCCGTCTTCCCAGTACCAGTTTGCGCACAACCGATGACGTCCCGGCCCTCAAGGGCAGGTGGAATCGCCTGAGCTTGAATGGAAGTGGGAACCAGCAAGCCCGCTGCCGTCAAATCCCGCAAGAGCAGATCAGACAGACCAAGGGTATGAAAACTCGTGTGAACAGAGGTATGCAATGCACTATCCTTTCAGTGTGATCGCATTAAGACGAGATCAGAGAACCGAGGGGAGAGAAACCAGGAAGGCATCAACTTCCGACAGGACCTGGTCGCGATGCGATCGCGAAGTCCGTTATGGTGTAGATAGCCGTGCCGCCGGACTACTGCGACAACGATGTAGAAAACATCGTACAGCAAGCCTCCTCCGACGTCAACTCTCTTGTAATCAAAAGAGCCCGATAATGCCGAGGGGATACTTTGACCTCTATTTTCAACGCATTGGGCCACATTGGGCCATTGTTATCATGGCGTGTTAGACTGACGCATTCGCTATCCTAGCGAGACTGTGCTATGGTTGCCCCAGTTGAAGTTCGGTCACTACTCTATCCCTCGCGCCTTCATTCCCTCCCTCTAGATTCTGCGCGATCGATGCTCTAGTTTCCGCCCTGCACAACACTCGGTCGCTCTGGATGAGATCGCCTAACCATCACCAGTCCCTGTCGTTCCCGCCCCTGTCCGATAGCACGACAGCACAACCGGCAGAGCCCCAAATGACCGTGCAGACCTTGATCGAATCGAAATGCAGCGTACAAATTCCCTGAGATTAAGACCCCCTATGATGAGCCAAACAGCACAACAACGCATCACTCCACAATTACCAACCATCGCCATCACCCACAGGGGTGTACCGATCCAGATCAGCAGTCGCCGCGGGATCTGGACCGCCATAATCTTTTGCACCATTACCATGGGTGCCGTGATCGGAATCCCTCTCTATGGATATTTCTACCACTACACCTGGTTGGACTGGTCCCTGTTTGGACTGCTCTATGTCGTCAGTGGACTGGGCATTACAGTCGGCTACCATCGGTTGATGGCCCATCGGAGCTTTGACTGTCCGAACTGGGTCAAGGGTTTACTCTTGATCGGGGGCGCATGGGCAGTGCAGAACTCCGCCATTAAATGGGCGTCCGACCATCTGCGTCATCACGCACACTGTGACGAGGAGAAAGATCCGTACAATGCGCAACAAGGGTTCTGGCATAGCCACTGCGGATGGCTCTTTACCCACGACCGATACGCCGATCCCAAATATGCGACACGCGTCGCGAATGATTCAGTCGCGATCTGGCAACACAAGTACTATCCACTCCTCCTCCTCGCCGGCCTGGGACGCACATTCGCTGTGCTCAATTCGACATTTTTCATCAATTCCGTCTGTCATCTCTGGGGACAGCAACCACACGGAACGTCAGACTCCAGCCGAGATAGCTGGCTGGTCTCCCTCGTGACTTTTGGTGAGGGGTATCATAACTACCATCACATGCATCCGACCGATTACCGAAACGGTCCTCGCTGGTACCATTTCGATCCCTCAAAATGGCTCATCCACGGACTCTACTCGCTAGGACTTGCGACGTCGTTGCGGACAGGTTCGTATGTCGAAGATTCGCTCGTTCGAACGAACTAACGCGTCACGAAGGGAATTTCGATGGGGAAGCGAGTCCTGTATGTAGGAGGACTCCCGGACAAGGTCTCGGACTGCGAGCTACGTGGCATTTTCACCACCTACGGTCTGGTCGCCAGAGCCTATGTGGTCCGATTCAAACATACGGGAAAATCAGCTGGATATGGATTCGTCGAAATGGGGTCCGGCGAACAGGCTTTGAATGCCGTGGTCGCCCTTGAAGGAACCGAATGGGAGGGACACCTCCTCAGACTCTATGTGACCCCCTACGCCAACCAGGTCGTATAAGATCGTGCACGTCAAGGACAAGGAACACACATGGGCCGTACCAACTTAGACCCGATCATGACCTTTCCAGATGGATCGCACCTCTTGATCAGCACCGCTTGCTCAAAAGAGGGGAGCTTTTCCTGTGCCCTCTACATGGCGACCATCTCAGCGGATGATCGAGGGGCCTTCCGCGTCGTATCCAACCACCTCGCCGCCGCCACCTGCTTGGTTGCGCAAGAAGACGCCTACAGTTACGCTCAACGTCTCTACCCACGTTCAGCTGAGACCATGAAAAAGCCACCCTACCTCATCTGGCCAGGCCCTGGTCCCACCGGCAATGCGGATGTGTAAGACGGTTGCCTGACCATCTCGCACCAGACAGCAACCTCGATCCTCGACCTACCCACACAGTTACCCCTCGTCCTACAGGCGCCATAAAATTTAGGAAACAGGGACTATAGCTTTTCAGTTGCGCCTCTGTTATTATGATCCTGTTTCACGCGGCGGGCCTCGCATGAAACAGCAAATAGAACGGCCCATCACCGATATTGTTGGTACCGAGAATCTGATCGGAAGCTCGACCCAAGCCGCCCCATTGTTCGCGTCTTCGGCCCGTTCCTTCCCCTCGTGTGTGCGTTCTCGAGTCTCAGACAATATCAATTTCAGAAGGAGGAACCCCCATGGGTTCAAAACTATATGTCGGCGGGTTGCCCTATGCGGCAACTGAATCACAGCTCACCACCCTCTTTGCCACGCACGGCACCGTCGAGTCTGCGCGTGTAATCACG
>JAQBES010000040.1:0-8501 GCA_032123755.1 Nitrospirota bacterium
GGGCACCTGCGGGGTAAAGAAGCTACTAAACAAGCGGAAGGCCGCTTCCGATGGATAGGTGGGAATACCTCGGTATCGCAAGGGTCGTGGAGTCGGGTTCCCCTCATTCTGATCGTCGTAGAGTCCGCGAATCAATTCAAAGACCGCGGACCCCGTGCCCGGCAACAGTGACTGAAAGAGTTCGACGACCGGGAGAAAATCGATAGAGGACCAACTCATCACCCCCATACAGGACATGAAGCTGGCCCGCTCGAAATCGCCGCTCTGAAGCACATAGAAAGCATCTTTCCTCTGACGGATCGTCGCCCTACCGGTCGGCTCGATCAGGAGATCCTCATCACGATAGAAAAATCGCACTTCTTCGAGCGGGACCCGGAGAGCCTGCGCGGCCATCGCACGTAAATCGTTGGCCTTGAGCTGCTGCCAGCCAGGCTTCCTGGCGAGATTGAAACTGGTTTCATTCACCAAACCGGCCGGCTTCAACCCGACCCATTGGCCCCAATCCAAACGTATCCGAGCGCGCCGGAGGATCACATTGCCTGTGATATCAGTCCCCCACTCGCATTCATGCAACGGGTTTCCTGCTGGATCGGTCGCCAGAAACCGGCGACCGTCCGGGCGATAGAAGACAAGATGCCCGGTTGACTGTTCGAGGCAACGGCCTCCAGCTGCGGCAAGATCGCGAGCAAATATATAATTCCCGGAGAAGCTGATGTTACCGGGGTTGGCGAGCGCTGAGGGATTCACAAGACATGATCTCAATTATGCTGCGAACTGCTCAAACAAGCCGGCCAACGAGGCCACAAGGAGAGAAAACCTCGAAGAGGTACATGCCAAGCTTCGCTTGATCCGCTCGCTTCGATCAAATGCGTGCGGATAGTCACTTTGCCTCAAGTATCCTTAAATCGGTACGTTGAGGGATTCGAACGACTGAGAACGAAGTTGGGGGCATGTTTCAGCAGCCCACTTACTCGCGGACTTGCCCGCTCCCCATGACGATAAACTTGTAGCAGGTCAATTCTTCCAGCCCCATCGGGCCTCGGGCATGGATGCGGGACGTGCTGATCCCGATTTCTGCTCCCAGCCCGAATTGATAGCCATCGCTCAACCTGGTCGAGGCGTTCACCAACACCGCGCTGGCATCGACCTCACGCAGAAACCGCATGGCCTTTGGATAGTCGGAGGTCACGATAGCTTCCGTATGGTGTGAGCCATACTTGGCAATATGCTCCATCGCCTCATCGACGTTCTTGACCACTTTCACCGCCACGGTGAGATCGAGGAATTCTTTTCCGAAATCATCGTCGCTCGCGGGTGTGGCCGACGCTGACAACTGACAGGTTTTCTGGCAGCCGCGGACCTCGACCTTAGCCGCCACCAACTTATCAATGAATGGGGCAAGCCAGTGACGCGCAATCCCTTGATGGACTAAGAGGGTCTCCATCGCATTGCAGGTCGACGGCCGCTGCACCTTTGCGTTGAAACAAACCCGCTCCGCCATGGCCGGATCGGCATCGGCATCGACATAGATGTGACAAACACCGGCATCGTGCTTGATGACAGGGATCGTGGCGTGCTCGCTGACAACGCGCATCAACGATTCGCCGCCGCGCGGGATAATCAAGTCGATGTAGCGATCTTGCTTCAACAGAAGAGGAACCAGCTCACGGTCGGCCCGCGCGACAAAGCTGATCGCCCCGGCGGGAACACCGGCTTTCTCTGCCGCCTCCGATAGAACCGTCGCAATCGCCGTATTCGAATGGATCGCCTCGCTCCCTCCTCGGAGCACGCAGGCGTTCCCGGACTTTAAACACAGGGCGGCGGAATCTGCCGTGACGTTTGGGCGGGACTCATAAATAATTCCAATGACGCCGATCGGAACTCGCACGCGCCCCACCTGCATCCCGTTTGGCCTTGTCCACATCTTCGGCATCTCACCAAGTGGATCAGGGAGTGCAGCCACTTCGCGCAGGCCCGCCGCCATTTCGACAATCCTCTCGGCCGTCAGACGCAGCCGGTCCGCCATCGCCTGCTTCTCCGGCGCAGTCCCGAAGGCCTCCAGATCAAGTTCGTTCGCCGCCAGCAGCGCATCCTTCTGCTCTTCCAGCGCCTCGGCCATCGCGAGAAGGGCCCGGTTCTTCACCACAGTCGAAAGCGTAGCCAGTCGACCCGCAGCACCTTTTGCCCGCGTGACCAACTCGTTGACATACTCCGGAGTCGGTATGGGCGCGACCACTTCCGTGCCCACCGACTCGATGGGTTCAACTGACGCTTCCGCCTGGTTTCTTTGGTCAGACAGCATAGAAACTACTCTTACCTCATGACGTTGGGACAGGGACAGGATACAGCGGGAGTTTCAACGCGGTCAAGACGACCATTTGTAAAATAGCCTCGCGAGACAGGCGAGACGGAGGAGGGTTCAAGGTCCGAAGTTCGAGGTTTTCGGAGTTTCGAACCCTTAACTTCGAGTCGCGCCTTTCTCGCATGTCTCGCGCGTCACGCGCCAGGCTTCAGGCTAGATTACTTTTCTGAAGTATTCGATCGTGCGAAGAAGAGCCTCCTCGAGCTGTACTTGAGGCTCCCATTTCAAGAGCGCGCGCGCCCTGCTGATATCCGGCCGTCTGACTTTGGGATCGTCGGCGGGCAGCGGATGATGGGTGATGTGGCTCGATGAACGGGTGAGTTCAAGTATCAATTTTGCGATCCCCAAGACGGTCAGCTCGCGCGGGTTCCCGATATTCACGGGTTCATGCATGCTAGTTCCGTTCTCCTCCTCTTCCTGCCTGAGGAGGAATTTTCGGTCCGTCCGTTGCTCGACCGACTTGTCTGAGTCCAGAAGAAGCAACCCGGTGATACCGCGGACCAGGTCGTCAACGTAGCAGAAACTCCTGGTCTGAGATCCATCGCCAAAGACACTCAGCGGTTTTCCCTGGAGCGCCTGGACGATGAAGGTCGATACGACGCGGCCGTCATTCGGCCGCATGCGTGGTCCAAATGTATTGAAGATGCGCACGATCCTGGTATCAACCGCATGATAGCGATGATAGGCCATCGTGATGGCTTCTGCAAAACGTTTGGCCTCGTCGTACACGCCACGGGGGCTAATGGGGTTCACGTTGCCCCAATAGGATTCAGGCTGAGGATTCACAAGCGGGTCCCCATAGACTTCTGATGTGCTGGCCAGGAGAAACCTCGCGCCCTTCGCCTTGGCCAGTCCAAGAACCTTATGCGTACCTAAGGCACCAACCTTCAGCGTGGCAATAGGAAATTCAAGGTAGTCTTGCGGGCTCGCGGGTGAGGCGAAGTGCATCACCGCATCCAGTGGACCTTCAATATGCAGATAGTCACACACATTGTATTTGACAAAAGAAAATCGCTCGTGCCCGAGCAGATGGGCGATATTTTCGACCCGCCCGGTGAGGAGGTTGTCCATGCAGATCACGGAATGTCCGGCCTGCAGCATCACATCGGAGAGATGACTTCCGAGAAACCCGGCCCCGCCTGTAATAAGGATGCGCATACGATATTTCCTCTTTTACGCTTCTCTCATCGCGAATGCCATGGAATTTTCCAGAATCAATGTACCTACTCAGGTGTTCAGGCTGAAGTGTTCGGAACTCCCGGCCTTCAGCCTAAAAGCCTTCAGCCTGTGCCCGAAGCCTTCCGCCTGAACACCTGAGTAGGTACGAATCGATAGGAAGGAGCTACGGATTCATGGGCGGCTGCCCCTGAGTTGGCTGGGCTACTGGAGCGCTTCCGCCAGGAGTGATCAACGATCCCGACGTTGATGGAACGCCAGGGCTGAGCATTCCTGGTGGCGTGATCGGAGCTGATGAGGGACTCGGGTGTTGAAAAACCCAATCATGATAGGTAGCGCGTCCCTCGAAATGCCGGACAGCAGGGGGAAAGTTGTGCTGTCGGAATGGCTTTGCGCGGCTCTTGCTTCGAACCCCCATGATCCCGCCTGTCGGTGCCCGAAGATACTCCCATTCTCCATGCCCCATTGGATCAAGATACACCTTGCGCAAGAAGGGTTTGGGCAATCTCGTGAGATCAGCCAATGTCTGGGGATAGACCTCTCCCGGCATCACGCGGCCTGCCTTGATCGTCGCGGAATAAAATGCAAGGGCATTCTGAATCTCGATCCCTTTGGCCATAAGATCCGCCTCAAGCTCCCGCTGCACTATTACCTTCCATTGTTTCGCTGCAGCAGTCGTGGCAATACCGATGAGGACGATCGCAAACATAAGCATGAGGTAGGTCACCCCTCGCTCGTTTCTGAATCGAAGCTGGTAGCCGAAAACCATAGAAATTCTTACAACTGTGAAAAAACTGTTTTTGCACGCGAGACTGGCGGGAAAGGCGAGACGGGCGAGACGCGGGGGTTCGATCTCCGAGGTTCGAGGTTTTCAAAACCTCGAACTTCGAACTTCTGGTCGCGCCTTTCCCGCAGGCAAGTCCGCAGTTCCACGGCTGACCCTCGTTTCACGTTTCACGTTTCACGGTTCCTGTCCAGCATCCTGCTAGGGCTGCAACGGAGCTTCTTCGGACAGCAATACCGTATGCTCCAGTCGTGACTGGCGGTCTTGCAACGTCACACTCTCTTCCGTGATGACCTTCACCACGACGTGATCTTCTACAGTTTCTCCGGACCTGACGACATGGAGATCGTCATTCTTCGTGAGTACAGCCAGTTCACGATTTTTCCGCCACCCCTCCTCCATGCGCACAAATCCGAGATAGTGGAATTGTGCCAATCCGGCAAGGACCTCCTCTTGGCGCAGTGCCTGCTCCGAGCCAGGATCGAACTCTGCCTCGTCTGCGCGAATAGCCCCCGAGTCATCCGAGCGAGGCGGCGCAAAGATATTACGTGGCTGCGTGAAGGTCATCTCACGTTGAGTCCGTGTTGCTGCGAGGAGATCGAGCTGCACGTGCAACCCCTCGACGGTTCCACGGGTTGCTCGGAGCGTGGAAGCAGGGCCACTCACATTTGTCAGCGGCACACGCACGGGCTCTTCCACGGCCCGCCACGTCCAAACAAGAATCCCACCCCAGAGCAGGCCAAGTGCAGCCAATGCCGCCACTTTCTTTTGATTCGTAGTCATCATATCTAGCTAGCTGCGAAAAAAACTGTTTTTGCACGCGAGAGTGGCGGGAAAAGCGAGACGAGCGAGACGCGAATGTTCGAGGTATGAAGTTCGAGGTTTTCGGAACTTCGAACCCCGAACTTCTGCTCGCACCTTATCTGCAGTCAAATCGGCAGTTCCCCTGCTAACCCTCGTTTCACGTTTCACGTTTCACGCCTCACGGTTCCTGTTCAGCCTCCTGCCATGTGCTACTGAACCACGGGTTTACCAAGCTCGCCTCTAAGGTATGTGGCAATCCTGATGTTGAAGGTCAACGTCTGGTTCTGCTGCGCGCCTGAGGGCACAAGTTCCAAATCCTCGATGTATACTATTTCCTCGGCCGTCTCCACGTCGTAGAGAAACCGTCGGAGGTCCTCGTAACGACCGGTCATGGTCCCCTGAAACACACCCTTGCTCGTGTTGGCCACCGGCGTGGGCTCAGTCTTGTAGGAGAGCGCAGGGAGGATCACACGATCACGCTTCGCCTCCTCAGTAATGCCCAGTGCTAAGGGAGCAAAATCCCGTTCAACCGGCAAGACCGACCATACCTGCGCCAGATCCTTCCGCGCTTTTTGAGCCTCCTGATGGTGTGTGAATTGTTGACGGACCTGATTCCATTCCAACTCCAATTTCTCCCGACTCTGCTCGGCCCCACCAATTCCAACGGTGCGGACCGCCCACAAGACTCCGGTCAACAGCAACAGCAACGCAAACCATGGGATCAAGGTCCCGTAGGGTTTTCGCAACTGTTGGAGGATAAAATTCATAATAATGCTCTACCAGTCTGCGCAAAATCTATTTTGACACGCGAGACTCGCGGGAAAGGCGAGACGAGCGAGACGCGAATGTTCGAGGTTCGAAGTTCGAGGTTTTCGGTACTTCGAGCCTTGAACGTCACACCTTGGCTCAGGTCTGACACGATGCTCCCGTCCATCTTGCCTGTCCTGCATTTCGCGCTCGTCGCGCATTGCTCGCGCTTCACGCTTCCTATTCATCATCCTGCTACACACCCGGTTGCCGATAATGCAGCGTCAAGTCAAACTCAACCAAGCCATCCGGTCCCACCCGATGCTGGTCCAATACAGGATCGCGGAAGACGGCGTGGTCTTGCAATGTGACTGTCAATGCCGTCACATCTTCGACCGTCACAGCCAACCCTGTCATGTGTACGACCGCGCTCCCCGGTTCCAGGCGTATACTCTTAATCGACACATTCCGGGGAATTGCCGCTTCAAGAGCGGATAGAAACTGTGTCCAGGAAAAATGCCGTTTTGTGAGCAACTGGTTCGCTAAACTGACTTCGGCCGGTAGCTGTTGCAATGAAGGGCCGGAGAGATCAATGCCTTCCTGTTGGGCCTCGGCAAGGAGCTGTTGATCTTGCATACGAACATGATCGATGCGTGCTTGCATGTCGTGCCGGTCGCGCATCGTCATCACGGTCTGGGTCACACTCCAGAGGATGGAGACCCCAATGATCCCGCTTAGTGCAACCAACACCAGACGGGCAGGCGCGACATACCACCGATATCGGCTACTCAGGTCGATATGAAAATACCCCACCCCCCCTGGCTTCACCATAAAACTGCTCGTCGTGCCGGCGAGCGTACGAAGGAATGTCCGTCCATGTGCCATCGTTTAGATCACTCCCGCCACGGCTGGGAGTGTCGCCCACGAGGTACTCCCCCCGTCATGAGTCCACCCCAACCGTTTGACCGCTTCCCAATCCAGTCTCTCCGTCGACAGGCCGAGTGCGCTGTTCAGCGCCGATTCAAGTGTCGGCAACGGACTATCGCTGGCGAGGACAATCTCCGTGACGTTCAGACCGGGATGATGCGCGCGGCACGCACGAAGGGACGCCGCACATTCCTCAACTATGTTGTCGACCAGGTTTCCACCAGGATTTATTTCACCCTCTAGACCTTCGCCGTTCAACAGCTTGGTCCGAACAAAAACCAATCGGCCTTCCTGCATGACGAAGCAGGTCAACCCGCCATCCGATACACTGACCCAGAGCAAATCATGGCCCAACCGTTTCCGGCCACCTGCCGCCTTCAGCCAAAGATTAAACAGACGAAAGCTAGTCACACCGACTTCCTGCGGAAGCAGCCCGACCGACTCACAGAGGGACTCGTATTGCCGTAAGATCGCTTCTTGAATCGCCACGACAAGGACCGCATGGGAGCGCTCGTCCCCTGCCCCATGTGAAGGGAACCCCTGCCAGACAATCTTGGCCCCGGCCAGGGGCAACAGCTGTTCCTGCCCCAGACGCCAGCGAATCAGCGCCTCTTGTTCCTCCACCTGTGGCGGGAGTTGTTCCAGCTGCAACACAGTCGCGCGCACCGACAGATCTGGCAACAACAACACAATCGGGCGCGGAACGTCAGACCGCCATACACGCCCTGCAGACTGGAGATCTCGACTGGGTCCCGCCAGCGACCGAAGACGACTTTCGACCGCAGACATATCTGTCAGATTCAGATCCATAGGGGACAGCTTGATAGCCCCGGCCGGTGTCGGCGAGAGGACACAGCGGTAGCGATACCGCCCTCGCCAGGTACGAACGGCCTCTCCCCAGGCGAGGGTCTGCGCTCCGATTTTCAAGCACTGCCGCGGACGGCTAGTGGTGAGCCCCCACATCACTTACCCTTCCTCGCTAAACGTCACTCGATTGATCTCCCGCAAGGTGGTGGAACCTTCCAGCACCTTTCTGAGTGCGGACTGCCGCAACGTAATCATCCCGCCGGTCACCGCGCGATAGCGGATCTCGGACAGGGGGCGCTCGGCAAGAATCATTTCTTTGATTTCATCGTTCAGATCCAAAAATTCCGTGATGCATTTTCGTCCGCGATACCCAGTGCCATGGCACTCCTGGCATCCTTTGCCTTCATAAAATGGGACATCCTTATATCCCTCGAAATCGAGACCGGACTCTTCTGCCAGCGCCTTGTCGAGCTTGACCGCCACTCGACAGGCAAGACACACCATTCGAACAAGCCGCTGTGCCAACACACAGTTCAGCGCCGCCAGGAAGTTGTAGGCATCGATTCCCATTGACGCAAATCGTCCGATGACGTCGAACACGTTGTTTGCGTGCACCGTCGTCAAGACCAAGTGGCCGGTGAGCGACGATTGGATGGCGATTTGTGCGGTCTCTGCATCGCGAATCTCGCCGACCATGATCTTGTCAGGGTCATGACGTAAGATCGACCGAAGCCCTCGCGCGAAGGACAGGCCTTTCTTCTCATTCACGGGAATTTGTACGACCCCCGACAGCTGATACTCGACCGGATCTTCGATCGTGATCAGCTTGTTGTCCTTGATATTCATCTCCGTAATCGCCGCGTACAGCGTCGTCGTCTTGCCACTTCCGGTCGG
>JAQBES010000041.1:0-25943 GCA_032123755.1 Nitrospirota bacterium
CTGTGACGAAGGTCCAGTAGGTCACAGGCAGCCTCTTGCGCAGCCCACCCATCCGGCGCATGTCCTGCTCCCCGCCGACAGCGTGGATCACCGAGCCGGACCCCAGAAAGAGTAGGCCCTTGAAGAAGGCATGGGTCATGAGGTGGAATATGGCAGCCGTATAGGCCCCGATCCCGCACCCGAGAATCATGTACCCGAGCTGGCTCACCGTCGAATAGGCCAAGACGCGCTTGATGTCCGTTTGTACGAGGCCGATGGTGGCGGCAAACAAGGCTGTGAGTCCGCCGATGACACCGACGATCGTCATTGCCGTCGGCGATAAATCGAAAATGGCATGGTTGCGCACGATCATGTAGACCCCGGCCGTCACCATCGTCGCTGCATGGATGAGCGCGCTGACCGGTGTCGGACCTTCCATCGCATCCGGGAGCCATGTGTAGAGGGGGAGTTGGGCTGATTTGCCGACTGCCCCGACGAGTAGGCAGAGTGCAATCGCTGTGGCCATCTCCGGCGAGAGCTGGCTGACCTGGGCAAAGACTTTCGTATAGTCGAGTGTCTTGAAATTAATGAAGATGAGGAAGATGGCCACAAGGAAGCCCGCGTCGCCGATGCGGTTCACTACAAAGGCTTTCGAGGCGGCCTTCGCAGCGGAGACCTTGTCATAGTAGTACCCGATCAACAGATAGGAGCAGAGTCCCACCCCTTCCCAGCCAATGAAGAGCACCACATAGTTGTTCCCCATGACGAGGAGCAACATGGAGACCATGAAGAGGTTCATGTAGGTGAAGAAGCGCGTGAATCCCTCCTCCCCATGCATGTAGCCCACGGAGTAGATGTGGATTAGGAGCCCGACTCCCGTGACGACGAGCAGCATGATGCACGTGAGCGGATCGACGAGATAGGCTAGATTGATGGTGAGGTCGCCGCCGAAGATCCATTGATAGGCGATGACTTCATGGGGTGTGCCGGTCTGCAGAATGTCGGCGAACACGCCGATCGTGCAGAGAAATGACAGTCCCACCGATCCCCAGGCAAGCCGGTGTGCGACATCGTGGGAGTATCGCTTGCCCGCGAACCCATTCAGGATTACGGCCAGCAAGGGGAACAGCGGAATGAGCTTTATGAGTAGATCCGTCACGTTACCACTTTAAGAGGTTCATCTCGTCCACATTCGTGGAGATCTTTCCACGAAACACGACGATGATGATGGCCAGCCCGATGGCTGCTTCTCCGGCAGCAATGGCGATGATGAAGAGGGCCACCAGTTGCCCCGCCATTGATTCCAGGTAATGGGAGAAGGCTACGAGGTTAATGGTCGCCGCGTTCAACATGATCTCGACAGACATCAGCACGATGATGAAGTTCCGTCTGATCAATACGCCGAGCAGGCCGATGATAAAAAGTACGGCGCTGACGGCAACATATGCGCTTAGAGGAATCATAGTTACCCGTGCGGCGTGCGAACCCTTGTCTTTTCTCTTGTCGCTCGTCCTCTCACGCCTGACCCCTTACCGCTCATGTTTGTTCGTGATCGGCTTCGGCGTTTTTGCCAGCACGATCGCTCCGATGACGGCGCCCAACAGGAACACTCCGACGATTTCGAACTGCAATAGATAATCACTGAACATCTTGATGCCGACCGCGTAGGTATCGCCGTCCCGGAGTACCGCCTCGTTAGGTGCATCGCCCTTTGCGCCTCCGAAGGGTGAACGGATCAGGAGGGCCAATACGTACACCGCTCCGATGGCTGCTGGAGCCAGAAAGTACAGGTACGAGGAGTGGAAATACCGCTCGTCGGTCTTCAAGTTCAGGAGCATCAGTACGAAGAGGTACAAGACGAGGATCGCACCGGCGTAGACGATGACTTGTACGGCCCAGAGGAACTCGGCGTTGAGGAGGATGAAGAGTCCTGAGACATGGAGTAACAGGGCCAGGAGCGCCAGGCCACAATGCACCGGGTGCCTTAGCGCGACAGTCAAGACGCCCGCAGCAATACTGGCCAATGCGAAATAGGCAAAAAATACCTGAACCATTGATCGACTTAACCTAGATGCTTGGGTGGTGGTTGGGTCGGCTTTAGTACCGATTGCGGGAAGTAGTACCGATATTCCCGGCTTTCCTCAACGTTCTTTTCCTGATTATGCGCGTATAAATATTTTTTTGCATCGTCGAGATGACGCTCACCGATTTCGTACAGCCGCTTCTTGTCGAACAGCAAGGTGCGTTTATCGTGGGTCGAGAACTCGTACATCTTCGTCATAGCCAGGGCGTTGACGGGACAAGCCTCGACACAGTAGCCGCAAAAAACGCATTTCGTAATATCGATGTAAAACTCGCTGGCGAATCGCTGCAGCGGCCGTTCCGCATCTTCCGAGCTGATGACCTTGATGCAACGGGATGGGCAGGCGGCTTCGCAGAGGTCACAGCCGACACAACGTTCCTGGTGATCGTCGTAGCGTAAGAGCGCGAGTGCGCCTCGGTGGGTGTCGGGAAGGGTTCGTTGCTCCCGTGGATACTGGAACGTGATGGGTTTATGGAACATGTGCTTGAACGTCACTTTCATTGCGTCCCAGATCTCATAGAACAATGCGGCCTGGAGGACATCTTTTATCAGCACCGAGACCTGCATGTGCGGTTCCTGCTCCTTCTTACGCCTTTTCTATCGTCACGCGGGTTTGCTTGAACGAGGGTACTCCGGTCGTCGGATCAACCTGGACCGACATCAAATCTTTCACGGGCGGCTCATTGAAATGTTCCGGGAAGAAACAGGTCTGCGAGGCGATGGATTGATCGGGCTGCACCGCCAATTGCATCGAGCCGAGGTCCGATGTGATACGCACTGTGGTCCCCTCGCCCACTGCAAGCCGTTCCATATCTTGGGGATTCATCCTGAGCCGCCCGGTATTGGGAGCGATCGTGATGAGCCCGGGGGCTTTGGTGGAGAGTTTACCGGAATGATACAACACCTGTCCCATCAGTAACGCGAAGGGTCGCTGATTCTTGGAGTCTGCTGGAGTAGAGGCGCGATAGCGCGCCGCTACATCGGTGGTGTAGCCGTTTGAGAGATAGCGGTCCAATGTCGGCACAACCTTGCGGGGTTGTCCGAGGTTATAGTACCCGGGCAGCAACTTCATGATCTCGGCTTGAATATCGTTCGAGGACTCATACTCCCATTGACAGCCCAGCGCGTTGGCCAGGGCTGTCATGATGTGCCAATCCGGCAAACTTTCCCCGACTGGATCGATGGCCTCGCGGACGCGCAGGACTCGACCTTCCAGATTGGTGAAGGTGCCGTCCTTTTCCGCAGAGGTACAGGCCGGCAGCACCGCATGCGCCATGCGCGCCGTGTCGGTCAGGAACGGATCCTGGACGACGAGTAACTCCAGTCGATCCAATGCGGCGCGAACTTCCATCGATGCGGGTAACGTGGCGAGGGGGTTTTCTCCGATGACATAGAGGGCGCGGATCTGGCCGCTCCTGCAGCGCTTGAGAATCTCGACGAGATTCACGCCGGACCCCGCTGCCGGGAGCGTGACGCCCCAGGCCTTGGCAACACGGTCACGAGCTTCTTGATCGTTGAACGAGGCTTGACCGGGGAGGAATTCCGGCGCAACGCCCATGTCAACGGCGCCCTGCTCGTTCGGCTCCTCTGTCACCGTACTCACCCCGCAGCCTGGTTGGCCCAATTTGCCTGTGATCCAGGCGAGGTCTATCAGTTTCAGGACGTTCTGATACCCGTCGGACTGGCGGACGATGCCTTCAGCGCAGAGGATGATGGAGCGGGGCGCTTCGGCGAAGATCGCCGCGGTGTCTTTCAAGGCCTGGACCGACATGCCGGTGTGTGTAGCCACCTGCTCTAACGATACGTGGGCCACGGCGGCCTTCAGGGCCTTGAAGGCTTGCGGGTGCTTCTTGGTGCTGTCTTCGTCAATCAAGTCCAACTCCAGGGTGGCCTTGATAAGTCCGTCGATCACGAGTCCTTCCGTTCCTGGTGTGATCAGGACCGGATGGGATGCGAGCTTGGCCATGTTCGTGACGGCGGAATCGATGACCACCACTTGCGCGCCATAGACGCGAATTGCTTCTTTGATGCGCACGGCCGTGAGCGGGTTGGTCTCCGTGATGTTGGAGCCAATGAGTATCACGGCCTTGGCTTTCGTCAGGTCTTCCCAGTCGTTCAGGCTCCGCCCGATCCCCAAGGCGTGCCGGGAGGCCTGTACGAAGTTGAGGTGGCCGTAGCGCGCGCTGCTGTCGAGATGGTTGGTTCCGAACCCGGCGCGCATGAGTTTCTGGAAGAGATACAGCTCTTCGTTGGTGCAGCGGGCGGTAATCAGGCCGGCAATCGCGTCGGGTCCGTGCTTGCGTCGGATTTCGGAGAATCGATCCACCACCTGGTGCATGGTTTCGAGCCAGGGGGTTTCGACGAGCTGATTGCCTTTGCGCAGGAGCGGTTGTTTCAACCGTGCGGGGCTATCGATGTATTCGAACCCAAACCGCCCTCGCACGCAGAGTCCGCCGTGCCCCTTAGCCGTCTCGGCTCGGTCGCCCCATTTGTTCTTCCAGGACAGCGGTGAGGTCACGCGGACGACTTCCGCGTCCTTGGTCTCAAGGTACATCTGGCAGCCGTCTCCGCAGTAGTTACACGTCGTCGTGGTCTTCTTCATCTGCCACGGCTTGTATAAATATTTAGAGAACTTGTTTGTGATGGCGCCGACCGGACAGACGGCGAGACAGTCTCCGCAGAACTCGCAGGACAGTGCGAGATCTCCCTTCGGTACCACTTGATTGAATCCGCCCTTCTTCATGAACTGGAGCGCGTCGATCATCAACACGTCTTTACACACGTTGATGCATTCCGCGCAGGCAATGCAGCGGTTCATATTAAAGTCGAGTACCGGGCTACGTGTATCTTCCGGAATGAATTTCTGTTTTGCGTTGGCCAGGTTCGTGACCCCGTGCTGGAAGGCCGTGTCTTGCAATTCGCAATGGCCGTCGGCGTCACAAACCGGGCAGTCGAGCGGATGGACCGAGAGATGCTTTTCCACTGCTTTCTTCCGGGCTTGGAAGAGATCGTCCCCCTCGGTTCTGATGATCATGCCGGCCGTCGCTTTGGCGGTGCAGGAACGGACGGGCGCTTTTTTGCCTTCCTGCATGACCAAACACATACCGCAGGAGCCGAAGGGATCGAAGGTATAGTGGTAGCACATGGCCGGGATGATCTTGCCCGTGCTCGAGATCACGTCATAAAGCGAGACCCCGCCCTTTGCCATCACGGATTTCCCGTCGATCGACAGTTCGATCGCGGCTGCTTCCACGTCCGGATTGGTTGCTGGCTTCAGTCCCATTCTATGATCCTCGTTAGACGTGAAACGTTAGACGTGAAACGTCCGGCCGGTTCCGCATTGCCCATACGTGCGATTAACGAATAACGCATCATGTCCCTACCTGTCGCATTCCCCCATCACAATGTCGTAGGTCCCGAAGATCGTGACCGCATCGGAGATCATGTAGCCTCTGGACATATGGTCGAATGCGCCCATGTGAATAAACGAGGGGGCGCGAATTTTCAAACGGTAGGGTTTTCCGCCGCCTGTGCTGACGATGTAGAATCCCAGCTCGCCCTTGTGCGCTTCGGTCCCGCAATAGATCTCTCCCGGAGGGGCGTCAAAGCCCTGCGAGAAGAGCTTGAATTGCTGGATCATCGACTCCAGATTCGTAAAGACTCGTTGCTTCGGCGGCAACGTGACGCTGGGCACGTCGGCCATGATGGGGCCGTCCTGCATCTGTTCCAGGCATTGCCGGATGATTTTCACGCTCTCATAGAGTTCCTGGACGCGGATCCAGTACCGATCGTAGGTGTCGCCGTTCTTACCGAGCGGCACGCTAAATTCGCATTTCGAATAAGCCGAATAGGGCTCGGCTTTACGGAGGTCGTAGTCGACACCCGAGCCGCGGAGCGTCGGCCCACTGAGACCGAAACTCACGGCGTCCTCCCCCGAGATGATGGCTACACCCTTGGTCCGCCCGACCCAAATCCGGTTTGTTTCCAGGAAGACTTTATACTCGTCGATTTTTGGCGGAAAGTAGTCCAGAAATTGTTTCAGCTTTTCGAGCAGCGAGGGGGTGAAGTCCCGCTCGACGCCGCCGATGCGATACCAACTGGTGGTGAGGCGCGCGCCGCAAAGTTCGTCGAACCAATCCATCAGAATTTCCCGATCCCGGAAACAATAGAAAAAGACGGTCATGGCTCCGATGTCGAGTGCCTGGGTGCCGAGCCAAAACTGATGGCCGACGATCCGCTGGACCTCTGCCACGATCGTGCGCAGATACTCTGCACGGTCCGGCACGGTAATATTCATGAGTTTTTCGACCGCGCGGCAGTACGCAAAATTGTTGTACATCGCACAGACATAGTCGAGCCGGTCGGTATGGGGAATAAATTGGTGATAGGTTCCGTCTTCCGCGAGCTTCTCCACACCGCGGTGCAAGTATCCCAACACGGGGGTAGACTTGACCAGACGTTCTCCTTCCAACTCGAGGATCACTTTCAGTACCCCATGGGTGGCGGGGTGCTGGGGACCCATGTTGAGCAGGAGTTCTTCCGAGCGCAGCGTCGGGAGGGTCTCGCTTTCCGGATGGGCCGGATCGATCCTGTAGACGGTTGTTCGTTGATCTTCAAGGGCCATCGTCTATCCTATCGAGCCGTTTCGTCCAGGAACTCGAACGTGTCGCGCCAGCCCTTGCCACGGAGCGGAAAATCCTTCCGCAACGGATAGCCTTCGGTGAAATCGTCCGGCAGGAGGATCCGGCGGAGATCCGGATGGTGCCGGAAACGGATTCCCATCATGTCGTAGACTTCGCGCTCCATGAAGTCCGCGCCTTTCCAGAGATCCGTCAAGGAATCCACGATGCAATCCGACTCCGGCACCCTGGTCTTGAGCCGGATGCGCTGGTGTTTCTTGATCGAGTAGAACTCGTACACGACTTCAAACCGTTCTTCGTCATCGGGCCAGTCGACCGAACTCACATGCACGATGTAGTCGAAGTCCATGGCCGGGTCGTCGTGAAGAAATTGTGCGACCTCATGGAGTCGGTCCCGCGTCACCGTCACCGCAAGATCGCCACGCCATTCGACGGCCTTGATGAAGCCGGCGGCAAAGTTTTCTTGGAGTCGGCTGGCCAGTTGCTGCAAGGACATCGGTTGAGACCTATATTTTAAGGCTGGGCTTGACCTGATCCGGTTGTTTCAGGAACACGCGTTTCAGCATGATGCGTTCTTGTAACTTGAGGATGCCGTCAAACAGTGCCTCCGGCGTTGGAGGGCACCCCGGTACATAGATATCGACCGGCACAAAACGATCGACACCTTGGACGACGCTATAACTGTCGTAGATATTCCCTGACGTGGCGCAGGATCCCATCGCAATGACATATTTCGGCTCGGGCATCTGATCGTAAAGTTTTCGGATGACGGGGGCCATTCGCCGGCAGACGGTACCGGCCACGATCATCAGATCGGACTGGCGCGGTGAGGCCCGGAAGACACCGGCACCATAGCGGTCCATATCGTACCGTGACGAGACTGCGGCGATCATTTCGATCGCACAGCATGCCAGGCCAAACGTCATGGGCCACAGTGACCCCTTGCGAGCCCAGTTGACGGCTTTTTCCACCGTGGTGGTGACGATGTCGGGCGTGGCGTCCTTATCATGACGGCCAATTTGAATCAGTCCCATTCCAGGGCTCCCTTGCGCCAAGCATAGACATAGGCCACCAAAAACAATCCGATGAAGACCAGCATTTCAATCAACCCGATGAACTCGATCTTGGTGAAAACTACTGCCCAGGGATACAGAAAGATGACCTCAATATCGAAAATAACGAAGAGCATTGCGAAAATGTAATACCGAACCGGAAAGGGCATTCGAGCATCCGAGAACGGCTCCGATCCGCACTCATAGGTAGTCAGCTTCTCCGGTTCTGGATATTTCGGCTGGACTAGATAACTGAGGAACAGCGTCGCCACGCTGAACACCAGCACCACGATAATAAACAGCAGAATCGGAAAGTATCTGCTCAGGTACTCAAGGAGTAACTCAGAACCGCTCATAGGGCTGACCTTTCAACACCTTGAGAGACAAGGAGCATGGAATCTTAGCCCCTGAATTACGGGGATAGCAAGGGTCCAAAGGACCTGCTTGATCGGCCCAAAAGTCCTAGGCTTTATTGCGTTAAGAGGCGTCGCCGGCGCGAGTGAGAAGCCTGGGTGTTGGGACGTCTATGCGAGGGGCTGCAGGGGCTAGGCTCAATCAGAATACGAACTTGTTCTACTCACGGATTTCCATTGTCTGCTTTATATGGCTTATTTATGAGGGGTTATTCACTCTGTTGGGTGGGGTGGGTGCCATGCGACCTGATGGCATGCGCAGGTGGGAGGGCGGCACTTCGTCAATGTAATCCCATTCAGGCTCCAGCGCCGAGAAGGCCTTGGCCTTCTTGCGTCGGTGAATCTGGGTTTCGATGCGAGGACGATCTGGGCGTCGAGCGTCGTGGATTGGAGGCTGGTTAGGCACCATGATGTTCCTTCTCTGTGAGAAATCATTCTCCGGATCACCATAACATCGGCTGAATTGGCGGGTCAACAAGGGCAAGGCCTCAATACTCTTGACAATACAGGACTATTTGCTATGGTTTTGACAGCACTACTTGCCTCACATGAAGGATAACCACCATGGCTAACTATTCAATGAAATGTGTCATCTCTCTCATGGTCTGGACCTTGGCCACCCCGTTCCTTCCTCTGGCCTGGGCAACAGACGATCTCAATGCGGTCCAATTTGGAGAACCGGCTTTGGCCTATTCGTCCGGCTCCATCCAGCGATCGACTCCACAAGATGGGTTCGTGAATGTGATTACCGGTGACAATCAGACGACCGGAGATCACATGATATTGGGAAGCAGGGATGTCCTTTACCTCCGACTGAAGAATCCCGGCGATGTCGCGCCGGGAGATCTTTTCACGATCTACAGACGAGCGCACAAAGTATTCCATCCCACCACCGGTCAATATCTGGGTCATTTGGTCAATCGGCTCGCGGTAGTTCAGGTGAGCCAAACAGACAAGGCCCTGACCACTGTTCAGGTCATGCGGGCCTACGCAGCTGTATCGCCGGGTGACCCGGTGATGAAGTTCGTACTTCCGACTGACGAGGGAGCCGCGGTTGACCAGCCTTCCGTCGGCGATGTGGAGGGACGGGTTGTGGATTTCCAGTCCAACATGGGGATAATGAATCTTGTGTCGCAAAGGAATATCGTTTATCTGGACCGGGGACGGGAAGACGGGATCAGGACTGGATATCGAATGAACGTGGTTCGGTCTGGAGGGAGCCTTCCTCAACGGGTCGTGGGAGAATTGAAAATCCTGTCCATGGAAGACCGGACCGCCACGGCGCTGATCACAAAGTCCATCTCCCAAATTCTCAAGGGCGATCGCTTCAGGGTCAAGGGTCATGCTCCTGAGGCCATGCCGATCTCTGAATCGCTCCAGCAGTCTCAGGATGTCTCCCCTGCGTTGGCTACTACTCCAAGCAAGTTCCAAGTCCAGAATGTTGGGAGCGAAACTCGAATCAGCTTCAGTGATTTGATGAAGCAGCTTCGGTTTGAGTCGGGCGAAGCCACGATCAAGTCCGAGGGCTATCAGGTGCTCGATGAACTGATTGCGTATCTCAAGAACTCTGCCGGCGATCGGTTGATTCGAGTCGAGGGCCATGCGGATAACATGGAAATCGGTCCCTCGCTCAAGTCGCTCTACCAGACGAACTGGGACTTGTCGAAAGCTCGGGCCGGAGGCGTCCTCCGCTACTTGACCGAGAAGGGCGGGATCGATTCGGCGAAACTGTCGTCGGTCGGCTATGGCGATACGAAGCCGATCGCCGGCAATGCGACGGAAATGGGTCGACAGAAGAACCGTCGTGTGGACATTGTGCTCTATTCGCCCGAGTCGGCCAATGAGCAGTCTGAGCCAGAGGCGAAACCAACTGAGACCGGCGATAACGGATACAGCTTGTCCCGTCTCAGCTCAGAGGAACGAGGAGCTCCGACTTCCGCAGTAGACACGACGATCCCAGCGGCTCCAGCGAGTCCTTCCATGGTGGAGCCCTCATCTGTCCCTGCAGAGCCTATTCCGCCGACGATTCCAGCATCAGGCGGTGAGAACAATTCAGATCAGAACCCCGCTGCTCCGGTCGACCCGCCAGAGTAAATTCATCGCGTACCCTGCGGAGGGTTGACGATTTACCGTCAGCCCTCCCCGGCACCCCGACAGAACGTTTCCGTTCTTTCTCTCTCGTTGTTCCCCCTTTTCCCATGCTGCTACAATGCCGCATGGTTTCGACGCAGGCAGCCCCACCACGCACAGAGCCAGAAGTCCTATTCGCAGATGTCATTGTCCCGCGGCATCTGGCAGGTCCGTTCACCTACACCGTGCCCTTGTCGCTGCAACCCACGCTGCGTATTGGACATCGAGTGCTCGTGCCCTTCGGACGGTCGATCCTCCAAGGGGCTGTGATCGCCCTCTCACACGTTCTGCCTCAGGGTCTTGATCGAGCACGCCTCAAGGAGATTCGCTCGGAGCTCCCGGAGGGGGCCGCAACAGATGTGTCCTCGAACCTGTTCCAGCTCTCACGGCAGGTGGCCGAACAGTATGTCGCGCCATGGGGACAATGTCTCAGGCTGGTGCTGCCTCCGGCACCTAACCCACGAGCCCAGGGTAGCCACTACGAACTGACCGAGCAAGGGCGGGCCGCACTTGCGGCCCGCGAACCTTCCTCGGCGAAGGCGCGAGCACTTCTCGCACGTCTTGGGAAAAAATCGTCAGGACTTCGCCGGTCGCCTCGCAGTCCTGGCCCTGCCGAATTGTTGCACGATCTCGAAGCTCGTGGATGGGTGGTGGAGGTCCAAGACCGGCCGCCTGCCTCGGCGGCGCCTTTCCCTCTTGCCCGATCTTCCAGACAGACGAATCAGGGCAATTCCGGCATGGTCCCGCGTATTCCTGACCCAGCAATGTCTTGGGCAGAGCCACTGTTCGAGGCGCTGAGAGCCCAAGGACCCACTCGAGTTCTGGTGCAGGCGTCTTGGACAGATCGATTGGGCCTGTTGCAGCAAGCCGTTCGACTGGTGCTCGACCGTCGACAGACGGTCCTCATCATTGTTGGCGAAGCGGAACGGGCCCAATGGGTTACAGGCTTGATCCGTGATGACGAGTCAGGCATCTCCCCGGTCTGTTTCCATAGCGGTCTTTCAGACCAGGTGAAAGCCGAGATGTGGGATCAGATTCATCAGCAGATCGTTCGAGTGGTCGTGGGGACCCGTTCAGCCATCTTTCTCCCATTAACTGCCATCGGGGCGATTTGGGTCGAGGGAGAAGAAGATGCCGCGCTCAAAGAACCACAAGAACCACGCTACCATGCACGGGAAGTGGCTTGGCTGAGGGCGCAGGATGAACAGGCGGTGCTGGTCATGAGTTCGTCCCATCCCTCTCTTGAGACCAGAGCGGCGATGGAACAACGAGGGATCGTTGTCCGTAAGCTCGTGCCTTGTGATGCCAGACCGAGCATACAGGTCGTTGATTTGCGCGATTATGGTCGCGGTGCGGTGCTGACCCAGCCGCTCGTTCGGGCTATCGAGCAGGCGATTGGTCGACGGGCCGGCGTCCTGTTGTTTCTCAACAGGAAAGGCTATGCCGGCGCCCTCGTCTGTCGTGATTGCGGCCAGGTTCCCCGCTGTCCTGCCTGTCGCGTGGCGCTGATGTACTCTCGGCAGGCGGGTCGTCTGCTCTGTTCCTACTGCGGGGACGTTGCCCCCATCCCCGAGACCTGCGTTTCCTGTTCCGGTCCTCGCATGCAGTTGATCGGGGAGGGCACAGAGCGGGTGGAAGAGGAGGCGAAGCGATTGTTTCCTCAGGCGGCAGTGATTCGCCTCGATGGAGATACCATGAGGCGGCCAGCGCAAGCCAAGGCCCTCTGGCGCAGGGTCGAGCAAGGGGAGTGGGATATCATCGTGGGGACGCAACTGCTGCTGCGCCGTGGGCCTCTCCCGATGATGGGCCTCGTTGGGATTGTGCAGGCGGACGCTGGACTCAACGTACCGGACTTTCGATCCGCTGAACGTACCTATCATATGCTCCTCGATGCAGTCAGTCTCGCCGGATCGGCAGGGGTTGGCGGACAGGTTATCGTGCAGACCTATCTGTCGTCTCATCACGCGATTCAGGCTGTGGCTCAGAATGACGAATCCGTCTTCCTCTCGGAGGAGCTGTCCCATCGGATTGCGTTGGGGTACCCGCCCGCGGTCTATCTGATTGCCCTCCTCGTATCGGGAACCAACGAGAAAATGGTTCGTGACGCGGCCATGGCCTGGGTGGCTCGACTCACCGCCTGCGCTTCACCGTCCGTGGCTGGACCAAGGGCCGCGGTCAAGGTTCCTTTGATGGCTCAATTGATTGGTCAGCCCGACCGTCTCACTGTCTTGGGGCCAGTCCCTTCTCCGGTGTCGAGACTCAAGGGGCGGTATCGGTGGCAAATTCTTGTGAAATCGTCCGAACGGGAAGCGGGGCTCGACGCGGTGCGGAGCACGGTCAAGGAAATGGAACGGACTCATCAACGCCGGGCCGCCAAGTTCGATGTCGATGTCGATCCGGTCGAGATGTGGTAGGTGTTACGTCTTCTTATGGGGGCGTCTTGATTGCGGCGCCGGTGGCTGGCTATCGGTTGCATCGGTAGATGCGTCGGCGAGGGGCTGGCTGGCTCGTTTGAAGAGCCCATAGGAGAGCGTTACCCAAAAAATCGCCGAGAGGAGTCCTGGTACAAGGGCTGAGAGGATCGTTCCCATTTGTTCGTCGGTCGGCTCCGCCGTGGTCGAGCGGATCTGAACCATCGTGATGATGGGCCACGCAAGACTCTCCAGGCCAAGTAGTAGAGTGGCCCAGGCCCAGACCAGTCCAATCGTGTGCCCCTGCCAGACTAGAAAACCTGCGACGCCTCCTGCGACGAGAAAGACTTCCCAGGGTGAGAGCGAGTCCCATGCCAGCCAGGCACCCGCCGCCACGACGAAGCTGCCAAGCAGGGCATTGAGTTGGGGGTTCCACCACGTGGTGACCATCTGAATTATTGTTCTCCTTGGACGAGGCGGGGGTTAGTGTGAGTTCGGACGGCGTAGTTGTCAATGGAGTGTCCGTCCGACAGCCTGATAGAGCTGCGCCCGTTCCTCTCCCGTGAGCGGTTTCCATGTTCCAGGGGCCAATTCGTCAAGCGTCACGTGCATGATCCGAACACGATGCAACGTGAGCACCCGATATCCCAAGACTTGGCACATGCGCCGAATCTGTCGATTGCGTCCTTCAGTGAGGATGATGCGGAACCGTGCGGGACCGAGTCGTTCAATCCGGCAGGGGTTGGTCGGACGCTCGAGAATCACGACCCCTTGAGCCATGCGGTCGATGAACGCCTGATCGAATGGATGATCGACTGACACCTCGTATTCCCGTTCATGCCCGTGCTCAGTTCGTAGGATCTCGTTCACGATGTCCCCATCGTTCGTGAGAAGGATGAGGCCGGAGGAGTCCTTGTCGAGTCGGCCGATCGGAAAGATCCGTTCCGGATGGCCGATCTCCGCGATGATGTTACGGGGCACATGCGACTCACTGGTCGTCGTCACACCCACTGGCTTGTAATACTTGATATAGAGCGAGGCCGTCCCCCAGGGAATCACCTGTCCATCGCGCGCGATGACGTCGTCAGGACCGACCTGATCGCCCAAGCGGGCCATCCGCTGATTGATGGTCACGCGACCGGATTCGATCAGGCGATCGGCCTCTCGCCGAGAACAGATGCCGTGGTGTGTAAAAAACTTGTTGATGCGAAGCTGGTCGGTCACAGGGTGGATATGCCGGTTTAGCAGGCTGCGGAACAACTCAGTTTACACACAATACACCGTTGGAATATTACATGCCGGTGCCGAATCAACATCGTCTCAGGATGTTCAAAAAGGCTGTCCAGCAAGGCCGCAGCGAGCGAAGAGGCGAGGCGTACGCTGCGGTACGTTGAGCCTCTGAGCGATGCGAGAACGCCGCTGGTGGACTTTTTCAGGATCCTGTTAGTGGACGCGCCGGCCCGCTTTAATCCGTCCCAGCATGCGGTAGATCAATCGGGCGATACAAAACTGGGGCGCGACAAACCCTTCAATCGGGGCCATCTCGCTGATATCCATCCCGAGGATACCAGGTCCATTGGCCAAGGCCGTCACGAGGTTCACCGTGTCGTACCACCCCAACCCGCCGGGTTCGGGAGTGCCGAGCGCAGGGACCAGCGAGGCGTCAAGCCCGTCACAATCGAAGGTCAGGTATACCGGTCCACGACAGACTTTTACGACCTCGGGAATCCAGCGGGAGGCCTTGCCTTCGTAGGGGCCGGACGGGTCAAGAATCTCGGCGGCAAAGAACGTGGCAATGCGATCGGTGCTCTGAATGCGATCGATTTCCTCAGGAGAAATGGAACGAATGCCGACTTGGACCAATGGCAATCCGTCGTCGACCACGCGGGCCATTACGCTGGCGTGGCTATATGGGTTCCCCTGGTAGGCCTTCCGCAAGTCGCCATGCGCATCGATTTGCACCACGCACAGATCGGGATAGCGTCGGGCATGGGCTCGGATGGCCCCAAGCGCGCCGGTATGTTCCCCGGTCAAGGTGACAACAAACCGTCCGGTACCGACATAGGGAGCGACAAACGCCTCAATCGCATCCACCGCCTGCCGATCGACTTTGCCGTCAAGATCGAGCGAGCGGATGGTGGCAACCCCGCCCCACTCTCGGTAGGGCTCACAGCGGAGTATTTCGTCGTATAACTCGACTTGTTGAGACGCCTCGATGATGGCTGACGGGCCTCGATCGGAGCCCAGCACATAGCTGGAAGTATGTTCGTAGGGCGCGGGCAGGATGTAGACACCCGCCTGATCAGGATGGCACCAGGGCTCCTCGAGCCCGAGGAAGTTCTGGTCGATACCTTCCCATCCAGCGGGAAGCGTCATGGGCGTATACTCACGCGGCAGGGTTAACGACGCCGCTTCGGCAGATTTTCTTCTGGGATGAACACGGCCAATGCAATCACCGTCGTCCAGCGATTGGGTTTCCCGACAGCGGACTGGGTGATGTTGAGGGTCCGCACGATCTTCCCGGCCATTTTGAAGACTTGTTCCCGTTCTTTCCACGCGATGTTCGGATCGAACTCGACACCGAGCGTCGTGGCCAACATCTGCGCCGCCAAGTCTTCCGTATACTCACCCGTCTCTTCATCGGTTTCGCCATGCGCATGGTGTTCGGACAGATACCCGTAGGTTCGACGATCGGTCGGGATCGCCAACCCAATCGACGCGGAGGCCAGGCGATTCCGTTCATTTGTTTCCGACCGCGCCATCACACAGAACGTGATTTCACCGGGATTCAATAACTTCTCGCCGCGCGCGCGCGGGACAATTTTGCAATTTGGCGGAAGAATCGACGACACGGTGACGAGGTTACAATAGGCGACGCCGGCACTACGCAAGGCTTGCTCGAAGGAGGCCAGTTTTTCTTTGTGGACCCCAACGCCTCGCGTCAGAAACATCTGCGTAGGTACCATCGTCTCTTCTCCTTACTTTGTCCGATCAATCGGGTGACGGACGCCTGGTTAGCTGAAATGCACGCTCACGGTAAGCCTCGTGTAGGCACAGGGTCGCTGTTGTACCAAGATTGGCTGAGCTTGGCAATATCCTGCGGAGATTTTTTTTAGGTCCCGGCAGGTGGTTTCAGATTCAACACCAGCATACGAGGTTCGGTCATATCCTCGATCGCGGCCTGAACCCCTTCTCGCCCGATCCCGGAGTCCTTCACGCCACCATATGGCATGTGGTCGGCACGAAACGTGGGAATCTCGTTTGCCAGCACGGCCCCGACCACAAGGTGCCGAAAGGCATGAAAAATTTTATTTACATCCTGGGTGAACACCCCAGCTTGGAGCCCATAGTCAGACTGGTTGAGCGCCGTGAGGGCTTCGCCAAAATGGCGGTAGGGGGTCACGGTCACCACCGGCCCAAACACCTCCTGACAAGAAACTTTCATCGTTGGCGTGACATGCGAGAGCACGGTCGCCTCCATCACCGAGCCCATGCGTTTGCCCCCCAAAAGTACTCGCGCCCCCTGCGACACCGCTTCCTCGACCCACGTCTCGATACGATGGGTCGCGGCTGGATCGATCAATGGTCCGACTACCGTCGAATCGTCGCTCGGGTCGCCGGCTTTCAGACGCGCGACTTGTAACAGGAGCTTCGTGGTAAAGAGGTCCACGATGGAGTGATGGACAAAGATTCGCTGCACGGAGATACAGGTCTGACCGGCATATCCGAACCCGCCGACTGCACAGCGCTGTGCGGCAAAATCGAGATTGGCATCGGGCTCCACGATCACACCCGCGTTCCCGCCGAGTTCCAACACCACCTTCTTCTTCCCGCACTTGGCTTTCAGCATCCATCCCACGGCGGCGCTGCCGGTAAAGCTCAGGAGTTTGAAGCGAGGGTCGACGACCAGTTGTTCCGCCATCCTGTTGTCGCAGGGCACGATGTTGAGTGCGCCAGGAGGAAGTCCGGCCTCCAGAACCACTTCGCCCAAGAGCAATGCGGTCAGGGGTGTCTGTGGCGCCGGCTTGATGAGAATGGAATTGCCGGCGGCCAATGCTGGAGCGACCTTGTGGGCGACAAGATTCAGGGGAAAATTAAAGGGGGTAATCCCGAGCACCGGACCGATCGGAACCCGACGGAGAATCCCGAGATGGGAATCAGTCCCCGGCGTCCAGTCAAGGGGGATCACCTCGCCTGGAATGCGTCTCGCCTCTTCAGCCGCAATGGTGAATGTCTGGACAGCCCGACTGACTTCCCGCTTCGCGTCGGCGATCGGCTTGCCGGACTCAGCCGTCATCAGGCGGGCAAATTCCTCGCGTCGGTCATACAGCCCGCCCGCGATCTTTTGCAACACATGATAGCGGGCGTGGGACGGCAAAGCCCCCATTACGGCAGCGGCCTCGACCGTCGATTGGATCGCAGCTTCGGCGTCGGCAGAACTCGCGGTTGAGACTTCGGCGAGTAACTGCCCGGTAAACGGATTGTTCACAGGAACAACCGTCTCTCCGTGCCGCCACAGGCCTCCGATTAAAAATGGACGCGGTTCTTGCACGAGAAACGCCCCGCGGGTGGTGAAGATCTAGCTGGCGGATTTAGCCGATACTATTAGGGGTCTGCTCAAGACTGGCAGCCTGTTGGGCGATACCGGCTTTGGCAATCAAGTCCTCGGTACCCCAATCACGAATCGCCTCAAGCGTGAAAGCCTCATAAGTTGAAACGCCGTGGCACGTCGGACAATCCGGCATCGGCACCTTGAGATGGAAGGCTTCTGATAAGCAGGCTATGCAGACCCAGTAGGCGGGTTCCCCCGCGCGCTGTGGAACAGACCAAAATGATTGTGTTGCAGACATAGATAATCCTTCGTGAATGATGAACTGACTGCTCTGTGCCATCACCGTCGACTCTTAAGGCTCCGTATGAGCTCCCTGGGAGCGCGAAGCAGTGGCCAACATGCGATCAATCTCCTCGGCAAAATCCTCGAACGGGACTGCACCGGGGATCGCGATCGCTGGCTCTTTCTCGGTCGGTCCACCGACCGTCCGTATCAGAATAAAGCCGGGGGTCCCATGAAATCCCCACCGGTTCGCCTCCTGGCGATCCTGGAAAATCGATTCGAGATATTGCCGCTCGTCGACACACTTGGCAAACGCCGTCTGGTCCAAGCCAATCACCTTCGCATAGCCTTTGAACGCTCCCGAGTCTAAGCGACCTCCTCCGCTGAAGAGCCGATCGTGCATCGGCCAATATCGACCCTGGGCTCCAGCACAGCGCGCCGCCACCGCAGCCTCCACGCCGACTCCCTGGTCCGCTCGAGGATAGTCGCGATAGACAAGCCGCATTTTTCCCGTATCGATGTATTTGGCCTGCAAGCGAGGCCAGGTCTCCTGGAAGAACTTCGCACAGTACCCACAGGTGAAGTCAGAATACTCGATCAAGGTGATCGGTGCGTCCGCGCTGCCTCTGATTCGTCCGTCGTCCGTGACCGACCCAGCGTCAGCCTGATTCAGCTGCACAAGCACCAGTAGCACCGCCGCAGCAACTGTGCGAAAGAAGTGTGCGCCCATCATGTGCGGGGAGTGCCCTTTGCTTTCATGCGCTCCAGTAACCCGACCATGAGGAGAGGCCAGACAACCGTGGCATCGCTCAACACTTCGGCAAAGCGCCCGCCTTCTTCCGGGGGCACAAATTTTCCCCACGAAAGGCCTTCCTGATAGGTACAGCCGCTCAACCCGCCCCAATGATCCGGTTCCGGGCAGATGCGCACACCGTACTGGAATCGAGGCGGCTGGACAGCAAGGCCGAGCCGGGTATTGCTGATCTCAATGTAGGGGCCGACTTGTTGCGCCCAATTGCGTGGTACGCCCCCGCCAATCGTAAAGATCCCACGCCGTTTGGCCGAGATGACATGGCTTGCATAACTGTTGAGATCCAAATAGGGATTGAACGAAGGACAGGAATGATGAATCGCGCGTAGCACCTCAAGATCTTCGCCCCCTTGTACCTGCGCACGCGCCTGATCGAGATCTCGACTCATGGCCCAGGTTCCAAGATCCAGGCCCACCTCGGAATCGGTAAACGCAGGGATGAAGACCGGAACGTTTTTCACATAGGCACTTTTGAGAATACCCGCCCCGTCATATTCTTCCGCGAGCGTCTTCCCCAGTTCGCGGGTGAGGATCTCGGAGGAAAGAGTCTGGTCGTGATCAAGCCGCTTCATGGTTTGGGCGACGACATGCTCAACATAGTTGAGGTTGGACTCCATCTCCAGGGTGTCGTATACCCGGTTGTAGCCCTTCTTGAACAAGTCTTCATCGGACATCGACGGATGATGCCGATAGTGTATTTTGCCAACCGACTCACTCAGTCCATGGGCGATCAACGCTCCGGTCGAGACGACACATTGCACCATCCCATGATCGATCATCGCGCTGATGATCTTGCCCATTTTGGCAATGGTCATCGCCCCTGACAGCGTCAAGACAACGAAGCAGTTGGGATCCTCAATCATCGCCCAGAGCACTTCATAGGCTTCACCCAAGCGACGGCCCCCAAAGGCTGTCTTTCGCATGGCGGTCAGCAAGCCGTCGAAGGACCCGATCTGTTCCGGGTCGAGAGGCTCGAGCGCTTCGAGTCCATCTTGCGCCCCATCGTGGAATTCGCGTTTACTCATACGGAGAGTCGACCTATCGTAGAAGTGAAAAGAGGGGAAGCGCATTCTTTATACACAACCAACGATAGAGGCGTCAACGAAGTTGCACCGCAAGAAGCCCTTTGCGGATCCCGCTGCAAGAGTACGCAGCACCTGTTTGGCAAGCCGTGATCAGTTCGATGATTCAGGGTCGCGTAGGCGTTGAAGAAATAATTCTGACTTGAGCGGTTCATCCGCGCGCCAGCAATGGATGAAGCATGTGCGGCAAGGGCGAGATTGATGTGGTGGTCCCAACGGGATTTGAACCCGTGTTTAAGCCTTGAGAGGGCTCCGTCCTAGGCCAGGCTAGACGATGGGACCAGATATCAATGATGTGGGATCAACCCCACACAATAGCACAGGGGCTTTTCACTTTTCAATTCCTCACGATTCTGAGCAGTGCTCAAGCCGCTGCACCACTGGTTCACTCACGACTTGACAGAGACGGTGGCTTAGCCTACCTTGCGGGAAACACGCGCGGCGGGCCTCTAGCAGGATGTTGAAAAAGTCCGCCAGCGGTGTTCTCGCATCGCTCACGGGAACCGTGACTCGTGAGGCGTGAAACGAAAAACGAGGGTCAGCGAGGAGTCGCGGCCTTGCTGAACGGCCTTTTTGAGCATCCTGCGGATTATTCTTGTGTTGTGCCATCCGTGCGGACCATTGACGTTCTGGCGTGCCCATCGTAGTTTTTCCGCAGCTTGCGAGGAGAGTGGAATCTTCAGTCGTCTGCTTGCTCTTCCCATTGGCAGACTCATGGTGGATCATGAACAACCAGCTCCAAATCAAAACTATCGGCATCACAGATTCTCCGGAATTGATTGACATCGAGAAGCCTGAACAGGGCCTTGAGCTACACGTCGGTTCGAATGTGTTTCGAAACACGAACGGCGTCGTCAAGCTTCACGGCAAGGAGCAGTTGGTGTTGGAAATGCAACCGGATCCGTTGGCGTTGCTCCTGACGATGGACCTGTACGATGAGCAGGGAACCCGCGTCGGCCATATCCGACGGAATGCGCTCTCGGCACATAGCGTGGGCCGTTTCACCATCAACGCAAAGGCCAGCGGCAAGGCAACCCCGGACGACTTTCCCGCAGTCACCGTAGCAGACCGCACAACTGGACACACAGTATTCGAAGCCTGTCTCATGCAGAGAAGAAAAGTTCGCATTACCGTGGGGTCCTTCTATACCCATAAAGGCGAATTGGTTACCGTCAGCCCACACTACTGCCGCATCGGCACCGGTTTTACCCTGTTTGGCGATGTCGCGGATAGCCGCAGCGGCGCTGCGGCTATCGGGTAAACGGCTCCCAATAGATCCTACCCTCAATTCCCTCGCTTTCGCTCCCCACAATCAAGAGTACGACAACCAACTGCCACCCAGGCGCCTTGTCGAAAAACACATCATTTTTGACAAGGCGCAGGACTCCCGTACAATGGCAGTATGTCAGATATCGCGAAACCGAGTGTGCAGGCCTTCTTGGTCTGCGACCAGGTTATCGAGGACAGCGTCACTAAAAAGAAAAGCCTCATCGGCCTCTTCACGCACCTACAGGCCGTGAGCTTTCCTTTCCAACATTCACAGATGGGGCTGTATTTCTGCCTCACCGATGCCGCGGGGACCTATCACTTCGACATCGATTTGATCTACCTCAACAACGAACAGCTTGTCTGCCGGGCCACCCTTCCGAATATTGCGATCGGCGACCGCCTTCAAATTTCTGATTTCGGGATCAATATCCCTTCGCTGGTCTTTCCCGCCCCTGGGCGCTACGAGTTTCGCCTTCGCATGGAAGGACATCTCATCGCGCAGAAAGACTTCAGCGTGATGGAGATGCCGACTCACCAAACCGCGTAGGACTCACGTCACTCCCGCATCCCTCTCCTTCTGTGAGGCCGTTAAGGCCTTCTCCCCCGTGCCCTGCTTATGGTAGAACAGCCTACAACGATCCGCTCTCGCACCTTCTAGGAGTCAACGTCCGCGCATGTCTGATCAGGCTGGCGCCTCAAATTTTATCCGCGACATCGTGGCCGCTGATCGCGCCGCAGGCAAACATGGCGGCCGCGTCGTCACGCGCTTTCCGCCCGAGCCGAACGGCTATCTCCATATCGGACACGCGAAATCTATCTGCCTGAACTTCGGCTTGGCAAACGACACCCCAGGCGGCATCTGCCACCTGCGATTTGACGATACCAATCCAACCACCGAAGATCCTGAATATGTCCAGGTCATTCAGGATGATGTCCGATGGCTGGGGTTCGACTGGCACGAGAAGATGTTTTTCACCTCGGATTACTTCGAACCACTCTACGAGTTTGCCATACGACTGATCCAGAAAGGTCTCGCGTACGTCGACACCCTGACGGCCGAAGAAATGCGTGCCTATCGCGGCACACTCACGGAGTCGGGAAAGAACAGCCCCTTCCGCGACCGCTCCGTCAACGAAAACCTTGACCTCTTCCGACGCATGCGAGCCGGAGAATTTGCCGACGGAACCCACACCCTCCGAGCTAAGATCGACATGGCGTCAGCCAATATCAACCTACGCGACCCAGTCCTCTATCGCATCAGGCACGCGACGCATTATCGAACTGAGAGCACCTGGTGCCTGTACCCAGCCTACGACTTTGCGCATCCACTTTCGGACGTGCTCGAGGGAATCACGCACTCAATTTGCACCTTGGAATTTGAAGATCACAGGCCTCTCTACGATTGGGTCGTGGAGCAGACTGAAGCGCCGCACCGACCACAGCAGATCGAGTTTGCTCGCTTGAACCTGACCTATACCGTCATGAGCAAACGGAAACTGCTCGAGTTGGTCGAAAAGAAACTGGTGAGCGGATGGGATGACCCACGACTGCCAACGATCAAAGGCCTGCGCCGCCGCGGATATACCCCAGAAGCGATTCGGGCATTCTGCGACCATATCGGCGTAGCCAAGCGCGAGGCCATCGTCGAGATGCAGCTGCTCGAACACTTTATTCGCGAAGACTTGAACAAGCGAGCGCCTCGAGTGATGGCCGTGTTGCGACCGCTCAAAATCATCCTCGACAACTATCCCGAGGACCAGTCCGAAGAATTGGAAGCTGTCAACAATCCGGAGGATCCGTCTGCTGGAACGAGGAAAGCTCCCTTCTCACGCGTCCTCTATATTGAGCGCGACGATTTCCGCGAAGATCCGCCCAAACAATTTTTCCGGCTCGCTCCAGGACGCGAAGTGCGGCTTCGGTATGCCTACATCATCAAATGCGTTGGGGTGACGAAAGATCTGCAGACCGGCGAGATCATCGAACTCCATTGCACCTACGACCCCACGACAAAGAGCGGCGCCTCCCAGGAACAGCGCAAGGTTAAGGCTACCATCCATTGGGTCTCCGCCGCCCACGCGGTGGAAGCCGAAGTCCGTCTCTACAACTCTCTCTTGGTGACGGACCTGGCGAAGATACCGCCAGACCACGATTGGACGACCTATCTCAACCCCAACTCATTGGAGCGAATTACGGGCTGCCTGGTTGAGCCCAGCTTGCGGCAGACAGTGCCCGGCACACGGTACCAATTCGAGCGCCTGGGATATTTCTGTACCGACCACGATTCGGCCTCCGGTGCACTGATATTCAACCGTACCGTGTCCCTCAAAGACGCCTGGGCCAAGATCGAAAAAGCCCAGCCGGCCCGGTGACCAACCGGTAATCTGCCCCTTGTTCGCTTAGGACTTACCAGGAACTTCCCTCTCTTTCCGTCCTGTTGGGACCACTTTACAGACGCAGCATCCCTGCTACGCTTGATGTAACTGGCGGAAACCAATGGCAGGAGCCATTTTGCAGTGACAATTATCATCAACATGAAGCTCCAGAGTCTCGCACACCTGTTGTTCCTCTCGGGAATGGTGGCTGGACTGACCATGGGATCTCCTTCGCTGGCCATTGCCACATCAAACGGGATTGAATCGAGCGCGACCGACGCGGTGAAGGGTACGATCAACGACCTGATCAAAGTCCTCGATGACGAAACCTTGAAACAGCCCGAACAGGCTGAAGAACGGCGGCATGAAATCGAAGAAATCATCAAACATCGCGTGGATTACGAGGAAATGGCGAGACGTGCATTAGGAGCCCCCTGGTCCACGCTTTCCCGTCGGGACCAGCACGAATTCGTCGACCTTTTCGTGCAACTCCTGCGAGCCACATTTGCAGGTCGCCTCACCGAACACTCCGACGAGCAGGTGGTTTTCCTGGGGGAACTTCGAGAGGATGCCTTTGCCGAAGTCAAGGCCCGCATGAAGGGACGGAAGATCGACAGGCCGATCGACTTTCGGCTGATTCACCGCGCGCACGCATGGTGGGTCTATGACATCGTCATCGATGGAGCCAGCATCGTGAGCAATTACCGCTCACAATTCACCAGTATTATTCGTGACGTCTCGTACGTCGGGCTAGTCAAGAAGATGAAACAGAAGGCAATCGCCACAAAGGTCTTCGAAAAATCTCCGGCGCCGTAACCCTCCCTCTGGCCATCCGTCTTACAGTTTTCATGTTTTGATTTACCATAGCGTGAGGTTTGCTAGACTAGCTGGAGTATGAGGTTTCGGCATAACGAGGAGCCTCGAATCGGATGGAGGACCGCATGATCGAGTGTCGAGAATATTCACGAATTCCTGTTGACATGCGGGTCTTCTTCTCCAGCACCAACAAGACAGATATCCGCGAAGGCACAATGTTCGATCTGTCTGCCAGAGGCTGCGCCGTCACCAGCATGTCGTCGGTTCAGCCCGGTTCAGCGGTGAGAATCCTCATCAGGGCGACCGAACTGGGTTCGCCCATCACGATTGAGTCCGCCGAGGTCCGTTGGAGTCAAGGTGGGGAGTTTGGAGTCGAATTCCTCGCCCTTTCGGAGATCGATCAGCGCCGCCTGTACCGGTTGTTGCAAGTCGCTACCACACGCCCGATCTGCCCGAGCTGCCCGATTTTCTGATTCAGCGTGGTACAATGGCGGCTATGACCTGTCCCCTCTGCCGCCTACCCAGCACCTGGGAAGGCAACCCCTGGCGCCCCTTCTGTTCTGAACGATGCCAAGTGACTGACCTCGGCACCTGGGCGGCGGAACGTTATCGCATACCAGGTCCCACCCTCACGATGGACACCTCGCGATCCGACTCGGTGGAGAGAGACGACGACACCGAGGAACAGCACAACAATTAAGCTAAACAATCCAAGGATGGGCGCTCCATCTTCCCGCAGGCGCGACCGGCAATCCCCCCCCCCAACAGTTCCACTGGCGGCACGATGCAACGACTGCGCGAGGCACTGGTTCACGCCGGTCTCCCTCCTATGTTTCAGGTTGGCAAGCTCACGGCATCTTGCTATGGTCATGGTCAGATTTGGCCCTTTTACAAGGAGTACCAGCCATGTTGCCAACCAACGGCTATGCCGCGATGACCGCCAAGGCTGCCCTACAACCCTTCGTATTTGAGCGACGAGACGTGGGTCCCTATGACGTACGTATCGTAATTACACATTGCGGTATCTGCCATTCTGATATTCATCAAGCCCGTGACGAATGGGGCAACTCGATTTTCCCCATGGTGCCGGGACACGAAATTGTCGGCACGATCACACAGATAGGTAACTCGGTTACAGGGTTCCATGTGGGCGAGACGGCCGGCGTCGGATGCTTTGTGGATTCCTGCCGAACCTGCCCCGCCTGTCGTGAGGGATTGGAGCAATACTGCGAAGCGGGCATGCTCCTCACGTACAGCGGCAGAGGCAAAGACGGCTTGCCAACGCAAGGCGGTTACTCCTCGCAGATTGTCGTGGATGAGCATTACGTGCTGCGGATTCCCTCAGCCCTGTCGCCGGCCGGGGCAGCCCCACTCTTGTGCGCGGGAATTACGACATACTCCCCGCTTCGTCACTGGGGCGTCGGCAAGTATCACAAGCTTGCGGTGGTGGGATTGGGTGGACTGGGCCATATGGCGGTGAAGATCGGCAAGGCGCTTGGAACCGAAGTGACCGTCTTGAGCACCTCTGAAGGGAAACGAAAAGATGCCGAGCGGTTAGGCGCCTTCGATTTCGCCCTCACCTCACAGCCCGAGACGTTTACTCGACTCCAGCGGCGTTTCGACTTTATCCTTGATACCGTTTCCGCGCCGCACAACTACAACGACTATGTGAACCTGCTCAAAACCGACGGGACCATGATTCTCGTGGGGGCTCCGGATAAGCCGACGCTGGTGGAGCCTTTCCCACTGATTCTGCATCGCCGCCGCATCGCCGGGTCGGTGATCGGGGGCATCCGCGAAACTCAAGAGATGCTCGACTTTTGCGCCACACACAACATCGAATCCGATATTGAAGTGATTCCGATCCAACAAGTGAACGAAGCCTACGAGCGGGTCCTCAAGGGCGACGTACGGTTCCGATTCGTGATCGATCTGGTGTCGCTGAAATAGATGTCGGGGCGGTAAAGGAAAGTGGCTGGGGGACTAGGAATCGAACCTAGGTAGCCGGCTCCAAAGGCCGGCGTCCTACCGCTAGACGATCCCCCAGCGCG
>JAQBES010000042.1:0-71402 GCA_032123755.1 Nitrospirota bacterium
CTACCGAGCGGGGATCAACAGCGACTTCGCCAGTATGTAACGACTCTCCAGACTCCCATTCCTGAAGGTTCCGTGTCCCGAACCTAGGAATTACTGGAGACCGAGGCAACTGCTGACCTGTCACTTGGAGTTGTACCGACCGCACTATGGGTCAGACACAGCGTCACTGTTTGAGCAGTGTTGCTGACCTTAAAGCAACTTTCGGCTTCTACACGATAGCTCAGTTTTTACAATTCCCTACCGCCTGCCACCTTTTACTCGCACTTTAGACTGTTTACCTGCTCCGTTTTTGTAACGCCCACGGCGGCGTAAGGTCTTCGACATAGTAAGGCTATACTATTATGTGCGAGATGTGATCTTTCCCCGGTTTAGTGGACACCGCTAGTCGTGATTTATTCGGACACGATTAAGTCGAGTATGTGTTTGAGGTTTCAGGAGGTGGTGGTACGCTTGGCTCTGATGAGGAACGGCACCATAGGCGCCTAACTAGCCTTGGTGGAGGAGCGATCCAAGGAGGATGATATGGCAACTGTGGCGTTGAGCGTGCCCCACTCCAATTCTGAGCACATTGCGGCGGCCGTTCGAAAAGAGCAGAGAGCGTACACGTTCAAGATTGCTGTGAGTATGGCGCTCTATGCCTGTCTATTCTTCGTGCTTGCGTTCTGCGGACCCTATGTCCTGCCTGCCATTACTCTCTTTTCAAATGCACCATTGACGGATCGCCAGGTCGCTGCGAGCCAGCTGCTGTTGCTGAGTGACACGGTGTGGGTTGCCATCCCAGTGTTTTTCCTTGGGGCTATCCTCTTCAGCTTGTTGGTGACGCGGCGCGTTGCCGATGCGCTCGAGCGCCTGGGTCAGAGCGCTAGGGCCTGGGCATCCGGAATGGTGTCGCATCGACTCCAGTTCCGTGAGGCAGACCGGTTAACGGATCTGGCGCAGCTGCTCAATCAAGGCTGGAGTCAAGTTGGACAGGGGGTCGAGACGATGCAGCAGGAATCATCACGCGCTCGAGCGGCCGTCGATGGCGCCGTGAAAATTCTTTTGGCGCAAGGTGCGGGAGGATCGGAGGCGCTCCGGCAGTTACAGACTACAACAGAGGCGTTGGATCGCATGCAAGCTGCGCTGGGCCGATTTGAGATCGGACCTCCTCACGAACCTCGACGACCATGACGATGTATCGGCACCCTCGCCTCCAGAGCCCTGGCGGGTTCACCTTGATCGAATTGATGATCGTGGTGGCAATCTTGGGGATTCTCGTCTCAATGGCCACAGTCTCGTACAACCACTTTGTGATCAAGGCACAGGCCGTTGAGGGGGAGATGGTGGTTCATGAGGTGGACCGCTTGGAGCTTCTCTATCATGCATCTCACGATGTGTACACGACTAGCTTTGCTGACTTAGGATTTGCCATGGCAGGGACGTTGAAGTTCTACATAGCCGAGATACGGCTAGGATCCTCAACAGATAAAATCAGCTACCAAGTTCGCGTAATGCCGATCGAGGCATCAGCAACTAACGCCTGGCTCTTGACGAGCTATCGTGATGGCTCCGTGCAGGTGGACCGGATCCCCGTGAGCGATCTTGTGGCGTTTGCCAGTGTACGGTACACAGGTAATGCGGCGGTAATGACTTCCATCGAGGCCACGAATATCTATGTTGACGGTGGGACGTCGGGCAACATCGAGCCTGAATGGTCTGGTGGCGGAACTAGCTCGCGGTGTCAAGAGTGTGGCCGTGTCGTAATCAATCAACCGGCGGTTTCCGCCCCTCCCCTTAAGTAACTCCAGACGGTTGTAGACAAAAATAGACCTACCAGAAATTAAGCGGGCCAGTACAAATTCTGAGTTCACATCGCGAAGTAATCATGTTCACAGTGTGTGGCCTAACATCTGGGGGCAGATCAGTAGCGTCATCTCGATTGTTGGTCGAGAGACTTCGCCAAAGCTGCGTTCGACCGCTGAAGTAGGGCCGAAGCCTGCGAGGAACGATAGCCCTGTGGTAGTAGGATGGGCGGTTGTGAGAGCGAAAGAGTGTAGCCATGAAACCTCCATTTGGTGTAGCAGCGGTGTAGCTGTCACACTTTCTTGGAGGTTTGGAACGCTGAAACGCCGTTCTAGAAGCGGAGTTTCGCGGTTGAATGGGGTGAGTGACGGGTTTCGAACCCGCGACCTCCGGATCCACAATCCGGCGCTCTAACCAGCTGAGCTACACCCACCATACGGAGAAGACACTCGACACAGGCTCTGTGGTGGAGGGGATCTTAACAAAGAGAGAAGAAGACCCGCAACCCGATGCCGGCCTGTCAGCCCCGTGCATCGAAGGCCGCCTGCATTTCCGTGAGAATTGCGGCGGCGGCGGCAGGATCCGCAGCGTCTCTAATGGGTCGGCCGATCACCAAGTAGTCGGCCCCCGAAGAAATCGCCTGGGTCGGCGTGGTTGCCCTGGCATGATCATCGACATCTTTGCCGGCTGGACGCACACCGGGCGTGACGATCAGAAACCGCGGACCAACTTTGGGACGGAGGATCGCCGGCTCTTCGCCCGAGGCCACAACCCCATCACAGCCCACCTCGGACGCCAATAAGGCCCGCGCAGTGACCAGGTCCTGGACGCTCCGCTGGATGCCCATATCGCGAAGATCCTGGCTGTCAAAGTTGGTCAGCACCGTCACCGCCAACAGTTTCAGTGTGGACTCTCCACGGCCTTGAACGGCTGCGGCCAGTGCCTTCCGGTTTGCATGAACCGTCAAGAACTCCACGCCCATGGCCGCAACCCGTGCGGTGGCCCGGCGAACCGTTTCCTCAATGTCGAGGAACTTGAGGTCCAGGAACACCCGCTTACCCTGCGTGATCAGACGTTGAACCATCTCCGGTCCTGCGGCCGTGTAGAGTTCGAGTCCGACCTTCACAAATACGATCTGGTCATGCACTCGTTCGAGCAGCCGCTCGGCTTCATCGCTTGAGGGCACGTCGAGGGCCATGATTAAGCGGTCACGGGCAATGATGGTTGACACGGGTTTGTCCTTTTGAAGAATGGCTTACCTTGACGCTTCATTGATCCGTATGGTAGAAATACGCTCTTTTTCTAGAGGAGTCTACTATGCCGGTTGTTCATAAATCGACGATTCGCCGAGCCCGCCAGGCCATTAAGCGGCACGACCGTAACCGTGCAACGCTGGGTGCCCTCAAGAGCCTCGTAAAGAAAGTCCAAGCGGCCGTGGCTGAGAAGAAGGTCGAGGAGGCGAAGGTAACGCTGCGCCAAGCCACGTCGGCCCTCGGAAAAGCCGTGACAAAGGGTGTAATGAAACCAAACACGGCCTCGCGCCGGGTTGCTCGCCTCACACTCCATGTCAACGCCTTGTCTGCTTCGCACTCGTAATCGTTCGCACGTTCGATATGGTTCTCGCCCTCACCGGTTGCGGCACTTCGGCGCCACGACTCGGTGAGGGTGGACGTGCAGTGGACTGCGCACGATCGCATAACTGCAACAAGACGCCTTCAAGAATTCGCCCAGGACGTCCACCGCTTCCGCCCTTCAGCTTGGCATCGGCATCCATGAATAACCGAAGCGCCTCATGCAAATTGGCGTCAGGAAACTGCTCGAGAAATGCTCCTACCTTGTAGGGATCCATACGCAACGTCCGAGCGGCCTCCCCCTCACGGCCTCCCTGCCGTGCAACTTCCTTGACCTTCCACAATCTCCGGTATTGCCAGGCCAGTGAGCCAAGAATTCTCAGTGGAGCCTCCCCCGCTTCAAGATTCCTCGCCAGAATCGCCAACACGCGCCCGCGGTCTCGCGCGCCGATCGCCAACGTCAAATCAAACACCGAGGCACCGGGCTCTGTTCCGCGCAACGTCGCCACATCGCCGGCGGTGACAGCCTGGCCGGGTGAGACATACGCAGCCAGCTTTTCCAATTCACGCCGAACCGAATAGAGCGAACCACCACAAGCCTCTTTGAGTAAATCAATGGCCTCCTCGTTAAGGCGGATCCCGACTCGTTCAGCCTCTTGCCTGAGCCACGGAAGCCACTGCGCCTCTCTAAGGGGTGAACAATCGACCGTCACCGCGACCTTCGCAAGGGCCTGCGTGAACTTGAGTCGTCCGTCGAGTTTCGGCGCGACGAAGATTACGGACGTGGAGTCATTCGGCTCCTTCAGGTAGGGAAGGATCGCGTCGCACTCCCGGGCCGGAAGTTTATCGGCCGCTTTCACCACCACCACTCGCCGAGCCGCAAACACGGCTATTTCTGAGGCACAGGTGACAATCTCTGCCCCGCTCACGTCGTCTCCATAGAACAGATCGCAATTGAAATCGCTCTCGCCCTCTCCCAATAACGCGGTCTTCAGCGCACCCAGGGCCTTATCACGCAGCAAATCTTCCTCGCCGACCACCAGGTACAAGGGCGCAACCGTTCCTTGCGCGAGCTGCGCATTGAGCTGAGCATGAGAAATAGCTGAGGCCATTGTGAATATCCGATTTATTTGATGTTGGTGTCCGCGTTGTCCGACGCTGGAGGCGCGGGCGGCTTTGCCAGCTGCCCTGATTCCAACTGGAGCAAAAAGCGGGATGCCAGGTCCTCGGCGATGAAACGTCCGGCTTGTTCCAAGGCCCGGTTCTGCAGGACACGGTTGAATTGCAGGTCGGGCGTAACGTAGAATTCCGAGGCACCCTTCGCCGTTTGCGCCCACACGACCCGTTGCGTCCTGATCTCCTCCACCTTGACCATTACCACGACCTCTGCGCGGCTTTCGAGCGTGGTGGTCTGGCTGAAACTGAGCGTCGGAAGACTGACCCAGAGAATTTGCCCGGACAGCACAAGATCGGCCGCCTCTACATCCGAAACGATCTTCGCCCCGCTGCCCGAGGAAAATTCATGGCGCAGATAGTTGGTATAGCGGACCTCCAGGTTGGGCTCGAAACTTTTATTCTCCAATGTCCGCACCACCAACCTCGGTGGTGGTGACGTAGGCGAGGAGGTCGCTGCCGCTCCTCCTATCGTAGGCCCAGCTCCCTCCACACGAAATTGATAACCGCACCCGGCCAAGAGCACGAGACAGGCGAGACAAGCGAGAAGCGCGGGACAGGCAAAAGCGGACCTGGCTTTCCACCCTTCCTCCACATCCCGCCCTACTTGCTTTTCGCGCATGTCCCGCCCTTCTCGCCCGTCCCGCCTGGTCGCTATATCACAAAGTTCATCAGTTTTTTTTCGACATACACAATCTTTTTCGGCTCCTTACCCTGCAGCCACTCCGCGATCTGCGCACGAGCCAGCCCTTCAATCTGCGCGCGAGTGGCGTCGGCTCCCACGTCGAGTTTGGTCCGCAACTTTCCATTCACCTGGATTGGAATGGTCAACCGATCGCTTATGGTCAAGGCCGGGTCAAAGATCGGCCAAGGCTGCTGTGAGATGCTCGGCTGGTGGCCCAGCACCTCCCACAATTCTTCCGCCAGGTGAGGGGCGAAGGGTGCCAGGATCAGGACAAAGGGTTCGAGCAAGGCCCGGGAGCGTTGCTCGGCCTTCGTCATCTCATTTGTCAACACCATCATCTGGGAGATCGCAGTATTGAACCGCAACGCGTCGATATCTTCAGTCACCTTCTTGATCGTCTGGTGGAGCAAGCGCTGCTGTTCGAGAGTAGGAACCGTCCCCACCACAGTACTCGAAACATGGCCCTCTTCATTCACCATGAGTCGCCAGGCCCGTTCAAGAAACCGCGTGACCCCTTCCACGCCCCTCGTACTCCAGGGCTTGACGGCCTCCAACGGGCCCATGAACATTTCATAGAGCCGCACCGCATCGGCCCCGAACTGGTCCATGATCTCGTCGGGATTGACGACATTGCCGCGGGATTTCGACATCTTCTGATTGTCTTCTCCCAGCACGATCCCCTGATGCACGAGCTTCTTGAACGGCTCCGGCGTACTGACCACCCCAATGTCGTACAGGACCTTGTGCCAAAAACGCGCATAGAGCAAATGCAGCACGGCATGTTCGCTGCCGCCGATGTACAGATCCACCGGCATCCAATAACGCTCCTTTGCCGGATCGACGAGCTGGTCCTGATTCTTCGGATCGATAAAGCGCAGATAGTACCAGCAGGAGCCGGCCCACTGAGGCATCGTATTGGTTTCACGGCGTGCCGGCACCCCACTGGTCGGGTCGGCGGTCGTTAGCCAGTCGGTTAAATTCGCGAGCGGGCTTTCGCCGTTCCCGGACGGTTTGAAATTGCTGGTCTCCGGCAACAGCAGCGGCAGTTGCTCTTCCGGAAGTGGAAGGGCCTGGCCATCCACCCACACAATAGGAAAGGGCTCACCCCAATAGCGCTGACGGGCAAACAGCCAGTCTCGCAACTTATAGTTCACCGCCTTACGACCCTTGCCGTGCGATTCTAACCAGTCCGTGATTTTCGGAATCGCGTCATTCGGTGTCAGCCCATTAATGGTGAAGCTGCCATCTGACGTGCTGGAATTGACGACGGTGCCTTTGTCGGTCGCGACGAACGCCTCTTTTTCAACTTTGCCGCCCGCGATCACTTCGCGGATCGGCAAGGCATAGGTCTTCGCAAAGGCCCAGTCGCGCTCGTCGTGCGCGGGCACCGCCATAATGGCCCCGGTGCCATAGCCCATCAACACGTAGTCGGCAATCCAAATGGGCAGCGGCTCGTTGCTCACCGGATTTACTGCATAGCCGCCGGTGAAAACCCCGGTCTTTTCCTTTTCGAGCTCCTGCCGCTGAAGATCGCTTTTTCTGGAGGCCGCCTCGCGATAGGCGGTGACCACGGTGCGGCGATCGGCGGTCGTGACAACCGCCACTAACGGATGCTCCGGGGCCAACACCATATAGGTCGCACCGAACAAGGTATCGGGCCTCGTCGTAAAGATCCGAACCGTACCGGGAGCGCCGGCCAAGTCAAATTCGACTTCCGCGCCGATCGATCGGCCGATCCAATTCTTCTGCATCTCCAATGTGCTGGCCGGCCATTCGACCAGCTTCAAATCTTCGAGGAGTCGATCGGCATAGGCCGTGATCTTCAATACCCACTGGCGCATCGGTTTACGCACCACATCGAACCCACCGACTTCACTCTTGCCATCGATAATTTCTTCATTCGCGAGCACCGTCCCCAGCGCGGGACACCAGTTCACCGGCACTTCCGCCACGTAGGCCAACCCTCGTTCGAACAGTTTCAGGAAGATCCACTGCGTCCAGCGGTAATAATCGGGGGCGATCGTGCTGATCTCACGTTCCCAATCGTACGACAGACCGACCCGTTTCATCTGGCGTTTGAACGTCGCGATGTTCTGGGCTGTCGTGATGGCAGGATGGACTCCCGTCTTCACCGCATACTGTTCGGCGGGGAGCCCGAATGCGTCCCACCCCATCGGATGCAACACATTGAAGCCCCTCATACGCTTGTAGCGGGACACGATATCTGTTGCGGTATAGCCTTCGAGGTGGCCGACGTGGAGGCCCGATCCTGAGGGATAGGGGAACATGTCGAGGCAGTAGAATTTTGGCATGGCCTGGTCGTCAGCGACGCGGAAGGTCCGGTGCTGCTCCCAATAGGCCTGCCACTTCACTTCAAGAGCGTAATGATCGTAGGTCTTGCTCATGGTCTCAGGGGCGGGTTCAAGAGAGGAAGGACTCTAACATAGACCTCTCAGGCTCAACAAGATTTGCGAGCGTCGCGGGAAGAGGTCTTTGCTATACTACGCGCTGCGATGGGACTCTATAGCCACCACATTTTTCCCCACCTCATGGACTGGGTCATGGCGGGAGAAGAGTTCCGTCGCTTGCGCACGGATTTGCTCTCTGGTCTCCATGGTGAGGTGTTGGAACTGGGAATTGGGACCGGGCTGAACCTGCCGCATTATCCCAAGACCATTACTTGGCTCCATGCAGTTGACCCCGCCAATCTTCTTTCCAAGATCATCACGGAACGCAGCACCCGTCAGTCCTTTCCCATTCGCATCCAACATGTCACCGCTGAGTCATTGCCCTATGACGACCGATCCTTTGATTTCGTCGTCAGCACCTGGACCCTCTGCACCATTCCCGCTCCTGTGAAGGCGCTGCGAGAAGTTCGTCGGGTCCTCAAGCCGAATGGACGCTTCCTCTTTCTGGAACATGGGCGAAGCGAAAACGAGAAGATCGCGGTCTGGCAGGACCGGCTGAATCCCGTTCAGAACATCATTGGTTGTGGCTGCAATCTGAACCGCAAGATCGACCACATCATCGCCCAAGCCGGCTTGAAGCTCATGAACCTCGATCGGTTCCAGATGCAGAGCGTGCCCAGACTCGGCGACGCGATGTACAAGGGTACAGCATCCCGACCGGAGTAGCAGGCCGCCCGTTGAGGAGTGGAGAAAAACTGGTGACCGAGACGAACTGAGCGAGCGGGGTTGGAGGCAGCTGAGAACTCGACTTGGCACTATGAATGAGATGGGCAACACCAAATTGTTTTGCCGCAATCAGACAGCCCTCATCATCATCCATGTAGAGAGACCTTGTCGGATCGAATCCAAGTAATCGCTGGCAACTAGGCCAGTACTCAGGACGCATTTTCAGATACCCCACTTCAAACGCATTCACGATTCGATCGACATGCCGATCGAGCCCTGTCTTGGCGACTTTGACCGCCACGCCCGATTCATGCGCGTTCGTCACAATTGTCACACGCTTCCCCAGCTGTCGAATGTGTTGCAGAAACTCTTCTGCGCCAGACAGGAAACCGATCATGTGGTCCAGTTCCTTGGTCATGGCCACGACATCGATGCCCACTCGCTGCGTCCAATAATGCAGATCGGTCCAGGCCAATTCACCTTCGACCGAGCGGTACATTGCCATCAGTGTGTCGCGAGACTCGTCAAGAAGTAGACCGTGGAGCGCGGCATAACGACGCGGCAACTCTTCCTCGAAAAAAAAGTTGTCGAAATGTCGATCCAGCAACGTGCCGTCCATATCGAGCAGGACGTCGTCGATCTCGTCCCAATTTAATTGAAATGGCATCATCTCGATGAGAGTGTACCCGACGATGGTTGTGTTTGCCAAAATTCTTATGTTACGGTCAAAATACAATTTCCTATGCCACGCCCCCAAAACACCCCCTTAGAGACAGTACCGGTACCGTCAGCCACAACGGCTCGCCCGCCCATTGTGGCCATTATCGGTCGCCCCAACGTCGGCAAGTCGACGCTTTTTAATCGTATGCTCGGCAAACGAACGGCCATCGTGGACGACGTTCCGGGTGTCACGCGGGACCGTAACTACGCCGACGCCACCTATCGAAATCGGCCGTTCCGTCTGGTGGATACGGGAGGGTTGGACCCGTCCGCCTCGGAAGGCATGCTGGCCCTCATCAAACGTCAATCGGAGCTCGCCATTGCGGAAGCGGACATTTTGATCCTACTGATGGACGGCCGGACCGGCCTGATGACCCCGGACCAGGAAGTGGTCCGTCTCTTGCGCGGAACGACGAAGCCGTTGTTTGTCGTGATTAACAAGATCGACACGCCCAAGGTCGAAACGCTCGTGGCGGATTTTTATCAGTTGGGCACGGATACGCTCTATCCTATTTCTGCGGAACATGGCATCGGCGTCTCCGACCTCATGGATGCCATCTATCCGCTCCTCCCGATCCCTGATGAAAATCCTGAGAAGGCAACGATGCCCCGCATTGCCGTCGTGGGACGGCCCAATGTCGGCAAATCCACCCTAGTGAATGCCGTGCTTGGGGAAGACCGAGTAGTGGTCAGCGATGTGCCGGGAACCACCAGAGATTCGATCGACTCGATCGCCCTCCATCAAGGACAGCGGTATCTCTTCACCGATACCGCCGGTATTCGTCGGCGCGGAAAGATCGACCGGGGGATCGAAGGCTATAGCGTGGTCCGATCGCACTTGGCCATCGGCCGATCCGACCTCGGAATCTTGCTACTCGATGCCACGGAAGGCGTGACCGAGCAGGACACCAAGATCGCCGGGATCATCATCAAGCAAGGACGGGCCTGCTTCCTGCTGGTGAATAAATGGGACCTTCGGGAGGGCGATAGCCAGGCCCGGCAGGAGGTCGAACTGGAACTTCTGCGGCGCTTTCCCTTTCTGAGCTGGGCACCAGTCCTCTTCGCTTCCGCGGCCAATCCCGATTCACTTGGCCAACTCTTTCCTACCATTGATAGGGTATTCGCGGCTTTCTCAAAACGGATCCCGACCGGAGCGTTGAACAAGTTCCTCCAGGAGATCCTCGCCACCCACCCCCTACCGGTGCGCAAAGGCAAACCGACGAAAATCACCAAATCTGCCTTTATGACCCAGGTCGCGACACAGCCACCTGTCTTTGCGTTGTTTGTCGGCCACCCGGACAATATCACGCCTGCTTACCTCCGCTTTCTCGAAAACCAACTCCGCGAGGAATATGGATTCGAGGGAACCCCGATTCGCATGCTGGTTCGGAAGAAATAGTTGGTTCAATTTCTGCCACCACGACACCGTCTTTGTGCGCAACCTGGTTTCGGGCGTCATATTGTGTTCGCTATTCGCAGGATAATCGCGCTTCCTGCATCCCTACCGTAGGTGCAACTCTTGCACAGTCAGGAGAGCATTTCCCCGAAAGGACACGCGTGCCACACTCATCTCCGCAGAACCAAGCCGACTCCACGCCCCTTCTCTCTTCCCCTGACTCGGGCATGATTGTATTTTCCTCATCCGCTCGCATCCTGCACATGAATGGACCAGCTCGTGCACTGCTGGCATTGTTCGGTAAGTCCCATGAGCTCTGGCCGCAGATGGCGCCAGAATCCATGCCATCTATCCTCACGGAGTTCTGTTATGACGTGCTGGCGCAACTCCATCGTCGAAGCGAGGCGCAGGACTTGGCACAGTTCGAAATGCGCCGCATCTGCCACATGGTCACACCTCCCCTCTTGCTCACAGGGTTCGGTGTGCCGAATTCCACCAACGGTGAGATCCGGGTCATCCTGACCCTCAACCCCCTGCCCTCCACTCCTTGTGTAGCCGAGAATTTACAACCTCTCCACCCGCTAGCCGACGTTCACGCTTCCGTCAGTGGCGTAATTTCGTAAGGGCATCGCCTTCCGAGTCACTGTCGTGGCAGCTTTCGCCTTGACTCCTCGTAGACATCATGTTATTCGCTCAAGCGGATGATGCATTCCGCACCTACAGAGACTCCTCTCCTTACGGTTCGCGACAGTCCACAGACCCCTGGGATGCGCGAGTCCTCTCTTCGCAGACTGCAGCGACGTGCGATTGAGGTTTTCTTCGCCGGGGTAATCGCCCTTACCCTCCTCGGCCCCGTCCGTGCCGAGGAACCACCTGCGCCAGACGGAGAGCTCTCGCTCCCAACCGCTGACACCCCTGCTGACACCCCTGCCGTCGTTGACCCGGTCACGATTGATCCTTTCATACAGTTACGGGGAGCGGTGTGGCGGACCAAGGCCGGGATCGTCTTTCTCAAGACCCCGATCGGACTGCTGACCCTCACTTCCAAAACAGCGCTGAAGGATCTCAAGGCCTCGCAGGAAGTATACTTTTGGGTGCACGAGCGCCATTCCATCGTCGAGATCAGAAAGAGAACCGACGGATCGTTGGTCCATCGCTACCTCAGCGGGCCAATGACGTCCGGGACCGATGCTCCGAAAACGTTACGCTGGTGGGGGCCTGACGGTGACCAGACCATTCATGTCGGCACACAAGAAGAACGCCTTACCAACTATCGCGAAGGAGATCCGCTGACCGTCGAAGTCGATGAAACGAATACCATCAGCGGGGTGCATGATTTACAGTACGACCTGCAGGTCAGCCAAACCCCGCCGGCCGGTTCCGACGTGCAACTCCTCCTCTCGGGAACCGTGTCCAAGCTCAAATCCAACTTCGTCTTTGTCCGCACCCCCATCGGCCTAGTCATGCTCAATTCCAAGATCGGGATCCCTCGTGTGAAAGTTGGGCAACCGTTGACGTTGCACATCGACCATGAGCATGTGACCGTCTCGCTTCCATCCACTGAGACACCAACTCCCCGACGCAGTTCCGCACCGATACCCTAACCGACAGCCATTACATATAGCGGCCCGGACCGAGCGGGATGCTCAAGAAGGCCGTCCTCGTCGTTTGTGGTTTGTCTGGTTCATCTGGTTTCTCTGGTTGGTCTAGTTCAACCAAATTGACGAGACAAACCAAACAAACCAGAGCAACCAGCCGGCTTCTACGCTTCACGGGTGTCGAGCACGCCGCTGGTGGCCTGTTTCAGCATCCTGCCAGGTTTGCTTGACAGGCCTCACCCAAGCCCCTAGACTTTGCGCCAGCCATGCGCACCACTACTCCCAAAACACCTCCCCAACAGCCAGCCATGCGAGAGCCTGACGAGTTTGATAGGCTGTACCGAGACCATGTCGATCTGATTTATCGGTATGCACATCGCTTGTGCGGCGAATCGGAATCGGCAAAGGATCTCGTTCAAGAAACCTTTCTCAATGCTTACCAAGGACTTAAAGATTTTCGAGGCGAGGCGCGGGTCTCCACCTGGCTGTACACCATCGCCTCACGGGCCTGTATACGGATGCGGCGCAAGCGCAAAGGGGAGCCGGAACACGAGCTATCGCTCGAGGAGTTCGTGCCCACCTCCGAGGGAGAGTTTCGCCTCCAGATCCCGATAGATGGGCTCAGTCCAGAAGAGGCACTGCAGAACAAGGAACTCCGGCAGGCCCTCGACCAGGCGATCGAGAAACTGCCCCAAAAATATCGGATAGCCCTGGTGCTCCGCGATATGGAAGGATTGAGTGCCAAAGAAGTAGGGACCATCATGGGCTTGAATGAGCGCGCCGTAAAATCGCGACTGCACCGAGCACGCTTGTTTGTGCGGCGGGAACTCAGCGCCCGCGGCTTCACCCACCACGATGACCACAAGTCTGGAGGCTTGCGCTCATGACCAAGAAAAAGACGGCGGCGCCAAAGAAAATGTCTAAGCCATCTTCACACCGCCATTCGCATGGACAAGGCCGTTGCGTGGATCTTCTCCGACAGTTGTCTGCCTATATCGACGATGAACTCCCGTCCGACATTTGCCGGGAAATACGCCGACATCTGGGAGCCTGTCCGAATTGCGAAGTCTTCATCGCCTCCCTCCAGCACACCGTCACGCTCTGCCGACATCGTCCAGCCCCACAGTTGACGTCGGTCGAGCGGGTGAGCATGCGCCGCGCGATCCTCGATGCGGCCAACGCACGGTGAGAGGAGCGCTCGGGCTCATGTGCATGGCTCTGCTACTAGCGACTCCCGCAAGGAGCCTGTCCGACATTGGCCTTTCTACTGTGGCGAACGATCCGCGGCCATCTGCGTCGTTCTCAGCCCAAAAAAATCCTCAATGTATTCTAGTGAATACACCTCCGGTTTTTCCGGGCCTGCGGCCTTGCATCTGGCCGCACCTCCTTCGCCTCGTCACGAACGGCAATGTCGGACAGGCTCCTAGCGCGCTCCCAACCGAAGTCGAGGTGGAATCGGTCACCGTAGATATCCGCTGGCGGATGTTCACGCCACAGCACGTCCTCTTACATCATGATCAAAAGACAGTGCTGCGGTTCCGCAACCACGATACGGAACTCCATACCGTGGTGGCCAAGGAGCTCTTCTTCGGCGTCGACCTCAACGTGGGCGGCAACGGGGCCCCGGAGTTCGGTCCAGAGGGACTCAAGCGTGTGATCATCCCGCCTGAGGGCCTGATTGAGATTCAGTTCACACCGTCACGTACCGGAACCTTCTCTTATCTGTGCGACATGCCGGGTCATGACATGCAGGCCGTGATCGTGGTCGAATAACAAGAAGATAGGTCGTCCTCTACGAATGTGATTCGTGAATCGTGAGCGAGACAAGCAAGACATGCGCGCAGGCGCGACTCGCGAATATGAAACTTCCGACCCGGCCCGCTTTTCACGCAAGTCTCGCGAGTCTCGTGCGAATAACGAGATACACTTCACGGGTTCAAGAGCGACTGTTTCAACAGCCTGCTAACCGATGAATCGATTTCCCTAGCCCCTTTCAGATACTCAAAACAGCATGGTACAGTACCACCTTCTTCTCGTCCTTTATATTGGGAGACTGTCCGACATGATGCGCCTGCGGCTCCTCCAACGTGGCTGTTTCACGATCCTGTTCCTCGCCGGGACTCTGTCGATTGTCACTGCGATGACCCTGTTCGAGGCCTCATCGGCATCAGCCGCCGCTGCGAAGAAATCAAAGAAATCTGTCACCTCAGCTGAAGCAACGGCTCAACGTTACGCAGAAGCCATGGGGACGGGAAATAAAGTGCGCGTCGGCCAGCTCGACTTCGCCTGTCAGTATCCCCTCGTGGCGGCCGCCCCCCATGGCATCAAGACCTATCCGGCCGACTCCGACCTCGTCTACGACTCCTGCTGGCAGCGGTTGCGAGAGGCCCATGCCTCCACCCTCATCAGAACCGATGTTGGCATGGAGGTCTTGTGGCCCAGTAATGGCGAACTGGTCTTTTTCAGTGAAGACCTGAACCGCTATCCCGCCTCGGCCTTTGTGACCGACTCGCTGGGTCTGACACCGCCGGGAACAGGATTCCATATCCACATTGTCGGAAGCGCGCCGCTCCCGTCGGCCTCGTTCCGTCTTCGACCGAATGGCCCGATCGTGGCGGTGCCGACCACCTTAGTAAAATTGTCCGTCAGCTACCAGGATCCCCTGACCACTCCATTGACCTACGCAGCTGGTTCAGTCAAATGGACCAGTACGATTAAGCGGACCAGACGCGCGCTGAAGGAAATTACCACCCAGTGGGTTGTCCTCTCCGGACTGAAGAAACACGGCTTCGCGGGCGACCAGGCGGTCGTGAACCTTCCCGTCACCAGCGGTACCGTCTTGGGCAGTGGCATCCAAGAAAAGATTCCGTTCGTCACGGAAACCAGCCGGGCCCTCCCCGACTCGCTAGTCTGGTGGGGACCGACGGATCTCCCGGGTCTCTTGATCGCCGGGGCCGCTCGTGCGGCCACTTTTCCGGAACTGCGTGACCGCGTGGCCATGTTGAACCGAGTACTCATCATCGATCCCCATCAGGCTGAGGCCCTCATGGTGCTGAGCCGACACCTCTATGCCATTGTCCTGCGCGAGGCCATCCCCTTCCATAAACTCATGGTGAGGGATCCGGCGCTTGCCTTGGTGGTGAACGAGCATTTCTGGAACATTTACGCCCAAGCAGAGCGCATGGACCTGTCACTGGGGATGGAAATGGGTGGGTTCGACAAACCGACGACCGCCGACTACCTATACCGCATGCTGTCATCCATGCAAACCTTGGCCACCGTACGGCCAGAGCAACTTGATAACCGATTTCGGTTAGGCGTGGCCTTACGCTGGAATAACGATCAGGAAGCCTCCATCGAGACCCACCAATCCTTAGTCAAAGCCATCCCGGTTCAGCGAAGAGCCGGCAGAGCTGAAGCCTTACTGCAACTGGCCTGGTCTCGCATCAACAAAGTGGCCTGGAACCGCAACTTTGACGACTCAGATATTCGGGTGGCCTATCAAGATGCCGAAGAGGCGCTCACGCTCGCCGACCTTCCGCTCGATAAATTCATGGCTGAATACACTAAAGCCTACAGCTTGCTGTTCACCCCTGATCGAGACAATCGGGCGCTCTTGGAGCAACTGACGGAAGCCAAACGATGGTTTGCTGAAATTCCCGGTCAGACTCCGGACATCTGGCAGTTCTTCATCGGGGCAGAATCGTTGAAAGCGGTCCTGGATGCAGACCCCATCTTCCAGCCGATTCTGGCTGCAGCGGAAGACAATAAGGGGTGACGATCCGATTCGCGAGATCCTAGCCTTTTTACATCACGTCGCGTACCTTGCTCGGCCATGTTCAGTCTCAGTGCAAACCCAAGCGATCTGCGCTTCCCCCCCGTTGATGTGGCCACACCTGAGGGACTACTCGCGGTCGGAGGCGATCTGCGACCAGAACGGTTGCTCGAGGCTTACCGCCACGGTATTTTCCCCTGGTACAACGACGATCAGCCGATCTTGTGGTGGTCACCCGATCCCCGGACCGTACTCTTTCCCGACAAACTCCATATCTCGCGCAGCCTCAAAAGAAGCCTTCGTCCCGGCCTATTCAACGTCACACTCGATACGTGCTTTCGTGACGTGATGCAGCATTGCGCAGGACCAAGGCCGCAATATCCAGACGGCGGAACCTGGATCACGGCGGAAATGCTCGAGGCCTATACGCGCTTACACGAACAAGGCTATGCGCATTCCGTTGAAACCTGGCAGAAAGGACAGTTGGTCGGTGGGCTCTATGGCGTGGCGCTCGGTGGCGCCTTTTTCGCAGAGTCGATGTTTTCGCGAGTGACCGATGCCTCGAAAGTCGCCTTGGTCTCGCTGGTCCGCCAGTTCCAGACCTGGGGATTTCGCCTGATGGATTGCCAGCAATCTTCCCCGCACATCACCGCTCTGGGCGCCCAATCCATCCCCCGCCGCGACTTTCTCGAACACCTCGCCGCGTCGTTCACCCTACCTGAACGACGTGGGCGCTGGGAATTCGACTTCTTATAGCTCTCTCAAGCTTTACTTCTTACTCATGGCGGCCAGCTCCGAAAAGTAATGCGCGAAGGCTTTCATCCCGCCGGAGGCCTGACCCCAGTCGAAGTATTCGTTCGGCGCATGGTAGCCGTGCTCTGGGAGACTCAACCCCATAAACAGGATCGGCACCTTCCAGGCTTTCTGCATAGTGACCACTGCGCCGATTGATCCACCTTCGCGGATGAACGCTGGTTCTTTCCCAAACCCGGCCTTCGCCGCCCGCTTCACTGCTTCGACATAGGGCCCCTCAAACAGTCCTTTGAACGGCTGAAGCATCCCTTCCCGTTCGACTTTCACATTCGGATTGATCTTGGCCACGTGACGCTTGAGCAACGCGAAGGCCTTTTCAGGCGTTTGATTCGGCACCAACCGCATGCTCACTTTGAGTTCTCCATGGCCCGGCACGACCGTCTTTACCCCAGGCCCATGATAGCCACCGGTCAGGCCATGCACCTCAAACGTCGGGGCGGCCCAAATCCGGCGCATGATCTCGGCAGGATCTTGCGTGCGTAGCGTCTGAAACCCGTAGGCCTGCTTAAAGTTCTTAACCTGAAATCCTGACGCAAGAAAGCTCTTGATCTCCGCTTTGGTCGGTTCGACCACATCCTGATAGAATCCGGGGATCTTCACCTTACCGGTCTTGGCATTGACGCAGGCTTGCGCCACTTCCATCAGTTCGGCGAGCGGATTCCGTGCGGCGCCTCCGGTCAGACCAGAGTGAGCGTCCTTCGTTCCAGTGCGCAGCGTGAGACGCGCGCCCAACAGACCGCGCAGACCATAGGGCATCGCCGGCCGCCCTCGTGTGACCCAGATGGTATCCGACACGACCACGGAATCGGGACATGGGATCGCGTCACGATTCTTCAGTCCTGCGGCAAAATGTGGACTGCCGATCTCCTCTTCCAGCTCCCAGAGAAACCGGACGTTGATCGGAATTCCTTGCTCGATTGCATACCGCGCCCCGAACAGGGCCGAGAGTGCCGGACCCTTGTCATCCGTCGCGCCACGGCCGTGATACAGCCCGTTCTCGTTCTTGAACACAAAGGGCGCCTGTTTCCATTCCGGTTCTTGTGCCGGCTGCACATCCATATGGTTGTAGATGGTGACCGTCGGATGATGGGCTCCGGTCGTCCACCCGCCGGACACGATCGGATAGCCGCCGGTTTCCACAATCTGGGCCTCAACACCAAGACCCGTGAGGACCTGCCGCGCAAAGTCGGCCATGCGTCGAATGTCGGGGGCTTTAGCCGGGTCCATGCTAATCGAAGGAATCTCCACCATCTGACCAAGCAGATCCTCAAACCGGCGGCGGCTGTCTGTAACGTAGCGTTCGAGACGTGCACGATCGATCATAGGTGATTCTCCAGAAAAGGTCGGAGGATTATAACGAGTTCGTCGAGGAGGCGGAAGGGACTTCTTCGACGACCTTCTGTAAAATAGAGCCATGATACCAGGCGATGCATCTCGCGCACGAACATTGGTGAGTCTCCTCGCCGTCCTCTGGCTTGAGTGGTCTGTGATCGGCTCTTCCTGTGCTTCAGCCGCGGAACCCATCACCATTCGCGAGATCCTCGACGAGCCGAAGTCGTTTCATTTGAAACAGATCACGTTGCGGGGCACTGTTCGCAATGTGACGCCGCTCGATCCCTACACACTTCCAGCCGGCACGACATGCTACGGCGCCTATTTGTTCTACCTGGAAGACGAGACATCCTCGATCAACGTCGCAGTCTTTGGACTCTGTGGGGTCCCGTCCGTCAAAGATCCCGATGTCGAAGACGGGCAACGGGTTGAACTGACCGCCACGATTCAGGCGCCGAGTCACGGGGGCTACTATTTGAGTTTTCAAGGGGTGAAAGTGGTAGGAGAGCGGGAAGGCGTCATTCAGGCTGTGGCGGACCGAATCATCCCGCTCGCCGAATAAACGAGCACGCGAACGATGACCTTTCAACTTGCCATACCAACGACAGCACGGATCGGATGGATTGGCACCGGCGTGATGGGATCGTCGATGTGCGGCCATGTGCTCGCCGCCGGGTATCACGTGACCCTGCATAGCCGCACGAAAGCCAAAGCCAAGCCGCTGCTCGACCTCGGCGCGACGTGGGCCGAAAGCCCACGCGCGGTCGCCGCTGAATCGGACATGCTCTTCACGATGGTGGGATTTCCCCGGGACGTGCGTACCGTCTATTCTGACGAGACTGGAATCCTGGCCGGCGCACAACCTGGCACGATGCTCGTCGATATGACGACGACGGACCCAGCACTCAGCCGCGAGATTGCCGAACGTGCGACAGACAAGGGTCTCTCTGCGATTGACGCCCCGGTATCCGGTGGCGATGTAGGCGCGCGCAGCGCCACCCTCTCAATCATGGTGGGGGGCGATCGCGAAGCCGTGCTAGCCGTGATGCCGCTCTTCGAGCTATTGGGTAACAAGATCGTGCATCAGGGAGGGCCCGGCACCGGACAACAGGCAAAACTCTGCAACCAGATCGTGATCGCCGGCACGATGGTCGGCGTCTGCGAGAGTTTGCTCTATGGCTACAAGGCAGGGCTCGATCTGAACCGGATGTTGGACTCCATCCGTGGCGGCGCAGCCGCCTGTTGGACGTTGGACAATCTGGCGCCGAGAATTCTACAGCGCAACTTCGACCCAGGATTTTTTGTCGAGCATTTCATCAAGGACATGGGCATCGCATTGGAGGAAGCGAAACGTATGGGACTCGTGCTACCAGGTCTCACGTTGGTGCACCAACTCTACCAGACCGTCCAAACGCTCGGGCATGGCCGTAGTGGAACCCACGCGCTGATGCTCGCGCTGGAAGCACTCGCACACATCCACGTGAACACGTCACCAGCATAAATTCCCTCGCCTACATGGTGAACGCCATTCTTTCTGCCCGCTAACCTCTTTCGATGCACAACGAGCCGCAGATGTACCCCACACTACGTGCTCCCGCTCCGGTTCCTGTTCCCAGATCAGGCCGATTCTGTTGTCCTTGACGCCCACGCCGTTCAATTCCATTGTCATTCGAAAGGAGGCAGCGGAATCGGCTGCGAACGCCTGCCTCGACGCCACTATGCCGACCCCATGAGACGAGCACGAGCTGCCTGCGGGCTTCGCATAAGGGAACCTCCTGAGCCGGTGCAAGCCCCTGCTAAGAGAGTAGCTGCGGTCGTCCAGCCACGGTCACGGCGACAGCCGGCGGTAGTGTTTGAGGAGTAGCAGCCCGCTCCAAGCGAACGAGGCCAGCATCAGGAGAATGCCGAAGTTGTAGGCGAGATGGGCCAGGCGCTGATCGTACTCCAACCAGCCCAACATCGTCAGGAGATTGTTCCAGTCATGCCCGTCCGTTTCCTTCCCGGTCACCCCGCCAAGCAGAAGAAGATCCATCGCGCGCGCATCGTTGATGTAGGGAGCGATATCCATGAAGCTTTCCGCCGTCCACCAGAGGGCCACTGCCGCGCCGAATGGATCGCGCGTCTTGATTAGGAATGTGCCGAGACAGACGAGCGGCATCAGGATCTGGCCGAGACTCCCGCCCAGAATCGTCATGAAGCGCCCCAGCGGGATAAATAGAAGATGGCCGGCTTCGTGGAACGGCAGATTGATCAAATGGAGAAACGATTCCCCTGTGTAGTTGGTTTCGAGCGGCGTAACAATGAACGTTCGCCCCCACCAGAGCAGCAACAGAAACACCGCGGCCCGGCCAGCAAACGTCAACGAGTCTGTCGACGTATCTGAGTCGATGAGCCACTCTTTAGCAAGGGTCAGCCAGCGCGCGCGATATCCTGGCCCAAGCTGCCGCGGCAGCGGGGCAAGCGGCCGATACTTTGCAAAGATAATCCCGCACGTCAGGCACTCTGTCGCTCCATCAGGCCGGTCAGCCTGACACTTGGGACACGACAGGGTCGAGGTCGCGGTGGACGCCATAGGCACACTGTAGGGCTGAGTGCGCGATCGGGCAAGAAAATCTCAGGATTGATCCAGACTGTGGCGCATGAAGTGCGCAACTGGCGAGACAAGCGGGAAAGACACGATACACGGAATCATGAATTGCGCGTCGCACCTGTCACGCTAGACGTGCCCGTCGCGCGCTTGGGGCCGCTGGCGGACTGTTTCAGCATCCCGCTATTGGAAGGAGAAAGGAACAGGGGCAAAGGTGAGCACAAACACGGCAAGTGCAATCCATCCGACCACAATCCGCGCTCGGCCCAACGGTACATGAAGATCGCGCACCGGCGGATGTCCAAAACCCCATAGTCCTGCCATAAAGGCCCAGAGCCACCAGCCGGGCCAGCCCATAAATCCTAGCAGGACGAGGATCGGCACCATGACAAACGCCATCGTGCGTTGGCGTTTGCCCCACAGAGCGTACGCCACATGTCCGCCGTCGAGTTGGCCGATGGGAATGAGATTCAGTGACGTCACAAACAGACCGAACCAAGCGGCGAACCCGACGGGGTGCAAGATGATGTCAGCCTGAGGAGGGAGGGACCCGACGACCAGCCAGGAAATGAACTGCAAGAGCAATGGTTCGCCTAGCTGTAATCCAGGGGTCGCCGTGCGATCAACGACCGTTGACAGGTTCAGACCGATAACCAGTGCCACCACCGCGACGATGAAGCCGGCGAGCGGACCGGCCACGCCAATGTCGAACAGTGCGCGCCGATTCACGATCGGCCCGCGCAGACGGATGATCGCCCCGAATGTGCCGACGAAATACGGAGGGCCCGGGATGAACAACGGCAGCGACGCCGGCACCCTGTGGATGCGGGAGAGCACATAGTGCCCGCATTCATGGGTTACCAGAATGATCAATAGCGTGGCAGCGAAGGGAATCCCGCGCCAGAGCGATTCGGGGTGTTCGAGCAGAAAATTTACCGGTCCATGGATCGGTCCGTTGTAGGCCTGGTAGGCCCCGGCCCACAGGGTGGTACAGATCGTCGCCACAAAAAGACTGAGGGGCAGGATCCATTTCGAGAAGGGGGTCTCCTCGAATTCGTTGTCCGGGGAGAGATCACTGGGTTCCTCAGACGGCCCCGCCACAACCGGCAGTTCGCCGCTGCGGATTGGTTGGTCATCGCTCCGCTGGTCCAGATTCATAGGGTCTTTTTCAAGCAGGTTGCGGAATAACTATTGTGGCACGCTGGGAACTCACTGGCCCGCACGTCTAGGACAGGCCCGGTCTGTCTGGTTCAACCTAATAGACCAGACAGACCGGACAGACCGAATAGATCAAACGAACCAGACTGGCTGGCGGACTTTTTCAGCATCCTGTTTCAATGCTCCGTAGCGAAAGGGTTATGGTCCAGTTCTTCACGGACCGTCGTGGCCGGTCCGTGACCAGGCAACAACCGATATTCAGGTGGCAACGCGAGGACTTGGGTCCGGACCGACCTCAGATGGGTCTGATACAGCGTACTGGGATTCGAGCGGCCAATAGATCCCGCAAACAACGTATCGCCGACGAAACAGACGCGTTGTGACTCGGCATCCATTCGATAACAAATCCCGCCAGGGGTATGACCCGGCGTTGCCAGGCAGTGTACGCGCAAGCGCCCAACCGATATGGCGCGACCGTCGTTCGGGGCTGTAAGACAATCCTCCGAGGGCTTCCAGTTCAGGAGGCTGACATCGTCAGGTCCTAAATAGACCGGAACTTGCCATCGTGCCAGGAGCTGCTGAATCCCTTCGGCATGGTCCGCATGCCCATGCGTCAGACAGATGCCGGTCAGCCGGAGTCGATTGGATTCGAGCCAGGCGATCATGGCTGGAGCGTTGTATGCCGTATCGACGAGGAGCGCCTCACCGGAGTCGTGCACGATATAGCCATTGACCCCATAGCCGTTGATGTCGCCCTGTATAGTTTCAATACCCGAAATCGACGGAATCGGTCGAGGAACCCACTTCTCTAGGACAATCTGTTCCAACGGACCGAGACGGAGCCCTAACGTGGTGGCGAGGGCGCGCACTTCCGCCCGATCGCGCGGCTGATCGCCTCGTTCGAGTGCGGTGATATCAGCCCCCGGAAGGCCGGTGCTGCGTGCCACATCCTCCACTGACCAGGCCTGTCCGATGCGGGCCTTCTTGATAATGTCACAGAAATCGTCTTCGAGCGGCATAACCAAGCCTTCAGCTTTCAGTTGAGACCCCCGATGATACGGCGATAGTCTTCCTCGGAGTAGGCTCTGAGAGTCATGGACCGCACATTGCCGAACGATCCCAACTTGAGGCAGAAACTCGCTAGCTTATCATCGTTCGGCAGGTCAACGATCAGGACCAGGTCATGCGCGCCCAGCGTCATATAGAACCCCTTCAACTCGCCGCCCATGTCCTTCGCGAGATTCTTCACCCCATCCAACCGCTTCGGCGAGTCCTTCACATTCTTGATTCCCTGATCCGTCCAATTGAGAAGCATCACATAGGTAGCCATGACAACCTCCTTTCATAGACTCGTCGCGTTCACAACCACCTCAGCATCCAGATGGAGAGTTCACTCCTTGACGCAGGACCTTCAGCCTCAGCGGCCGCCCAGCAAGCACTTACTTTTGTGCGGGCTGTGCAAGCGCCAACCTCGGTTGGACCATCTGCCCACCTCTCTTCCCCACCAAAGCTCCGGAGGCTTTCACTCTCCGGAGCGGGTGGCGCCGACCTGGGAACCTGATCCCTAAGCTCCATTAAAGGGGTGGCCCGATTGTCTCCAACTGCGCGCGTCCAACGATGGCCTTCTGAGGCCGCGCGTTGCGCGAGCAAAGGAGATATCGGGCTACCCCTTCTCTCCTACACCGGGCGGGGTGCGAGGACGGTCGGGCTCCCGGGCCGGCGACAGGACCCGCTCTCCGCTCAGCCCTCCGGAGCTAACTTTATTTCCTTCACTTCCCCAAATCCAGACAGCAACTTCGGCAGGGCCTCACCGGCTCCGACTGCGACAACGGTCAGGCGCTCTGGGTTGAAATGCTTCTTCGCCGCCGCCAGGATTTCCTCTTTCGTCAAGGCGATCACGTGGGCACGTAATTGCTGGAGAAAATCCTTGGGGAGCCCATCATACTCCAGCTCAATCAACCGCCCCACGATCGCCGACGAACTGGCGAAGGAAAACACAAACGAGTTCACATAGGCCTCTTTCGCTTCTGCCAGCTCGTTGTCTGTCACCAACTCGGTCCGCATCCGTTCCAAGTTCGCGACAAACCGAGTGATGACCTCTTGCGTCGATGGCAACTTCGTCTCTGCCCGCATCAGCCAAACACCTTGATCGTGCACCCCGGAGTTCAAGCGGCTGCCGACCGAGTAGGCCAAGCCCCGCTTGGTCCGCACGTCGTTGAAGAGACGGCTGCGAAAGGAACTGCCCCCCAGAATATCGTTGGCGATCGCCAACGCTACATAGTCGGGATCCTGCTCTTTGATCGACAGATGACCGATGCGGAGATGCGTTTGCGAGGTCTCCTTGTTCACGAACCGCACAACGGGCTTCGCCGTCTGATCCTGAGGCACATCGGCAATCGTCAGCACCGGAACCTCACCTTTCTCCCAATCGCTAAATACTTCGCGCAGCAGGGTCAACATCGCAGACTTGTCAAAGTCGCCCGTCACGCCCAACATCATGCCGTTCGGATGAACGGTCTTCCGGTGAAAGGCGACCAAGTCGTCTCTGGTGATGCGAGTGATGGACCCGATGGTGCTTTCACGCGCCGTCGGGTGGTTCGCTCCGTACAGGAGCTTCACAAACTCGCGTCCGACGATTGAACCAGGGTTATCTTGCCTGCGGCGAATCCCTTCGATAGCCTGCAGCTTGGCCAGTTCAACCCGCGCCGGCTCAAAGGCAGGTGTCCGAATGAGTCCCGCTAAAATCTGGAGTCCCCGCTTCAAATCCTTGCTGAGCACGTCGAGCGACGCGGAACCGGATTGTCGTCCGATCGAGATGCCCACATCCACGGCGAACTGTTCGAGTTCTTCGTTCACTTGCTCGGACGACAGACCGCCCCCCCCGCCGGTCCGCATAATGGAACCGGTCAACGAAGCCAGGCCGATCTTATCTGCCGGATCGAGCCAACTGCCCGTTCTCATGATCGCAGTCATGCTGATCAAGGGCAGCTCATGGTCCTCCAGGAGATACACGACCATCCCATTCTCAAGCACCACGCGATCCGGTTCTGGCGGGGTAAACTCAACCGGCTTAAACGTCATCTGCCTGGGATCGCCCAGTGCACGGTCTCCAACACAGGCGGACGTCAGTGGAACGAGCATCATCATGGCCAACATGCCCAGGGCGACAAACCCTCGCTTCACCCCTAACGCTTCACGCTTCACGTTCATCATCGCGCCACCTCGCGTTGTGGCGACGTCACGCCGTTCTTCTCGCTGGCCTTCTTCACCAACGTGGCCACTGTTCGGTTCGACTTGGTGAAATACTCAGCTGCCACTCGCTGGATACCAGCCGGAGTCACGGCCGCTATTTTGTCCCGAGCCTTTAGGGCGTAGCGCCAGTCTCCCGCTACCGTCTGAAACAGCGCCAATTGGGAAGCAAGACCTCCGTTGGATCGAAGCGCCCGCACCAAATCAGCATCGAGATTATTCAGTACTTTCTCAAGTTCCCTGGCGGAGACCGGCTCCGTCTTGAGCCGTTCGAGCTCGGCATAGATGGCCACTTCGACTTCTGCCGTCGTATGGGGCGCAAGTGGTGTGGCACTGAGTACGAACAGATTCGGAGCACGGACCCCTGGATAGTTCGAATCGGAGGCCACCGAGGCGGCGATCCGTTTCTCGCGGACCAGGTCCGCGTAGAGCCGGGAGGTGAGTCCGTCGCTCAACACCGCGTCGATCACGTCGAAGACATAGTCATCGGGATGGCCCAACGCCGGCTTGTGAAACCCGATGGCCACCGACGGTTCGGCATCGAATTCCACCTCCACGCGACGTTCTCCCCGTTGGGCCGGCTCAACGGTGACAATCGCAGGCTGCGGTGGTGCGGCCGGTATCTTGCCGAACGTCTGTTCGATCAAGGTCATGACGTCCTTCGGATTAATATCGCCCACAATGGCAATCGTCGCATTGCCGGGACCGTAATAGGCTTTAAAGAAGGCTTCGGCGTCGGCCGGCGTGAGCGACAGGATGTCCGACTCCCAGCCGATCGTCGGAATGCCATAGGGATGTGCGCGGAAGGCAGCCGAGGTAAACGTCTCAAACAACAACCCGTTGGGGCTGTCATCATTCCGCAACCGCCGCTCCTCCATGACCACTCCGCGTTCTTTGTAAAATTCGCGGAGGACCGGATGCGCCATTCGATCAGCTTCGAGCGCAGCCCACAGCGGCAGACGATTCGCCGGGAGACTGATCATATAGCGAGTCAGCTCCTTGCCGGTCGCTGCATTGAGCCCGACCCCCCCGTGACGTTGGTAGAGTAAGGCCATCTCGTTGCCCGCCACGAACTGTCCGGCCTTTTCTTGTAGTTCCGTAAATCGTTTCTGCAACTCCTCGATGACCGCGCGATCCTCGGGACTGGCCGGTCTCTCCACACTCCTCCGTGCGAGTTCCCGTTGCCGCTGCTCTAAATCAGTCCCCACTCGATACCACTCTTCGAGAATGGGGCGTTCTTTTTCGTAGTTCTTCGTTCCGACTGTCCTCGTACCCTTGAACGCCATATGTTCGTAGAGATGCGCCAGGCCGGTTTGACCGACCTGTTCATTCACCCCCCCGACCCCAAAGGTCATGTTGAGGGAGACGACCGGCGTCTGATGTCGTTCGACCATGAGGATGGTCAATCCGTTCGTCAGTTTCTGTTCCACCACACGATCCGCCAACCCGAACGATGCCGCATGCGATAGGTGCAGGTTCAGACTGAGGCTGAGAGCCGTAGCAAGCAAGAAAACCATGAAGCGTGAAGCGTGAAACGTGGGAAGAGTTAGGAACTGAACGCTGAGGAGCCAGCCGGGTCTTTTCACATCGGTGTTTCGTCGAATACTTCTTTTTGCGAGATACGCTTCACGAGATACGAGGAAGGACTCGGTCGTCATAAAAAGAGCTCCATGAGTTGTTCCGGTCGTTCGATAAACCAATCCGGGCGACAGGCTTCCATCTTGGCGCGATTCCCCATGCCGTACCCGACCGCACAGACACGAATCCCGGCGTTATGCCCGCCGTTGATGTCGTTGGTGCTGTCCCCGACGAGCACGGTCTGTTCTTTCGATACATTCAATTGTTCCATCACATGCAACAGCATGCCCGGTTCCGGTTTCAATCCAAACCCGCGATCGCCTCCGACGACGTACTGAAAATGATTCGCCCCCAGCCCTTGAAGAATCACGTTGGTGTACTCAATCGACTTGTTGGTGGCTACAGCCTTCCGCTTGCCTGAAAAATGTGTCAGCATCTCTCCAATGCCGGGATAGAATGTCGTGCTATCGAGACAGTGGGCCAAGTACTGGCCCCTGAACACCCGCAACGCCTCATCGAAGGTGTTCCGACCTCCTTCGCCGACCGACAAGCGCAACAATTGTTTCACCCCATCCCCCACAAACCCAAAGATTTCCTCAATTGGCCGCTGCGGCAACCCCAGCTCGGCCAACGTCAGGTTCACCGACGCAGCAATGTCCCATTTGGACTCGATGAGCGTCCCATCCAGATCGAAGATCAACAGCTCGACTGAGGTCTTTCCCATCATTATTTTGCCTTTCGTAACTCATCCTGTAATGCCCCAAGACTGTCTCGCTTCGTCGGGTCTGTTTCCTTCACCCAGGCTTCGCGCACGAAATTCACCATCCGCTTCTGTCCCACATGAGGGGGAAACATCGGCTCGACAATCTTCCATCGATTCTTAATGGCTTTCACGCGAAACCGAACCTCTTCTGTCTCAACCTCCTGGACGAAACCGGCGGTTTCCAGATGCACCGAACCTATGACCTGAAAGGTGACCGGAATCACGACTTCCAGCCTATCGATCACCTCCCATTGGCGATACTGCTCCGCCACCACAAAGCCCCGCGTCACTATGACACGCCCCCACGTCGGCTCCTGATCCCAACTCGTGTAGGACGCGACCGTCTCGACCGACATGGCATCGAGCCGCGCCCCCTTATAATCGAGCGCCAGATAGCGTTTCACCACCTCCGCTGGTGAATGCTTGAGGGATCCGGTCTGCGCGATCCCGTCTCCGGCTATCAACACCAGGGCGAGCAACTGACACAGACAAAACACGAACCGCCCCACAACGTTGGGTGTCATCCTGTGCTCTTTTCTTCCAATCTGTACTCCTCCTGAGGGAACTGAATAAGCCTCCCTAGCAGGCTGTTGAAAAAGTCGCTCTTCTCACCCACCCGACCCCGGCGCGCCAAGATGCGCCTGTTCCCATGCATCGTTCTCGCGTCGCTCCCAAGAACCGTAAAACGTGAGGCGTGAAACGAGGGTCCGCCTCGGAGCAGCGGCCTTGCTGGACGACCTTTTTGAACAGCCTGCATGCGCGCGTCCGGCAATGGAGCGCTCGGTCCGCAGACGCTGTGCGGGCACAGGGCCCGCTCAGCCACTTCAGCTCACCCGACTTTGTGTAACTTCATGAAATTGGTCTCCCCGGGCTGACCAATCCTGGTCCCCGACAGAATCACGATCCGCTGGCCCGTCGTCGCCAGTCCCTCGGTCTTCAAGCGGCGTTCCGCTTCATCGATGCGCTCATCAGTGTGCTCGATCTGCCGCATCGTGTGAGGGATCACACCCCAGTACAGCGCCATCCGTTGCCGTACGGCCTCAAAAGGTGTCAATGAAATAATTGACGCGTCGGGTCGCTGCTTCGACAGCAAGCGCGCCGTCGTACCCCGTTCGCTAAATGCCACGATGACGCTCGCCCCGATGGCTGCGGCTGCCGAAGAAGCCGAATGGCAAATGGCCTCCGGGAAGGAGCCTTCCCCCCGTAGCGCGTCGGACGAGCGCGTATGGCACGATCGTGGCCCTTCTTCTGCGGCTCGAACGATTCGGTCCATGACACGGACTGTTTCAACCGGGTACTGCCCGATCGCCGTTTCCGCAGACAGCATGACGGCATCTGTCCCATCAAACACCGCATTCGCCACATCCGACGCTTCAGCCCTTGTCGGGCGCGTGTGGTGCGTCATGGACTCCAACATTTGAGTGGCCGTGATCACGAGACGGCGGCGGCGGTTGGCTTCGGCGATGATGCGTTTCTGTAGGAGCGGAACCGCCTCCGGCCCCATCTCCACTCCCAGATCGCCTCGCGCCACCATCACACCGTCCGCCTGATCAAGAATCGCATCCAAGCACTCAACCGCTTCCGGCCTTTCTATTTTCGCAATAATCGGTATGTCACCGCCCCAGTCGGCCACCAACTTCTTTGCGTCCACAAGGTCATCGGGACCTCTGACAAACGAGAGGGCCACATAATCCACCCCCTGCGCGATGCCGAACTTGAGATCGTCCCGATCTTTGTCTGTCAGAGTGGGAGCGCTGATGCGAGTATCCGGAAAGTTCATGCCCTTGCGCGAGGTGAGTCGTCCCCCGGTCACGACTCCGCATTCAACGGCGCCGCCGATAATCCGATCAGCAATCAGCTCGATGAGCCCGTCGTCAATCAGGATACGGGCGCCTGGCCGAACATCCCGTACCAAATAGGGATACATCACCGGGATCTCACGCATACCGGATGGAGCGAGAGACTGTACGCCGAGTTGACCGCCGGACCGGAGCAGAGTCGTCACGAGCCGCACCGTCTGGCCGGCAACCAGATCGAGTCCGCCCTGATCGATTTCTCCCACACGAAGCCTCGGTCCTTGCAGGTCCTGAATGATCGCGACCGCCCTGTGCCGACGATCCGCTGCTTCGCGAATAGCCTTGATCGCACGCGCATGCGATTCGTGGGTCCCATGAGAAAAGTTGAGTCTCGCCGCATCCATGCCGCTCTCGATTAACTGATCCAGTAGGGTGGGCGAATCACTGGCGGGGCCGATGGTGCACACAATTTTGGCTTTACGCATAGACAATGCTGCCACCGGTCATTGGTCAAATGGGATACGCGCCACGCGAGACAGTCGGAACAAGTGAGGGCTCAAGGTCCGAAGTTCGAGGTTTTGGGAACTTCGGTGCCCGAACGTCGAACTTCTGATCGCGCATTTGCGCGCGTCCTGCTTTTCCCGCTCTTCTCGCGATGATCTCCAGGGAAGCCATTCTAGCAAACGACCACCAAGCCCACAACGCAACCGTCGTTTCAGGCGCCGGCCGCCTGGTTCATCTGGCCTATCTGGTTGGTCTGGTTCAACCAAATAAACAAGACAAACCAAATAAACGAGACAGGCTGGAGGACTTTTTCCGTATTCTGGTAGAGATGGAACCAGGGCACGGCCTTCACGGTGAAACGCTCCACCCCGCTCCATTCGTCTCGCTACGGCAGCTCGCTCCCGTGCATTCGGGCGAAGATCTCCCAGTCGAACTGCTTCGGTGCCACAGCGTGGAGTGGGATCGCGTCGATCGTGCCTGGCCCGCGATAGGCCAGCATGCACCCGACCACCCGCTCCGGCTCCTTGACGAGACGGCGAATCGCTTCATAGGCCAGATCTTGTCCGATAGTCTTGTCCTCGGGGGTCGGGGGTGCCCCCCGTAACGTGTGGCCAAGGATCGTGGCTTTGGTTGCGGGGGCGAGGCGATATTCACCGGAGCGTGCCTGAAACTGTGGCCACGTGGTAAGTGTGCTGGCGACATACTCGACAAGACCGCGCACTCCGCCATCCGGGTGATGGCGATGGGGCGTCTGTTCCGCCACCACAAATAGATGACTTTTGTTCGGGACGCCCAAGGTACGGTTGAGCGTGCCCAGGATGAAGTCGTCGATATACGCGTCGGGATCAGGATGCTCGTTGACCAAGAGACCTTCAGCTCTGGCCTGATACGCACAAGCGAGGGCGAGATGACCGGACCCCGCCCCCATAATCTCGACGAAAAAGACGCTGCCCATGGCGGAACTGGTGGCTTTCAGCGACTCGATGGATTGGTTTGCCAGAGACACGGCCGAATGAAAACCCAGGGAAGTTGTCCCAGCGAGATTATTGTCGATCGTGCCAGGAATCCCTACCGCCTGGACCCCAAATCCTTCGTAGAGCGCCCGCGCGCCGCGAAGACTCCCATCCCCACCAATAACCACCAAGGCGCCGTCCTCCATGTATGGCTTGAGATGCCGCATGGTGACCTGCTGCACCTGCTCATTCTTGAAATCTTCGAAGCGGCTACTCCCAATCGGACTGCTCGCATGGCTGCCCATGCCGCGGGTATCGTCCTCGCTCACCGCTTCGATCCAGTTGTTGGCCAGACCTAAATACCCGTGACGAACGAAGTAGACGTCCAGGCCAAACCGGTGTCCTGTCACGCGCAATTCTTTCAACGCGGCGCCGGCACCGGCGAAATCTCCACCCGAGACCAATGCCACGATCCGCTTGATCTGTCGGGGCTTGAGCGTGATCCGGTCTCTGCGTTCGCGCTCGACCTTCACCCAGGTCTCTCGCGCCACCCGTTCCCGCGCCGACAAACCCACAGCGGTGGAATAGCCGGATAAGAGTCCCTGCTCGCAGGTCAGCAGAACGACGTTATCCTGTCCCTCCTTATATTCGCCAAACTCGGTGAAGGCTTCGCGAAATGGACGAGGATCGAGATAAATCATGAGCGCCCGCAACGTGGAACTGTGGCTGTACAGACACACGGCCTTCCCCTGGTGGGAGTGACCCAACCGGCGGAAGCCATCGACGATATCCACGTAGACATCAAAGAAAGAATGTCCGCCCGGGTAGCTGTAGAGGGGATGTTTGATCAAGCGCTTGGCCGTCTGCACATCCACGCCAAATGCCTTTGCTGCCTCCTCAGCTTCGACCTTCTTCTCCAGACCCGTGACCCATCCAAAATCCTGAGAGTCTAAAGCGGGATCGCAGGAGGGTGGGAGCGCCTCAGCATGGTGCGGGGACGCTTGCATCAGCGCTGTAACCACATGCTCATATAGTTGCCGAGTATTGGGGCTCTGGCTCACCAGCTGGACGAAGGTGCGTGGATCGAGGTAGTTGTGGATATGCAGGAAGTCCAATTGTTGCCCGACCACGCCCAGCATCCGGGCCAGGGCTGCACCGACTGCGTCGGCCTTGGGGACACCTCGCTCAGGATCCAGCACGTTCGCGAGGCGGCGCCCGACTCGATAGGTGCCGCTTTCCACGCGTGAGATACCATGACGCATCGTGAACAGGAGCGTGCGACCGGTTAAATCGCGCGGCAAGAGCCAGAACCGATCCTCGCCCAAGTCCAGCACGATACGATCCTCGACCAACTGCGGCGTCAGTTGCGCGCGCGGCACAATCGCCACCGGCCGGCGGTGCGTCGGCTTCTGCACCGACCCGATCGGCACACGGAAGAGGGGGGCCAATTCGCCAGTTGCAAGGAGCGCATTCCAGGCGGCGAAGAACACCAGTTCATCGCCCCTGCAACCCTCTTCGATCACCGCGCGACGGGTAGCCCGATACTCCTCTGCCCCAGGAAATCCTTCTTGCGCACGCTGCACAAACGCCCTGATCTTCTCCATGGCGTCACGGGTTCGCTGTGGTCGATCAACTGAGGAAGGCGGGATGGGTGGAAGCGCAATCCCCTCACCGGCGATGCGACAGGCCAGCAGCTCCCCGTAGGCCAGGAGTCCTTCGACTGTCACAAACTCAAGCCGGTCCACTGCGGATTCCAATCTATACCTCGTTGGCTCGCCTTCGCCTAAACGACCACCGGACTTGCCTGATCTGCCCCTACAGTGGCCGTGAGATGCCGGATGGGAAAACATCCTCAGTACAAAGAGTACGCTGGATGCTACGCCGGCGAATGAGCGATAGCAACAATACCAGGCCTCGAACGCCCGCTCCTCTTATGCCCGTTGCTCCTCCGAGATCGAGCGTGCTAGGGTTCGTACGGTGCTCCCTCGTCTCGTGATTCGAACGCGAAACTATGGTTCGAACTTGGAAGATCTATGGAATACTCGTCGTCCTTGGTGGGCTACTGTTCGGCGGACCCACGGGTACTCCCAACGCCGGCTCGTCGCTGGAACGAACCGTTCCGTCTGCTTCTGCGCCATCCGTTCAGTCCGCAGAGCCGGTTCTTCACGATGCCACACCGCCTCACGATCGACAAGGGCATCGAGCCGAGAAGGCCCCCCCGCAAAAAGCCAAAGACCTGCTGGAGTCTATTCAGCAACGTAAGGGCAACGCCCTCCCTGGATACATCGGCGGCAGGGCGTTTCAGAATCGTGAAAGACGACTGCCTCGCGGTCACTATCGCGAGTACGATGTGAATCCTACAGTGCGAGGTCGCTCGCGGGATGCGGAACGGATCGTCATCGATCAAGAAACTGGAAAGGCCTACTACACCGATGACCATTACCGAACGTTCATTCCGGTGAATAAGACACCATGACACCAAAACCGACCCTGACATTGACCGCCTATCTCCAATCAACGAAGGCCCCCTGGACCGCATTACTTATGGTCAACCAGGGGCAGCGCGCTGAATCGCTGATGCGCCCACCAACCGGGTTTATATTGAAAGTCATCAAGGGCGCCAAGTGTCAGACCACCGCCGGCCTGTTGACCGAATGTGCCCGCGCCTTGGATTTTCCGGACTATTTCGGCCACAATTGGGATGCCCTCGAAGAATGTCTGGCCGACCTCGAGTGGCTACCAGCCAAGGGCTATATCCTGCTTATCACCGATGCTGCACGCCTGTTGCCCGATGACGAAGAAGAGTATGAAACCTTTCTTGAGGTCTTGCGTGATGCGGGAGAGGCCTGGGGAAGCGGACAGGCAGGAATGGGTGCGCGACGAGCAACGCCCTTTCACGTGCTGTTCGCTCTATCTGAACGAGAGAAAGCCAAGCGAGCCCACTGGGGGATGGAAAAGATCAATGCGGAACCGATTCGAAAGCCGGTAGTACTGCGGCGAACTCCCTCAAAACAGACCTAGCCAGCAGAATGGTCGCGCGCGACAAACGGGACTGGCGAGACGAGTGAGAGATCGAGATACGAGGTGTTCGGAACTTCGAACCCTCAGCTTCAGATCGTGCCTCTCTCGCATATCTCGCGCTTCACGGTTCGACAGGCTCACCGTCCTGAGCCACATCGAAGGACGCGCCACAGTCCCTGGACACTGGCGGCACTTTTCAACATCCGGCAAGAGAAGGAGTCGATTAGCGACTCAAGATCTTTCAGGGAAAATCGGCGGGTAACTCCCGGCAGGTTGGTAAAAAGAAGCGCCTATCCTACGGGCGCATCTTCTTGGTCACGTTCAGCAAGCCTGTCCAGCGAAAGAGCACAGAAGACAATCCGGTCGCGAGTCCAGAATGTGCGGCTGCATGAATTGAAGCCTGCCAGCGGGCTTCGACGTCATGGCGATGAAGGACGCAAATCCCATGCGTTTCCCGAGCGTCGTCGAGAGGCGCCTTCTCGCCCACCAGCTCAGCTTTTCCTTCTTGTCGGCACCACGAACAGACAATCTTCATCGTTGATCCCTTAATCACTGCCTAGAACTTCATACATTACCAGCCTAACCCGGCAAGAGTCGAGCCGCACTCGATTGGCAGCATGAAGCAACACGGGTGCAAGGGATTACGCAAAGCCCCTGTCTCGCGAGAAAGCAGCCCTTATCAAAAAATGCTGAGAAGCGTACCTCTTTAGACACTTTTGGGCCCCAATCGCTTGATCACACCACATGAATTTCCTCTTTCTTGACCGAGGCGCGACCGCGTGGTACTGTGCGCCCCCATTATGAAAACCACTCGTTCCGCAAAGCTGTTTGCCGAGGCTCAGCAGTTGATTCCCGGGGGCGTGAATAGTCCGGTGCGCGCCTTTCGCTCCGTCGAAGGTCAACCCCGGTTTATCAAGCGCGCCAAAGGCGCCCGTCTCTACGACGTCGATGGGAACACCTACATCGACTATGTCCTGTCATGGGGCCCGATGATTTTGGGTCATGCCGCTCCATCGGTCATTCGTACGATCAAAAAGGCCGCCGCAAACGGAACCAGTTACGGTGCGCCGACCGAGCTGGAAGTCATGCTCGCCCGCATGATCCGTGACGCCTTCCCATCGATGGAAAAAGTCCGCCTCGTAAGCTCCGGCACCGAGGCAGTCATGAGCGCGATTCGTGTCGCGCGTGGCTTTACAAAGCGAGATAACATTCTCAAATTTGAAGGGTGTTATCACGGCCACAGTGATTATTTGTTGGCGAAAGCCGGTTCAGGTTTGGCCACGTTGGGGATTCCAGATTCGCTTGGAGTCCCGGCTGACTTTGCAAAACACACCTTGACTGTTTCGTACAACGACATCCGCGCGGTGCAACAGATTGTCAAAGAACAGCGGGACACGTTGGCCTGTATTATTCTGGAACCTATCGCAGCGAACATGGGCGTCGTGCCCCCGAGGCCGGAATTTCTTCAGGCGCTCCGTCGACTCACTAAAGAAAACGACATCCTTCTGATTTTCGACGAGGTGATCTCCGGTTTTCGCGTGGCCTACGGCGGAGCCCAAACGCTCTACGGAATTACTCCAGATCTGACGGTGTTAGGGAAAATCATCGGAGGAGGATTGCCGGTCGGCGCCTACGGAGGACGGAAAGAGATCATGGATCTGATCGCCCCGTTGGGGCCGGTCTATCAGGCGGGGACGTTGTCGGGAAATCCGTTAGCCGTATCCGCCGGCATCGAAACGCTCAAGCAGCTCAAAGCCCGCGGAGTCTACAGGAAGCTGGAAGAAAAATCAGCAGCCCTGGCCAAAGGAATTGGGGACGCGGCCAAGAAAGCCGGCATGCCGCTCACACAAACCAGAGTCGGTTCGATACTTGGGGCCTTCTTTACGACAAGCCCAGTGGTGGATTGGAATACTGCGAAGCTGTCGGACACGAAGCGATACGGGCACTTCTTTCATGCGATGCTGGAACAGGGCGTGTACCTGGCTCCCTCTCAATTCGAAGCCGCCTTCCTCTCAACCGCTCACTCAACCCGCGATATCGATTATACGATCAAAGCCGCGCATGCCGCCTTTAAGAGCTTATAGCCAGAGACCGAATAGCGCTTATGGCTTATAGCGTATGGCCAGAGGGAAAGAGGGCCAAAGTCTTTTCAGTTCCTGCCACCAGCTATAGGCCATACGCTCTGCAGTCTGTATCCAGCGAGATACTCGCCGAATCGCTTTCGATACAGCCGCTGAACCCCGCAGGATGCTCAAAACGAGTTCATTGCTAGGCCGCAACGAGCGAAAGACTGAGGCGTACTCTGAGTACGTTGAAGCCTTACGCGAAGTGAGAACGACGCAAGGAACCGTTTTCAGCATCCTGTTTATTCGTCGTCCTCGTCTTCCGCGTCCAACACCTCCTGCCGCTTCTGCTCTTCCATGGCGTTATGCAGGAGCATCCGGACAAACATCGAATAGAGCGAGCCTTTTTCCAGTGTCCCGCCTGGAGGAATGGCGATCCTGCCTTCCTTAATCATGCGATCCATCCAGACCTTTTGATCGGGCGCGATCAAGATCGGAATCTCGACCAGCCCCACACGTCCCATCATATCCATAGAAACCTCCGTGACTCGTAACACGTCGTTCGTGAATTGTGCGCGAGACGAGCAAGCCGCGCGCGACAGGCGCGACTCGACGTTCTGGATTCGAAGGTTAGAAAACCTCGAACTTCGGACCTTAAACCATTGTCCATCTCGCCCGTCTCGCGAGTCTCGCGGGAATATCACGTTACGCATTATAACAGCATGCGGCTTTTTGCATTGTCAATCAACCCGCTCTGGCATGGATTGTGCGTTCCCACGAGTATCATGGCACAAGGTCGAACCATGTTCAGTGCTCTCATCGCCTTCGGCGTCATCCTGGTCTTCCCTTATGAAGTCCCAGCACAACATTCGACTGTCCCACCCTCGTCATTGTCCACCAGGCCCTTGACCCCTGGGTCAACCGAGTCCGAACTTCGCCCTGCCTGCGAACTCTGCAGGAAGCCAGAAGGAAGACCGGGAAGCGGCCTGAAGTCTCACCGACTTTGCCGTGAGAAAGGATTACGTCCGCATAAGAACGCGAAGGGAACCCATCGTTCATTGGACCAAAGCCTCAAGTCGACATTGCCTCGTCATCCAATCTCGCCCCCAGAAGTTCATGGACAGCGGGATTCGCACACAAGAGAACTTGCTGAGTAACTAGCCCGCACTATTCATGACGGTTCATCGTAACAATCGTGCGGTCGCCACGCGAGACAGACGTGCAGAGTCGCGGGGCGGGGCATACTTGAAACAGTATGTTGACCGACTGAGCGGAGAGCCCGCCTACCTGGACACCGTGCCCACCGCGTCCAGGTACGTCGTCACCGCGCTTGCGAGGTCGAGCGCCCTTTCTATGATCGCGGCGCGAAGAAAGAATACCTCATTGGATTCTGACTTCCGTCTTCGCGATTACAGCAGAAACGTGCATGAATAACGCGGGCTAGTAGCATTCAATCCCTTTTGATTGGTAGATTAAGGGCATGACAACGCCGCCTCACCATGCGCTGCAGCGAACCAAGCCAGCGCGTTGCGGTGGCAATTCGAGCCCCTCGTGGGCCGGGTCGCTGAATTTGGATTTGTAGCCACCATGTCCCACGAGGCCACACTCATCTACAGCAAGGCACTGCTGAGTCAGGCGGTATTCGCGTTTTGGCGGCGCTCTGTCGGTGTCGGATTCTTTGTTGCGCTTCTCATTGCCGCGCTCGGTCTCGTCGTACTCATGGCGCTAGGCCAGGCCTCTTGGATCATCGCTGCGCTTGCAGCCGTGCTGGTGCTGGGCATCGCGTTCGCCATAGTTGTCTTTGTCGTTCACTATCGCAGATCGCTGCACAAGTTCCGCCAGATGGACCAGCCGCGAGCCACATTCCGTGCTGATGAGTCCTCGTTCACCATGGGTTCGGACATCGGTACGACGACGCTTCAGTGGTCCGCCGTCAAGGAGCTGTGGCAGTTCCCGAGCGTGTGGCTGCTGTTGTACTCCAAGGCACAGTTCACCACGTTGCCGGTCGCATGTTTGCCGCCGGAAACGCAGGCCTATATTGTGCAATGCGTTCGTGCGGCAGGAGGAAAAGTTGATGGCTGACCCATCCAATTATCGGACCGCCGGCACACCGGCTTCTGCTCCTCATGTTGAACCTGAACCCTCGCAAAGACATGCACCCAGGCTATGTTGATCCAGAGGATGTTAGTATTCGGCACGAGTTGGAGCACTTGGCGAGCGACCTCATCCAGACTTGTCGTAGCACGCATGCGCGATTATAATAAATTACTTTGTGAATACGGCGGTTGGGCTCCAGTTTTGGAAGGATATCGAAAGGGCCTTATCCCACATTCCAATGCAAGTGGTTTGTTATACTGAATCAGATAATTCATAGTTAGACAGGACTAGGGACTTAGAGGCATTCAGATGTCGTCGCAAACCGGCACACCTATGAAAAATAAACGCGGGATTCCGTGGTATGTCTACTTTGGCGGATCAACTACCTATACCGCTCTTGGCGGGTGGCTGGCCGCAGAATCGTCTATTCTGGCAGTGGTTTGCATCCTCAGCGCACCGGTGGGGTTTTTCTTTGCCTGGAAAGCTTGGAAACTGGAGAAACTAGAGAAACAAGACAGACGAAATGCCTCGTAACCGTGTGCTGCAGCAAATGCGAGGATTGCGCTATGGGTGCAATCCTTGCTCCTCATGGGCCGGATGGCTGAATATTGGTCGGGCGGCACATTCTCGTAGATAACACATGCCGGACCTTCCCGAGGAGCTAATCCGTACGAATACAATTCTTCGAGAATACGTCGCAATTCATGACGCGATCTTTAAGTTTTCGTGGCGCAAGGCACTCCCAATTCCAGGACTGTTCAAGACCACTGACTTTGGGGTTCACTTTAGAGACCTCGATCGGTTGGCGGCCAAACTGGCTGCTACTTCATCAGCCTTGAAGACAGAGTCAGGATCTTTGGAGGGTTCCCTCCAATACACAGCGGCGTTGCTCGAAACCATTCAAGCTCTCCGGGAGATCTGTAGGCGGTTTTATGAGAAGAGCCAGGGCGATCTCAGCAAGTATCCGATGGCTGAGTACAATGCCAACCTCAAGGCCTATGAAGGCCTCATGAATAAGTGCCAAGAGCTCGGCGTAGCGCTAAACCGGCACATACGCGGTGACAGTACCCAACCAGCGGGTTGAACCGGACCGCTCAACATCGTTGCCGTAGGGTACTTTTCGTGCTGTGCGCTCTTGCAATGGCGAAGATCAAGGTGGAGGAGAATTCTGACAGACGGGTTACGGCTTCTTCTTGTTCTTCCTGTCTCTATCCATCGGGTTCGGCATAAAAAACCACCAGCCGAGGACGAATAGACCGATCGTCCAGCCGGCTATCATTAGCCAGCTTCCCAGCGATGCCATTCCAAAACCTACCCACTCCGTTTCCATTTAGTGACTCCTTGTGGTATCAAACCGTAGCACGGCTACCATCGCCTTGTCGAGGCGCGTGACCTTACCGATCCCGTTGACCGCCGCCAGTCTTGCCAATCCTTCGACGACCACACGCTGGCTCTCCCGTTCTCGAATCACGTGCGAAAATGTGAAGGAGGCCGCCGTCATGCCGGAGACGACCGTCTCGATGATCAGCCGGTCGCCATAGCGGGCGGGAGATCGGTAATCCACTTCTGCGTGCATCACAACGAACACCGTGCCTTCCTTCATTAGCCTGGCCACCGACAACCCTCGCTCTTCGAGATAGTGCGTTCGTGCCCGTTCAAAATACTTGAGATAGTTCCCATAGTATACGACCCCGCCGCAGTCGGTATCCTCGTAATAGATTTGTATTTCCATCGCGAATTCAACTGGTTGCAGTTCTTATAATTTAGCTTGCAACAAACTACAACATTTCATGCCATGATTTGCTTTTCAAATTGAGATAACTCAACGGTAATACACCACTCATTGGAAAACAACTGTGAAAATAGTGATCACCCCTCCTCGTCAAACACCTTTTTCCTAAAGAGCATTCAGGCTCTTCGCAGAGCTTCGCACAGGCCGCTCCGATCGCCGAAGCGATACTCTCGCTGACTGACTTTCAGTAGCTGAGTAGACAGCTTGGTGCTGCAAAGAGCGCACTATTCGGTGGGGTGGGGTAAGGCACGACGACTCACACGAACTCTATAGCACCGTCGCAGTCTTCCCTGTTTAATACCTATGAAGCAGTGCTCCCCCCTCGCCTTGACGGTCTCAGGGGTCCGAAGCCATACTGCGCCCTAGCTAATTCCGCTGGAATGAGGAGACATCTTCACCTGGCGGTGAAACGCCTGGCATCATCGGAAAACCGGAGGCACTGTGATGCTCTTATTCGCCTCGCCAATATACATGCTTGAACTTCGAAACAGTGTGAATCGTTCGTGTATTCTGAGTGCCAAGCCTGGTAAAGAAATTCAGGTTCTTGTGCGTCCCGCACACGACGCCACGGCGAAACCGATAGTCGCCAAGGGTACCCGCAGCAATGACGGTGTGTCCTTCTCTGTCGTAGTAACGAGAGCAGGTGGCGCGCAGCAGACCTGGGATAGAAATTACAAGGAGCTCTCGGATGAAATCTCGGTATATCAACCAGATTAGCCTTCCAACATTGCCAATGAGCCAACTGTATACATGGCTGCCTGTATCTTGTCCAAGGCTAACCCCTTCTTACGGTACCAACTTTGAGAGCAACGGAAAGAATGAAACAATGACTCCCGCAGTTCCGTCAGCGGCAGTGACGATCCCTTACGGAGGCATCCCAATGGCACGACTCTTCCTGATAACACTCCTGCTGCTGAGCAGTAGTCCAGTGTATGCGGAGTGGGTAAAGGTTAGTGACAGCGACGAAGCAGGAAAAACTGTGTACGTGGATCCAGCGACCATACGCCGCACCAGCAATCTGGTGAAGATGTGGCAATTCTATGACTACAATACTGTACAAACCGTGGGGGGCTTCAGGTTTTTAACTGTCGAGGAACAATGGGAATTCGACTGCGCTGAAGATCGCGGTCGAGTTGTTGCACTTAAGCAATTCTCTGGCAATATGGGAAGTGGAACGATGGTATTTACCAACTCACAAATAGGTAATTGGGTACCAGTCATGCCGGGCAGTATCAGTCAAACTGTGTGGAAAGTTGCGTGCGGTAAGAAATGATCGCGCAGTCAACTACGCATGCCGGCCAGACTAGTTCTCAAATTCATCAATAGTTTGTATGCTGAACACGACCCCGCCGCAGTCGGTGTCTTCGTAGTAGATGGGAAGCTCCGTGGCCCTTACTGGCGAAACAAGCGGGACGGGCGCGACTCGCCGGAAGATTGCCTGTCTCGCCTTTCCCGCCAGTCTCGCACCTCGCGCTAGAGGCTCAGCACCGGAAACTTCGGCAATGATGTCTCACTAACGCCCGATAGCTTGACGACAACTTCGTACAACTGCTGCACCCGCTCGGATTTGACCGGCTCGAAGCCATGGCCAAGGACAGCATGGTTGGCGGCATCAAGCAGGGGTTTCATCGTTGGCCACTCGCGCAAAAAGGCTTGACCCATCTGGTCGCCCAATCCGGCTAGCGCGCGAAACTGCGCCTGCAAGGGCAGTTTGTACTTGCCGTCGAGATCTTCCAGCCAACAAGATCGACAGGTTTCTCGGAGCGCCTGCGGCAATTGCTCCAGCTGCACGTCCCAGGTTTTGATCTGGTATTGCTTGAACAGTTGTCGCTGGGCAAAGGCTTCGAGCGCACGAACGAGCGCGACCATCGCTGCTTCCTGATCGTGCAGGCCGTGCAGTCGCCGACCGGCATGGGCCAGCAGATCGGAAGCCTGCATGTCTTTCACGGGGGCGGGATCGAGGACGAGCTTTTCCAGGAATATCGCGTTCGCTTTAATGGCCGGTAACAGGGCCGTGAGTCCTGGTGGTCCGCCCCACAGGGACGCCATCTCGAAGGCCTTCCCGGCAGTCTTCAGTTTCTCCCAAGCTTGACGATAGTGAAATCGCTCCCACAGATCATAGCCATCAGCCAGGTCTGCAAAAGCACGGTAGAGAGGTTTCTGCCCCCCGCTCACCCGCACCTCAACTACGCGAAACAGCTTCGCCGCTGCGGCAAACAATCCCCGATTGAACAAGTCACAGCCCTCGCGGCGTGAAACAGATGCCGCCTCATCCCACGGATTTCCCTGCGTCCATACGAACAGCTGTCCGGCAATATCAATCCTGTCCCCCTCCTGTCCCTCTCGGGCCGGCACGAGCGACACGATCCGCGAACTGTGAGACAGTGTGGCCAGCGTCAGCGCGCCCGCCATGGCCGGGGTGGCGCCGGTCACATCGACGACAAGCTCGCCTGGCTGCACGTCCCACGTGCGCAGCAGATCAGGAAGTGCTCGGGCGAGCGTCTGATAACAGCCGACAAATTCGCAGGTCTCCGCCATCACCACCCAATCCCATCGTCTGGGCATGTGCTCGATCTTCGGCTGGACTTCGGATTCTACGAGCGCTTTCGCCTCTTCCGGTAACACGAAGCAGAGCGAATCCGGCTGCAGACGATTAATCGCATAGACCGCCGCCGCCGCATGGTCGGTGAGCGCGATCACCAAAGCTTTGACTGGTTGGTCCTGCGTCATTGCGCGCGGACTATACCATAGGACTGCGGAAAATCCTTCCGGCTTCGTTCTCGTATCGCTCAGAGTCTCAACGTGCAACAGAGAGTACGCCTCGACTCTTCGCTCAAGGCGGCCTTGCCGGGAAGACTTTTCTCCCGCCCTATCAAATCATCGCCACACTGAGCGATCAATTCACTGTTCGGCCTGCAGACTTCTCCTTGACGGTCTACTGAAACACGCTTAAACTTTCGTCGACATCTTCGATCCCTCACTGCGACACACGACACCGAACGAGGTTCCTCCATGATCTGGTGGTATTGGATGCTGGTCGGGCTCGTGCTCCTCGGCGTCGAAATGGCCACCCCAGGCGGCTTCTATATCCTCTTCTTCGGGCTGGCGGCTCTGATCGTCGGCAGTCTCACCGGCCTGGGGTTTGCCCAAGCGGAATGGCTCCAATGGCTCTTGTTTTCAGGACTCGCAATTCTGTCGCTGCTCATCTTCCGCGGCCCGCTCTTGGCCTGGATCAAGACTCAGGACAAGGGAATGCCGACCGTGGACTCGATGATGGGCGAAAGCGCAATTCCGATCGAGGATCTGGCGCCGGGTGGTACCGGCAAGGCGGAACTGCGCGGTACTACCTGGACCGCTCATAATGCCGGGTCCGCTCTCTTGAAAAAGAACCAACGGTGCAAGGTCGAACGGGTCGAGGGGCTCACCCTGTGGATTACAGCCGAATGAATGAGGACAGCCTGGAAGGCGAACGACTGTGGAGGAGATAACGATGACCGGCGGACTTTTTGTGGTGCTGTTGTTGGCGTTGCTAGTGCTGATCATCATCGGCAAGACCGCCGTGGTCGTGCCGCAGCAAAGCGCCTATGTGGTCGAGCGACTCGGCAAATATGCGGCTACTCTGGATGCAGGGTTTCATATTCTCTTCCCCTTCATCGATCGCATTCGCTACAAACATTCGCTCAAGGAAGCGGCCATCGACATCCCTGAGCAGGTCTGTATCACACGCGATAACGTGCAGGTGTCAGTGGACGGCATCTTGTACCTTAAAGTATTGAATCCTCAGCGCGCGTCCTATGGCATCAGCGACTTTCATTTCGCGCTGATCCAGCTTGGGCAGACCACGCTGCGGAGCGAGATCGGCAAGATCGAACTCGATCGGACGTTCGAGGAGCGGACCAACATCAATATCCAGGTGGTGAACGAACTCGACAAGGCCTCGGAAGCCTGGGGCGTCAAGGTCTTACGCTATGAGATCAAGAACATCACCCCTCCGAAGGGCGTACTGGACGCGATGGAAAAGCAGATGCGTGCGGAGCGGGAAAAGCGTGCGGTGATTCTCACATCAGAGGGCGAGCGCGACGCGGCCATCAACCAGGCCGAGGGTGAGAAACAACAAGTCATCAAAGCCTCCGAGGCAAAGAAACAGCAGCAGATCAACGAGGCAGAGGGGGCCGCATCGGCGATCCTCGCCATTGCGCAGGCCACCGCCGAGGGGCTGCGCAAAGTCGCAGAAACGATCCAAATACCGGGCGGTCAGGAAGCCGTCCAGCTGCGCGTGGCAGAACAGTACATCACCAAGTTTGGGGAGTTGGCCAAAGCGACTAATACACTCATCCTGCCGGCGACGGTCTCCGATGTCGGCTCCATGATTGCCTTGGCGATGAACGCCATCCGGCAGACAGGTCCCATCACTACAATAAAATCGTAGCCGGCCTGCGAGTCACGTTTGACAGGTGCCAGCAGGTTGCCTAGAATCGCTTCCCATGAAAGAATTTGTACTCAGTGCCTTTGCCGAAAGCGCGACCGTCAAGCAACAGTTCGCGCGTGAGCATGCCGATCGCATCGTACAGGTCGCGACGCTGATCGCCACGGCCTTTCGCCAAGGACACAAAATCTTATTGTTCGGCAACGGAGGCAGTGCTACGGATGCGACTCACCTCGCCGCCGAGTTCGTCGGGCGGTATAAACGCGAGCGGGCCCCGCTCCCGGCCATCGCCCTGGTCACCGACATCGCCGCCATCACCGCCATCGCCAACGACTACGGCTTCGACGAACTCTTTGCCCGCCAGGTTCGCGCCCATGGGCAGAAAGGCGACGTCGCCATTGCCATCAGCACGAGCGGCAATTCACCCAACGTGTTGAAGGGTGTGGACGCCGCGCGGGCTTGTGGCCTCACGACCATTGGCTGGACCGGGGGGACCGGCGGGAAACTGGCTGGTCTGGTGGAATATTCGTTCGTCGTGCCCTCAACGGTCACAGCCCGCATTCAAGAAAGTCACATCACGCTCGGCCATGTCCTGTGTGAACTCATCGAGGAACAGCTCCTTGCCAAAGCCTCCTAACCGGCACCAACCCCCTGTCACGACCCCAAACCTGATCCCACCGATCAACGTGACGGATCTCACGACGTATCCGCTCAAGAAACGGCACAGCAAGGTCCGCGTCTCCGACTGTGCTCGCCCCTGGCACCGTGGGGGCAGCTTCAGCCAATTCTATCGCTCGCTGCCGGATATCCTCGGCGTGAAAACGTTGCGCGCAGTCGCCAAAGCCGTCGCGAAGGCCCATCGCAAGGGGCGGCCGGTCATCGTGGGAATCGGCGCTCACGTCGTCAAAGTCGGATTGAGTCCGATTCTTGTGGACCTCATGCAGCAAGGGATCGTATCGGCCGTGGCTATGAACGGCGCTGGAATCATTCACGATTTTGAATTGGCGCTCATGGGACACACGTCTGAGGAAGTCGACGCGGAGATTGACGAGGGCCGCTTCGGAATGGCGGAAGAAACCGGCCGCATGCTGAACGAGGCGATCGTCCGCGGGGCCCACGATCGCGAGGGGCTCGGCGAATCCGTCGGCCACTACATTAACCGACGCCAGGGACAGTTTCCCCATCGCGAGACAAGCATCCTTGCGACCGGAGCGCGGCTCGGTATTCCTGTGACCGTGCACGTCGCCATCGGTACCGACATCATCCATATGCATCCTGCCGCGGACGGAGCCGCCACTGGAGCGACCTCGCTGCTGGACTTCCGACGGCTTGCAGCCGTCGTGTCAGGGATGGAAGGGGGCGTGTATCTCAATCTCGGCTCTGCCGTCATTTTGCCGGAAGTCTTCCTCAAAGCGGTGTCACTGGGGCGCAATCTTGGTCATGGCCTGACCAACATTACGACCGTAGACATGGACTTCTTGGCTCACTATCGCCCGCTCACAAACGTGGTGCGTCGGCCGACCCAGAAGGGCGGGAAAGGCTACTCCCTGATCGGCCACCATGAAATCATGGTGCCGTTACTGGCCGCGGCGGTCCACGAAGAATTGGGATGACCCCCCTTCGCATGTCTCCACCCCAATCCCCTCCCGTGACCTCACAGCATCTGACCCGGATATGGAGCGAACTGAATGACCGCTACTTCGCGGGCTTGCTGCTCCCGATCGATCTCGTCTGGAGCCGTCGACTGACCGCCTCGGTCGGCATGTTCGTAAGTCGTCGGGGACCGCGTCCACGGCTAGACCAGGATGGACTTCGCCCGCCGACCAGGCGCGAAATTCGCCTATCCCTTCCCTTGCTGCATCAAGTTGCCCAACGGAGCGAATACGGCGAGCAGGAGATCGAGAGCACGCTGGCGCACGAAATGATTCATCAATGGCAATACGACATCCTGAAGCGGCGGCCGAATCATGGACCGGATTTTCTCCGCAAGATGACCGAGATGAATCGGAACGGCACCCTAGCGATCACCATCTACCATTCGCTACAGAAGGAAGTCCTCGCCCTCACGCGATTTGCCTGGCGTTGTCGGCAATGCGGCCGGGTGTACCGACGCCAGCGACGGACGATTCAGCCGCGTCGGCACCATTGCGGCATCTGTCGGGGATTACTACAAGAATTGGGATCGGTGAGGCAGATTCACCAGGAGCCTCCTCCTACACCTCCTCATCCCCTCTTGCCGCTAGCCCAATTGTCCTTCACCTTCTAGCAGGATGCTGAAAAAGTTCGCCTGCAGCGTGCTTGATACCCGTGAAGCGTGAATCAGAAGACATCTGATGATCTGTTGATCTGATGATTGGTCGGACATTCAACAGATCGTCAGATCATCAAATTCCTGGATTGGTTCACGAGCGACATACTTGGGGATAATCCATGCGCTGGTCTCGCCAGATCCTGTTCGGAGACGTGGATGCCATGTTCGCCTCAGCGGCCGTCCTGGCAGACCCAAGCCTTACCGGAAAACCGGTGGCCGTCGGTGGACCCTCCCCGCGAGGCATTATCGCGGCTGCAAGTTACGCGGCTCGCTCCTTCGGCGTCCACTCTGCCATGCCGACAGCTGATGCCAGACGTCTCTGCCCCACTCTCATTCTCATTCCCCCGGACAGACCGCTCTATCGTCGGTTGCATGAACAGATGCGGGCCGTGACCGATCAGTTATTCCCGCTCACCGAATGGAGCAGCATCGACGAGTTTTATGCCGATACGACACAGCTCCAGACCCGCCATCCCGATCCTCGCTCACTCGGACAACTCGTGAAGGATGCGCTGTCCGAGGCTACGGGATTGCGCTGCACTATCGCCGTCGCGACGGGCAAGACCGTCGCTAAAATTGCAGCGGATAGTTACAAGCCGGACGGACTGGTGACGGTCCCACCGGGTACGGAAGAAGCGTTCTTAGCGCAGCGGCCTTTGCGCGCATTGCCGGGTATCGGTCCCAAAACTGCCGCACGTTTGGAACTGCTCGGACTCAAGACAATCGGCGAGCTGTTGGACCAACGCTGGGATCAACCCTTGCGTCATATCTTCGGCATGCGACTCCACTGGGTTCGAGAACTGGCGCGAGGAATCGACCAGGAACCGGTGGTGGCCGACCGGGAGGCCAAAAGTCTCAGTCACGAAACCACTTTCGAACACGATACGCATGATCGTCCTTTTCTTGAGCGAACCCTGCGCGGATTCCTCCGTGATCTGGCGCGGGATCTGCGACAGGAAGGATTGGCCGCCGGATCCTGCACGGTGAAACTGAAAGACGCCCGTTTCGCTATCATGACCAAGCAGCATCGCTTTCCTCTCCCACTGAACTACGATCACGACATGTGGCCGACCGTCCAACATGCGCTGCGAGAACTCCTTCAGCCCGACACCGAGTACCGCTTGGCTGGGCTCGCGCTCTCCTCCCTGTCTCCTGCGCCGCCCGGACTGTTCGACCAACGACGGACGAAAGCCATCGAGGCGATGGACGCGCTGATTACCAAACACGGGTCGTCGGTGATTGGGTTAGGCGGCGTGAGCCACGACGACACAAATTAATGTTCTGTCTCTTTCCATCCAGGCCCGCAGCCGGTATGATGGAGCCATGCCCACGAAGATCCTAACTAAGGAGCAACTCACTCCGCTCTTGCAACAAGCCCGCGCACAGAAGAAACGGATCGTCTTTACCAATGGTTGTTTTGATCTCATGCACGTGGGCCATACGCGCTACCTTCAGGCTGCGAAAGACCTGGGCGACCTGCTTGTTGTCGCCGTGAACAGCGACGCATCCGTCAGGAGCTTGAACAAGGCACCGGATCGGCCGATCGTCTCAGACGCTCAGCGGGCGGAAGTGGTCGCTGCGCTCGGCTGTGTCGATTATGTGATCCTATTCAACGAACCGGATCCCCAGAGCCTGATCGCCACGTTGCAGCCGGATATCCTCGTCAAAGGCGGAGATTGGGCGGTGGAGCGGATCGTCGGCCGCGAGATCGTCGAAGCGCGGGGCGGAGTCGTCCGTACTATTCCCTTGGTCCCCGGCGTCTCCACCACGGCGCTGATTCAACGTATTCGCTCAACTACAACATAATCAGTCGCAGTGGCCGATACTATCCACACCCCTACAGCATCCCAATGGTTCATTCCTGTCGCCGCGGCACTTGGAGGCGGAACAGGCCGTCCCTCTGTCACAGGCTTGCACGGCTCCACCGCCGGTCTTGCCCTCACGACGCTCCTGCATCCCCAGATGGGCAAACTGGGGGGTCGGTCCTGGCTGATCGTCACCAGGTCGGATGAGGCGGCTGAACGACTCTTTGATGACCTGCACTTTTTCCATGATCTCATCGGCCTTCCGACGACCCCCCTCGCCCTGTTCCCGAAATGGGAAATCTTGCCCTACGAGGGCAGCGCGCCCCTTGTCAGTCTGGTCGCGCGCCGGATGAATGCCCTCCATCATATTCGGAGCGTGCCACAGACCTGCCTAGTCACCTCCATCGCGGCGCTGATGCAGCGGCTGTTGCCCGTCACAGCCTTTGCCCACACCACCCTACAGTTCAAGCTGGGCGGCACGATAGAACGAGAAGCTCTCACCGGCGGACTCTTACGTCTTGGTTATCGCCGAGTTTCGGTGGTGGAAATCCCCGGCGAGTTCAGTGTTCGAGGCGGCATTGTGGATATTTTCTCAACGGCTTATGCCGAGCCGCTTCGTGCCGAATTCCTCGGCGAAACAATCGACTCGCTCCGCCTGTTCGATCCCGCCACGCAGAAGTCCACCGCAAAGTTGGATCGAGCGGTGATCCTTCCCGCGCGGGAATATCTCCGCGCGGAGACTTCGCCTGAGACCCTCGCTCCTATTCCTGCGGATGCCGAGTGGCGCGCGCCGGATCTCTATCCCGCCATGAACACCCTCTTCGAGTATTTCACCGAACAGCCTGTATTGGTCCTGGATCAGCCGGCTGCGTTGGAGGGGGCCTGTGCGGACCTCTGGAACAAAATCGACGACGGCTATCTGCGCCACGCCGATCGGGAAACGGTCGTGCCCTACCCGTCACCGGAGCGGTTGTTTCTCTCCTGGCCTGAACTCATGGATCACACGAACGGCTGGCCCACGCTCGCCCTCGAGCCACTCACCGCGAGCGATGCGTCCTGGAATCCGGTCCAGACCTTTCCCGCTCAGACCCCGGCCAGCGCGGGACTCGGAGCTCGCGGGATGCCCTTCAGCCAGACCCTGGCCACCATGGATCGCCTGCGAGAGGAGTGCCGCGTGGTGCTCGTCGCAAGAAGTCGCGGTCAAGTGGATCGCTTACTGGCACTCTTGCGCGAACACGATGTGCCGGCGATGGAATGGGCCGTGGGCGCCTGGACCGCTTCCAGTAAAACCAAAGCGCCGTTTTACGTCTTGCACGGCGATTTGTCCGCAGGATTCCTCGCACCGGACTTGCGCTTGGCCGTTCTGACGGAAGAGGAACTATTTGCCAAAGGCGTACGCCACAAACCGCAGGCCAAAAGCAAAGCCGCGACCTTCCTCTCCTCGTTGGAAGATCTCAACGTGGGCGACTATGTCGTCCACGTCCAACATGGCATCGCCAAATATCGAGGCCTCAAGCGCCTCTCCGTGCAAGGCTTCGACAGTGACTATTTGATCCTGGAGTTCGCCGGGAGCGACACGCTATACGTCCCGCTGGAGCGGCTCAACCATGTGCAGCGATATAGCGGAGCGGAAGGCCATGCGCCGCGCCTTGAACGTTTGGGCGGCGCCAATTGGGCTAAAACGACCGCGCGCGTGAAGCAAGACATCGAGGAGATGGCCCACGAGTTGGTCGACCTCTATGCCAACCGTGAACTCGTGACGCGCCATTCCTATGGATTCGACAGCACGATGTACCACGAGTTCGAGGCCGCATTTGAGTACGAAGAAACGGCGGATCAACTCAAAGCGATCGAAGATATTACGCACGACATGGAATCCAAAAAACCGATGGACCGCCTGGTGCGCGGCGACGTCGGGTACGGAAAAACTGAAGTGGCCATGCGGGCGGCCTTCAAGGCCGTGGAAGACAATCGCCAGGTGGCGGTGCTCGTCCCCACGACCCTGTTGGCGCACCAACATTACGACAACTTCTCGGAACGATTCGCGCCCTTCCCGGCGCGCGTGGCCCTGCTCTCCCGATTCCAATCGCCGAAGGAGGCCCAAGCCATTCTCAAAGATGTGGCGGCTGGCAGCGTCGACGTAGTGATCGGCACGCACCGGCTCATCCAGAAGGATGTGCTGTTCCACAACCTGGGCCTGGTGATCATCGATGAGGAACAGTGGTTCGGCGTCAAAGACAAGGAACGCCTGAAGCGACTCCGCACCCAAATCGACGTCTTGACGCTTACCGCCACCCCAATTCCTCGCACCTTACAGATGGCGATGGCGAGCGTGCGGGATCTCTCGATCATCGAGACCCCTCCGGCGGGCCGCCTGTCCATTCGCACGCAGGTCGTCCGATCGAGCGACACCCTCATTCGGGAGGCCATGTTGCGCGAACTAGGGCGAGGCGGACAGATCTACTTCGTCCATAACCGGATCGAAACGATGGAGAAGACGGGAGCCTGGCTTCAACAACTGGTGCCCAACGCGCGCATCGTGATGGCTCATGGGCAGATGAACGCCAAACCGCTCGAAGCCGTGATGTTGAAGTTCTTTCGCCGAGAGGCGGATGTGTTGATCGCCTCGGCCATTATCCAATCAGGAATCGACGTGCCTCATGCCAACACGATCTTCATCAATCGTGCCGACATGTTCGGCCTCGCACAGTTATACCAATTGCGCGGGCGCGTGGGACGAAGCGGCGACCAGGCCTACGCCTACTTCCTGGTCCCCGACGAGGGACAGTTGAGCGAAGACGCCCAGAAGCGCCTCACCGCCATTCAGCAATTTACCGAACTGGGGGCCGGCTTCCGCATCGCCGCGGCGGATATGGAAATCCGTGGCGCCGGCAACCTCCTCGGTAAACAGCAATCGGGGCATATCGCTACCATCGGGCTCGATCTATACATGCAGATGGTGGAGCAGGCCGTCCAGCGTCTCAAGGGTCAGGTGGTGGAAGAAGAGCCTGATCCCACCCTCCGGCTCAACGTCTCCGCCTTCATTCCGGATGACTACGTCGCCGATCCCCACCAGCGCCTCTCGTTTTACAAACGACTCTCGTCCTGCACCCAAGTCGGAGACCTCGCCTTACTCCATGGCGAAATACAGGATCGGTATGGGTTGGCCCCGGACTCCGTCGAGCGACTGTTCGAAGTCATGCAGGTCCGGCTCCAGGCCAAGGCCTTGCGTCTGAGCTCGATCGAACTCAAGACCCGCTCCGTCGTCGTCACGCTCGACGCCAAGAGCCGGGTCTCAAGCCAAGCGATTCACCGGATGATGGACCGGTACAAGAAACGGATTTGTTTCCTGTCTCCGCTTTCGTTCGAGCTCCAAATGCCGCATGAGGACTGGACTTCTATCTTTCGAGAACTCACCGCAACCTTGCAAAGCCTGGGAGGCTGTGATACCAACACCACGATGCCCCCACAATCATCTCGCTAACAAGGTCTCGCGCATTTATGACTCGAATATCGAACAGACCCGTGAACGTCGTCGCAGTTCGCCTCCTCTCCCTGGTCGCCGGCGCCATCGGTGGCACTTTCCTATTGCTCACCGGCTGTACGCCACCGCCCGAGGAAGGCGTGCTGGCCCTCGTCAATGGTCGACAAATCACGCAGACCGAATTCGACACCCGTTGGAGAGAACTGGCCGAGGCCACCAGGGCACGGTACCAGAAAGATGGGGGGAAGCGCCTCTTCCTCGACGAACTCATCACCCGAGAGCTACTCATGCAGGAAGCGCGCAATCTAGGACTCGACCAGAACGATGCCATCCGCGATCGAGCGCAACGCTATCGGGAACAACTGATTCTCGACGAACTCCTCAAGGACCAGATCAAAGCCAAGGTCGAACTCTCGAAGGAGGAATTGGACGCCTTCTACGAGCAACATGCCCACGAACTCCTCACGCCATTGAAAGTGCAAGTGTCGCAGATGCTGCTGCCCAATTTTCCGGCCGCGAAAGATCTCGAAAAGCAGGTCAATCAAGGGGGAAGCTTCGCCAAGTTTGCACAGCGCTATTCCATTGACGGCAAAACGAAAGCGATGGGGGGCGATCTCGGCCCCTATCACAAGGGATTGGTCATTCCCGAAGTCGACGCAGTTATTCATACCCTCAAGCCCGGAATGGTCAGTGCGCCGATCAAGGCGGACGCCGGCTACTACCTCGTCATGATCACGGCGCTCGACAAAGAAGTTATTCAGGCGGATGTGGCCGTTCGGGAACGCCTCCGACAAGAACTGCTCAACGAGAAGCGCCGAAAACGCTTTGACGGCGTGATCGCCGACATCCGCGCAAAGGCGGTCATCCGCCTCGCCGACGCGTCTCGTTATGTCGCCGACGACGTCGGCACACGCTGAATCGTCACGGATCGAAATTGCCCTCACTCAGACTCCTCAAGTCCTCCGCAAATCGTGTACAATCCATCGAACCCTCGCCGACCGGCCGATCCCATCGGTGCGTGGCGAGTTCCATCTCCAGGATCACAATGGCACCAGACTGGCTGAGACACACGGTATTCTTCGCGCTCGGGCTGATCGTACAGACATCCCTTCTTTCAGCCGCGCAGGTGGAAGATGGAATCATTGCGATCGTCAACTCGGACCTCATCATGCTGTCCGAGATGAAACGGGAACTCGCCCCGGAGCGTGAGCGGATTCAGAAAGAGTACCGCGGCGACCGCCTCGCGCGTCGGCTCAAGACGGCGGAATACATGGCGCTGACCTCGATGATCGAACGCAAGTTGCAACTCCAGGAAGCCAAGGCGCGAGGCATCACAGTCACCGATCAGGAAGTTCAGCAGGCGGTTCAACAGATGAAGCGACAGGGGCGAACGATCGACGAGACGAACCCGGCAGACATGAAAAGCGTCCGAGAACAGCTGGCGCTGCTCAGGATCGTCGACCGCGAGGTGCAGAGTGGAGTGATGGTCGCAGACTCCGACATCAAACGGTACTACCAGGAACACCGTGATCGGTTTGCGCTCTCGGAGGAATACACGCTCAGTCAGATTCTCATTCGGCCCCGCTCACCGGAGGATACGGCCGACGCGATGGAGAAGGTTCGTGAGGTGATGGCGCGGCTCAAACAGGGGGAGTCCTTCGAGGACGTGGCGTTACGCTTTTCCGACGGCGAGAACGCCTCACACGGAGGGCGCCTGGGCCTGGTGCGACAGGGAGAACTCTTACCGGGGATCGAGCGCGCCATCGCAAACCTGGTGCCCGGCGGCATCTCGGATATGATCGAGACCTCTGAGGGCTTTCACATCGTGCGCCTGGAGGAGAAGAGACCCAAACAGTTCCGTCCGTACGAGACAGTCCGCACTGAAATCCAAGGACTCGTCTTTCAGCAGAAAAACGAAGATGCCTTCCAATCGTGGCTGGCGAACCTCAAGAACAAGGCCTACATCGAGATCAAATTCGAATCCGCTCTTTCAGGACCGCCCACAACCGGTCCCGTCCCTCGCCCGTCACTGACGAGTAAGGAATAACTTCGTCGCCCTCGACCAAGCCCAGTCCGTTCTGCAGCCGACGAAGCGCACTAACGCGCTCGCTCATTTTTAACTTGTCCACTTTCGTCGCCACCACGATGGGGGGGCGTCCGACGGACGAGAGCCATGCGATCGTCTGACGGTCTTGTTCGCTAAGCACTCGACTTTCCACTAACACCACCACCGCGCGCAGCTGTTCACTCCCGTCGAGATACTGCTCGATCAATGGCGCCCACTGAGCCCGCAGCGCTTTCGACACCTTCGCGTATCCATACCCTGGCAAGTCCACCACCACAAATCGCGCCAACCCAGGATCGTCGCTGGTGATCCGAAAGAGATTGACTAGGCGGGTCTTTCCCGGTGTGCGGCTCACCTTGGCCAGTCCCTTGCGCTGCAAGAGGGAGTTGATGAGGGAGGACTTTCCGACGTTCGACCGCCCGATGAAGGCAACTTCCGGAAGCTCACCTTTCAGAAACTGTTCTGGCCCCGCACAACTTCTGATAAACTCTGCCGTGAGGATTCTCATGCTGTACCCATCCAGCTACCAGACACCATGTTAATGACACAGGCACACATCGCTTCTTTGATACGCAGCCTCTAATGCGGAAGTCAACCGTACAAACCCGATCCCGCGTGAAGGCCTTCCTGATCATCGGTCTTTGCCTCCCGGTCGGAGCGGTCTTCTTTTTATGGTTACTCACGATGCCCGACGTCTCGGTCTTACGCGCGACCAATCCAACCGTAACGGCCCTGATGGAAGCGCGCCAGGCTCAGGCTGAGGCACATGGCCGCACTATCGGACGCCATTGGATGTGGATGCCGCTCTCACATATCTCCCCCTCCCTCCGCCAGGCGGTCGTGGCAGCGGAAGATGCGTCGTTCTTCACCCACGAGGGATTCGACTGGGAAGGGATCAAGGACGCGGCTCTGTATAACCTCGAAGCGGGCGAACTCAAGCGTGGGGGGAGCACCATTACTCAGCAGCTGGCAAAAAACCTCTACCTATCATCCGAACGGTCCCTGCTTCGAAAGGCGCGGGAAACTCTGATTACGCGCTCCCTCGAACATCATCTCACGAAGAAGCGTATTCTCGAACTGTATCTCAACGTCGCCGAGTGGGGACAGGGCGTCTATGGCGCTGAGGCAGCAGCCCGTCATCACTTCAAGAAGTCCTCGCGCGACCTGACGGACGATGAAGCCGCGTGGCTGGCGGCCATCTTGCCGTCGCCACGTCGCTACGATCCCATGCGAAAAACGACCGCCCTGGCACGTCGCCACGAACGTATTCTCAACCGGATCAATCGGGGATCCCCCCAGCCAGAACCGTAACAACACTGGAACTAGGCTGAGGTCGAGGTTGAGCGAAGATCGGGCTCTCTTTATCTCAGCCTTAACCTTAGCCTGAACCTCAACCTTTTTCATGCCGTCGGACTGTTACGGTATCCTGCCACAGGCTACGACCCAGCGGGATGCTCAGAGGAATCGCCGATCTCACGAAACTCTTGCTCACCGAAGATCGCCGATTCATGGAGATAGTGTTTGAACTCGAGGAGGTTCCCAGAGGGATCTTCGAGAAAGAATGTGTGGTGCTCGATACTGGTGCCGGGGAACCGGACGCGCGGCTGTTGATAGAAGGACAACCTGTTCACCTGGGCCTGCTCCAAGAACTGTCGCCACAAGTCTTTCGACAAGAATACTAGGCCAAAATGGTGGGGGTAAATGCCTTGTTGCGATGGCAGGGATTCCGTCGTCAGATGTGCCACGAGTTGATGCCCCGCGAGTCCAAACATGACGGCGCGGCTCGATTCACGACCCAACGTACAACCAAGTCCATCAACATAGAAACGTTTCGCCGCCGCCACATCATGCGTGGGAAAGGCCAAGTGAAAAAGCGCGTCCTTCATGGAAATTGTCCTCGAACAGTCGGCCGGCCAGTCCCGTTCCACCACCCGGCAGCCATATGGGGCGTCACATGCCTGATGGCAAATCGTCCGTCCGGCGAGAGCACTAAGGCCCCGGCCGACCCTCGGATTCTAGATACGAGCAGGCGCAACACCTGTCGAGCGGCGACGGCGGGGCTCTTTCCCATAGCCAGATGATCGCAGATACTCTTGGCGATCACAAGGCGGATGATGCCTTCACCCATGCCCGTCATCGACACAGCCCCACTCTGATTATCTGCGTAGACTCCACATCCGATGAGCGGGCTGTCGCCAACCCGCCCTGGCAACATCGAATCGATGCCCCCGGTCGACGCTCCTGCTGCCACCGTCCCAAACCGATCCACTGCGACAGCGCCGACAGTCCCATGCTGGTCCTTCCCTGTCCGTTTAGATTTCAGCATCGCTCGATAGAGACGCAGCGTCTCCACTGCAGCAATTGAGGCACGAGGAGACGTGCCGGAACTCCGGCGAGGCGGTCGCGCCTTCGGTAGCTGTTCAAATTGACCGTGCTGGGCAAACCGCGTGGCCGGAGGTCCCGCGAGCAAGACATGATTCGTGTCTACCATGACCAATCTGGCCGCCGTAATCGGATGTACGATCCCTTCGATTGAGGCGACGGCTCCGGCTTTGAGGTGGGTCCCTTCCATGATTGCGGCGTCCATCCTCTGCACCCCATCCAGCTGGCGATTCGCGCCTCGTCCTGCATTGAACAACCCCGATTGCTCCAGGAGACCGATCGTACATTCAACGGCAATCAGCGCAAGATCTCCTTGCGCGAGAATGGCGTAGCCCGCCGCGAGCGCGTCGGCCAGACACGTGGCCTGCGCCGGCGTCACGCCTCGAAGACCGGCGCCTCCGTGGGCAAGAATGTGAGAACGGGATCTGGTCAATTGAGGAGAAGATCACGAGCCTGTCGGTATGCCGGATCTTTCATGCGGTCCAGATCAGACCGCACGAACCCCAGCCCGGTGACGCAGAGCTCGAAGTTGTCAGAGAGTTTTCGGAACAGAGGAGGTTCCTCCTGTGCCGGACCATCGGCCATTTGGGCGACAATCCCGTAGGAGCGCTTTCCCGTCTTCATATAGTCCACGAGGAAATCCTTGTGGTAGATCAATCCGGCCGTCTTGAGGCGGCGCAAATATTCCGGAAACAGTCCCGCCATGAAGAGTGTGAAATCACCGATGTGCTGATGCACGTCCCGTTCACGATCCATCGATTGTGCTTCGAGCAACACTTCCGATTCAAACAGGAGGTCCACCACCGTTTCGACCGGTTGGTCTTGTTGATTTCTGATTTTATAGAGTTGGTCTGTGTGGGTAAAGTCGACAAGCAGGTTGGAGACGTAGCCGGTGACGTTAGGGTCTGGCCACCCGAGATGTTCCGTGAAACTTTTCTCGGTCAGGGCGCCGAATAGCTGACGGAGCGGATGCCGTGGCGGAACTTGCGTCCCCATATCCACCTCTCACACATTCCGAATACGCGTGATTTTAGTATAGCAGATCTTGGTCGAAGTGCCGACGTCGGCCCTATGATCCTTCTATCGGTCTTCGAGAGACAGACTTCAGCACAGATCGGGACTGGCAGAACCAGCAGGCTGTTCAACAAGGCTGTCTTCGTAAAGCGTCGCTCGTCTCTCGTCTGAGAGAATGAGTGTATCGCCTATCGCGTATGGCTAAGAGGCAGAGCTGGAACTGCCGAAACCAATGATCGACTCCTCCTCACGACGGACGGTGCTTTTCCCGAGCCATCAGCTCTAAGCCATGCGCTATCAGCTCCGCCCTCCAACGAGATACGCTTCACGATTCACGCTTCGTGGCTGTCCAACACAAAGGTCACCGGTCCGTCGTTCAGCAACTCGACCTGCATGTGTGCGGCAAAGACCCCCGTTTCAACCGAAATCCCTTGCGCCCGCAATTCGGCTGCCACCGCTTCATAGAGACGCTTGGCTTCGTCCGAAGGAGCTGCCTCGTCAAAGCTCGGCCGGCGGCCATCCGCCGTCCTTCCCAGTAGGGTGAACTGGGAAACCAGCAAGACCGATCCTCCGATATCCACCAGCGAGCGATTCATCTTCCCCTGCTCATCGGAAAAGATCCGGAGCGTGCGAATCTTCTCGACAAGATACCGGCCATCCAAATCTCCATCGCCTTTCGCCACGCCCAGTAAGATCAGGAGACCGGATTCGATCTGGCCCACGGTCTTGCCCTCAACCTGAACTGACGCTCTGGTCACCCGCTGAATCACGGCCTTCATGGGTTAGCCCGCAATATTTATGACGGTTCGTCGCGAGACCGGCGCGCGGAAACGTGAGGACCTGATGCATAACACGGTGAAGGGTCGAGGGGCCAGCCAGCTGAAGGCTCGTCGTAGCATCGGACCGGGTATCGTAGCAGAAGCGCTCATGAATGATGTGGGCTAAGATCGTCTCGGTTGAAGCTCAGCCAGGGTTCCTTCGAGAGTGAGCAGTTTTCGTTTCGTGGGCAAGCCGCAGGAGAATCCTCCAAGCGACGCATCCTGTGCCACGATCCGATGGCAAGGGATCACGATCGGGATCGGATTCGCCCCCACGGCATTTCCAACGGCACGGGCATACTGTCTACCCCCAACACGAAGAGCCACCCATTGATAGGACCGAAGCTCTCCGTAGGCGACACGTCGAAGGATCTGCCAGACCTTCCGTTGAAAACTCGTACCTCGTGAGAGGTCGAGCGACAGATCGAAAGACCGGCGTGTTCCGGCTAGATAGTCGATCAGTTGCGCCTGCGCCTCTCGTAATCGTGAAGAGGCCTGATCATTCAGCAGCTCGGTTGAACTCGCTTGCAACTCGCACAACACGGCCTGACGCGACGCCTTCGGCAACACAACAGCATCGATCCCCTTCTTCGTTTCGGAAACTCCCATCCAGCCCCATGGCGTGCGGAAGACGCAGGCCGTGAAGCGTGCGGCGTCAGGCGTGGGGTGTTTCAGTGAAGGGTGTCTCCTGCCCATTGCCTCAGGCCGCTCCTCGCTTCAGTTTCCGTCTGAGCATCCCCCATACCAGATCGAGTTCTTCTGACCGCAGCAAGGCGTGGACGCCCAGATAACCGCTCACACTCAATCCGATAGCCACAAAGAGCATGGCCGATTTCTCGATCCATTCACCGGGATGCGTCCAGACCTGTGCCGCTGCCACCCACACACAGACCACAATCAACGGCACGGATGCGATCAGCACCCGCACCGACGATCGTCCCACAGAGCGCCACTCCACGCCGCCCAAGCGACGATGCAGTACGGCGACCAAGATGCCTCCATTGACCATCGCCGCAAGAGCTGTGGCCAAGGCCAGTCCGGCCGCGCCAAGAGACGACATCAGCAGGAGCGAGAAGACGAGATTGGCCGCGACGGCGATGGCCGCAGTGATGGCGGGCGTGCGCGTGTCTTGCAGTGAATAGAAAGCCGAGACAATGATGCGGACGCCTCCGAAGGCCCAGAGGCCGACGGAATAACAGAGCACCGCCAGTGCGGTCTCGGCCGTATCGTGCGCCGTAAAAGTCCCGTGCTCAAAGAACAGATGGACGATCGGCTGACGCAAGAGGATCAGGCCCAGCATGGCCGGCAGGATGATAAAGAGGATCATGCGAAGGCCGAATCCCAACGTCGTCCGCAGTTCATCCAGTGCCCCGCGCGAGGCCTGCACCGAGAGTGTCGGCAAAATGGCCGTGGCCAATGCCACGCCAAAAATCCCGAGCGGAAACTGAATCAACCGCATGCCGTAGAAGAGATAGGTCGGCCCACCCGCAAAGAAGGAGGCAAGGATCGTGCTCACGGTAATGTTGATCTGCGTCACGGAGAGACCGAGGAGGGACGGCACCATTAGTGCGCCGATCCGCCGCACGCCAGGATGGCTTGGCTCGAACCGGAATCCGAACAACATACCGCGCAGACGCAAGCCAGGCAACTGCATAACAAACTGCGCCGCGCCTCCCGCCACAACCCCGATGGCCACACCGAGAATCGGCTCCGACATCACCGGCGATAAAAAGAGCGCGCAGCCGATGATAAAAATATTAAAGAACACCGGTGAGAACGCTGGAGCCGCGAAGGCGCGCATGGAATTCAGGATACCCATCGCCAGCGCGGCCAGGCTGATAAAGATCAGATAGGGGAACATCATCCGCGTGAGCAGTGTAGTCATACCCAGCTTCGCTGGATCGTCATGAAACCCCGGCGCCAGGAGCCATACGATCCCGGACGCGGCGAGAATCCCCACGATCGTGATACCGGTCACGATCGTGAGCAGCGTCGTGAAAACTGCGCTCGCCAGCTCCCAGGCGTCTCGCTTCGATCTGAGCGTCTGATATTCCGTGAAGACCGGAATGAAGGCGGAAGACATCGACCCTTCCGCAAATAACTCACGAAGCAAATTGGGGACACGATACGCCACGAAGAAGGCATCTGCCACAGGCGTCGCCCCAAAAAGGGTCGCCAATACCATGTCGCGGATGAACCCGAGGATGCGACTGGAGAAAGTGGCCACGCCGATCAAACCGGCCGCTTTGACCACCGAGCGAGTCTCATCCTGCGCATTCGTTGGAACTGGGGACACTACCGTGGGGTCGGGCATGAATTGAGATTCTAGCGGAACGACGCCGAGCAGTCTATCAAGCCGACGATTATGGCTCCTGAATCAACGTGTCCGGCAGCTCGTTGGGATTATCGCCGGAATCGGCAGGACTGACCTGCGCGAGGAGGGCCCCGGACTTAGCAATCGCCGCACAGATGGCGTCGGTCGCTTGTCCGGTTCTAATGCCGTCGAGGATGCCGTTGACCAGTCCGTCCCATGTACCGGTGGGAACGCAATCGTTGATGCTTTTGTCCGCCAATACGTGTACGCGGCGCTCCAGCAACGAAACGAGAATCAGAATACCCGTACGCCCTTTTGTATTGTGCAACCCGTGCTTGTAGAACGCCTGCTCCGCACGCAGGGTCACTTTATGTGCCATGCGCTCACGTGACGTGACGAGGCGGATGACTGTCGGAACCCTGCCAAGCCATTGCCCGAGTCCATACGCCACGACGACCGCCAACAACAGTACGCCGGCGTTGCCGGCGTACCACCCCCACGGCAGCCAGTAAATCTCGATCGTCAGGAGGAGGGCCAGCATGAGCAAGGCAAGCATGAGCCCCGTTCGATAGCCGGCTTCGCGGTACAGCGCCGAGGCTGGGACGATCATCGGTACAATCTCGCCCTTCGTGACTTGCTCGGCTTGTTGAACCGCTTGTCTGATCCGTTCACGTTCTGCGTCGGTAAAGGGCTTCATCTACCAACCTCCCGAGGCACCGCCGCCGCCAAAGTTACCGCCGCCGCCGCTGAATCCGCCACCACCTCCGCCAAATGAGCCCCCGCCGAATCCGCCGCCTGGTCCTGTCATGAAACCCTCTCCCCACCCTCTACTCTGGCCTCGGCCGCGATTCGCCTGCAGGATGAGCCACAGCAAGAAGGCCGTCACCCCGGCTGCCGCGAGACCCAACCACACACTCGCGAACTGCGCAACGAAAAAGGCGAGCAGGCTCCCCAGCAAGGCACGGGTGCCATGAAGTCCATGGCTCAACACAATGCCGGCCAAGGTCCCAACGACGATCCCAATAATCACATACTGAAACGCGTTCGGCTCCTGGCCGGTGCGAGCATGACCCGAAGGTACCTCGTCTGCCTTGTAGATGCCTTCAATGGTATCGAGGATGGCCTGGACTCCAGCAGCGATGCCCCCCGGCAGATCTCCGTTACGAAACCGTGGCACAATCTCCTGACGGATGATGTGGGCGGAACGGAGGTCCGTCAAAGTGCCTTCGAGGCCGTAACCCACTTCGATACGGACTTTTCGTTCGCGCAGGGCGATGAGCAGCAACACGCCATTGTCAGTCCCCTTCTGTCCAATCTTCCAAGTCGTACCGACGCGATGAGAGAAGGATTCGAGCGGTTCGCCATCGAGTGACGGCAGAATCAGAACGGCAACTTGATTACTGGTTTTCGTCTCGTGGGCTTCAAGATCACGGGTGAGTGAGGCTGCGATCTCGGTTGGCAGCACGTGCGCAAGATCCACCACGCGGCCTGTGAGCGGCGGCACATCGAGCGGCCAAGCCGAGGCCGCGATGAGCATCACCCCGAGAAAGACCATGAGCCGTGCCGGCTCTTGCCAGACACGGCTCATGCTGATTGCATCCATCGTAACCCTGGGTTCAGTTGAACTTCACCTCTGGCGGCTTGGCCACAGCCTTTTCATCCGCCACGGTAAAGTTCGGCTTCTCCTCCATATGGAGGAGGAACTTCGCCGTCAGGTTCGTGGGGAAATAGCGAACGCTCTTGTTATACTCCGCCACTTTCTCGATGTAGCGCTTGCGCGCGACGGCAATGCGATTTTCTGTTCCTTCAAGTTGACTCTGGAGATCACGAAAGTTCTGGTCGGATTTTAGATTAGGATAATTCTCTGCAATAGCGATGAGGCGGCTTAACGCCGACGTGAGACCAGCCTGCGCTTTTTGGAATTGTTCGAAGGCGGCCGGATCTTTCAACGTTTCAGGCGTCACGTGAATCCCCGTGGCTTGCGCACGCGCCTGCACCACCCCTTCGAACGTATCCTTCTCATGCGCGGCATAGCCTTTGACAGTGGCAACCAGGTTCGGGATCAGATCGGCTCGCCGCTGGTACTGATTGACCACTTCGCTCCACGTGGCTTTACTGTCTTCGTCTAGTCCTTGGAGATCGTTGTAGCCGCACCCTGTGAGCCCTACGAACAGAACCGCGGTGGCGATGGTGGCGGATACCGAGATGCGACTGCCCATGGTGGTCCTCCCTCGACCTGTGCGAGCCGGTCTATAGCGCAGTATGCTGCTCATGCTATCATGAGGATAACCTTTATGATACGGAGGCAAGGCCGTCCGATGTCCCTTGAAGCCTCTTCACATTTGCCCGGCGGGTTTCAGATCATGCACCGTACTCTCGGCATCTACCAGGGGAGTGCCATTGAGCTGGCGTTTTGGTATCCCTCTTCCGGGATGCCGGAATATGGGCTCTGCCGGTTCGCCACGAAGGAGACGGCTGAATCGTATCGTACATATCTCTGTTCCCCTGCCTGCCCGGAGCCGCTCGATGAGAAAGACCTCACCATTGAACCCTATGACCTCGCTGCACACGAGGACCTGATCAACAACCATCCGCTTTATTCTGCCTGGGAAACTCCGACTTAATCCCGTCGAACCCTATTCTGTTGACGATGGTAGCGTGGGGCAAGAGATTCGCCTGGCTGCTCAGGCAGCGAAACCGACTTTACCTGAGGATTTGTCCGGCTGATCCAGTGTCTGGGCTTGGATGAACGAAAGCAGGCGCTTGTTCTCTTGGGCAGCTCGAAGGAACTTGAAAGCGATGCCGCGAGCACTCACAGAAAGGACCATCGCGGCCACTTCAAGAGGAAGCTCGCCTTCGCCAAGCGACAATTCCAGATAGAAGATATCGTCCTTATGGACCTGCGCCTCGCTCTTGATGATGCAGCCGCCCATCGAGAGATCGAGCACCGTTCCCTCACCCCGGACCTTGCCCCCGGAGAATGAGAGAAAGAGTCGCACGGGAATCCGGAGGTGTTCACGGCGATCGATCGGATGCGTGGGATCATCCAGCCAAAGACGGGACGCCAGAAAGCGGTGACTGCACGATGGGCAGCGAAATGGCGCCACGAAGAGGAAGGAGGCGAGGTGCTCGCGTGGCGATTGCGGAGGCGACCGCAAGAGGCCGTCCTTCCGGCACCGCGGACAGCTCAGGATCCGGCTCATATTGTCTGCTCCTTCTAGCAGGCTGCGGGAAAACTCTGTTGGTTTGCCTGGTTCATCTGGTCTATCTAGTCGGGTTAATTCATGCGTTGGTCTTGTTCAACCAAATAACGTTTTCCATACGCTGGCGGACTGTTTCAGCATCTTGCTAGTTCCCATGCGTGGACGTACCGACAAGCCTGGCCCCCTCTTGTCCACGGATAGATGATCTCCTCCTGTCCGTCAAGAAAACGAAGGTTCCGTACGGAAGCCGCATTGAGAGAAACGAAATAATCAGTGGCAAGCCTCGCCGTCGGCACGGACACTTGCGGACTCCGCTCGACCGGCGAACACTCCCGTTGCCCAGGCCCATTGAAAGTTGAAGCCACCGATCCGCTTTTCACAGTCGAGGATCTCGCCAATCAGATAGAGACCACGGACGACCTGGATTCCATCGTCAGAAAAATGAACACACGATTTCGAAAGGCCACCGAGGTGCATGGAGAACGATCGGGAGGGTAGATTGGTCAGGCGGCCGACTCGCTCAGGTGGTCCTGGAGCGCCCTACTGACCAAGTCGTATTCCACCTCCGCGCTCGCCAGGAGGGCTTCAACCGACTCCAGCATGCCGGATTGGCCGGCGGCTTCCAATTGCTTCATCAAATCGGCGAGTCTGCGGCCTCCGAGCATGGCGCTGCACGACTTAAGATTATGAGCTGCCTGGAAGATGGCAGTCGCATTCGATTGCGCCACCGCATTGCGCAACATCGCCATTGTGGCCATCGACGATTTGAGATACACCGTGATCAACCGGCGAAACACGTCCGGCCCGCCTGGGTGGTTAAGACTCTTCAGTGCCTGTATCACGGCCTGCTCCAAGACGCCGGCCGCCTCGTTCGATCTCATCCCTGCCTTAGGTCCCACACTCACAACTGTCCCACGCACGTCTTGCACTCCCGGCACCGCCCCGGAGTCAGAGTTGACGGTCGCCGCCATTCTCGGGCGGTCGGCCACAGTACCCCAGCGGCACACGATGTTCTGCAACGTCGCCTGCGTATATGGCTTCGACAAGTAATCGTCCATGCCGGACTCCAGACAGCGTTCCCGATCCCCTTTCATGGCACTGGCTGTTAAGGCCACAATCGGCACATGTCGGCTACTCCCGCGCTCGCCGGCCCGAATCGCCTGACTGGCGGCAAAGCCGTCCATTAGGGGCATTTGGCAATCCAGCAAGACCAAGTCATACCGCCGAGCTTGCACCGCCTCCACCGCTTCCTGTCCCTGTTCGACGGCATCTACATCACACCCAATGATCCGCAACATTTCAATGGCCACTTCCCGATTCACGGGATTGTCTTCCGCCAACAGAATTCTTGTGCCGGCCAACACCTTTTCAGGGATCAGAGGAACGGCGTCAGCCTGGCCGTCTTCCTGTCGTTCTGCGCGCTTCTGCCGGCTTTCTCGCGTTTCTCCCAAGACCTTCTCCAAACGTGCAGTAAACCAAAACGTTGCCCCCTCGCCCAGCACACTCCTTACACCGACCGTCCCCTCCATACAGTGGGCCAGTTGCTTGACAATCGCCAAGCCCAGACCGGTTCCGCCATACTTTCTGGTCGTCGAACTATCGGCCTGAGAGAACGACTCGAAGATCTTGGCATGAGCGGCTTCTTCAATACCGATTCCCGTATCCTGAACCTCAAACCGCAGTGTCCCATGGGACGGTGAATCCTCTGCCATGGCCACCGTCACCACCACCTGGCCACGATCCGTAAATTTCACCGCGTTGCTCACCAGGTTCATGAGAATTTGTCGCAAACGGACGGGGTCCCCTTTAAATACAGGAGGGATGGAGTCGGATAGGTCGCACACGAGCTCGATGGCCTTGCCATGCGCCGATTCGACAAAGAGGTCCATCACCTCCTTGACCGTCTTCCTCAGATCGAATCGAATCCGTTCCAATTTGAGTTTGCTGGCTTCGGCCTTCGAGAAATCCAGAATGTCATTGATGATTTCGAGCAACGCCGCTCCAGAACTGTGAACGGTTTCGGCAAACCGGCGCTGTTTGTCGTTCAGTGGTGTCTGTAACAGCAGCTCGCTCATGCCGAGAATGCCATTCATCGGGGTCCGGATTTCATGACTCATATTGGCCAGGAATTGCGACTTCGCCAGGCTGGCCGCCTCGGCCGCCTCCAAACGCACTTTCGCCAATCGCGCAAGATCCCACTTTCCGGTCAATGAGGTGGCCAATTGCGACACCTCGACACTGGAAAATGGTTTTTGCAGAATCAACAGGCGATCGTCATGTCCCAATCGATGAACGATATCCTCCCAGGAATGGTCTGTGTAGGCCGTACAGATGACCACCTGAAGCTCAGCGTCTTCTTGCCAGAGGCGTTCGATGGTTTCCAGGCCGTCCCACCCAGGCGGCATCCTCATATCAACAAACGCCACCGCGTAAGGCCGGCCCTTATTCCGCGCCAGCTGCACCAAGGTAAGAGCAGCTTGCCCCTGATTGGCGTAATCCAATTCGAACCGTTCAAGCGCCTCCGAGAGCGACGAATCGCCGAATAACGCCGCCCGCGCTTGAGCGATACTCTCCTCCCCGTCTTTCGCTTGAAGGATTTTGCGAAAGTCGTCGTGGATAGCCTGGTTGTCGTCGACTACCAAGACCCGTTTATTGGCATCCATTTTCATTTTTCATCCTGTCCGCGCCGATGGAATCGCCATCATCATTGACGATCTCCCGCCCGAGCTTCTTGTCTCCGACCAGCCATGAACTCGTGCATGTCGTTGTAAGGGCCAGGAGATCTTGCGCATTTCATATCGACAACAAGGCAAGAGTCCTTTACCTGGAAGCCGGTGGGCGCGCCACACGTGGAGTGATCCGCCTGACTTGCGGCTCAAACTGATCGGAAGCGTTCACCCCGGCGATAATCGGATCAAGGACCATGACACAATTCCGCCCACCTTCCTTGGCGGCATAGAGAGCCTTGTCCGCTTGATCGATCAACTCCAAAGGCGTCCTCGCTCCAAACGCCGTAGATGACACGCCGCAACTCACTGTGATTACCAGACGGGATGCCGCTCGCACCCTGTCCCCAGCCTCTGTTTCGACACGAATCCGAAGACGTTCCGCCAGATTCGAGGCTTCTGCCAGTGTGGTGCGCGGAAACATCAAACAGAATTCCTCTCCCCCGTAGCGGCCGACGGCATCCGTCAATCGCAGCCCGGCGCTCAGGCCACTGGCTACAGCTTGGATGGCTTGATCCCCCACCGCATGTCCAAATTGGTCATTAATACGTTTAAAATGATCGATGTCCACCATCAGGCAGCACAGTTCGGTGTCATGCTCGCGACTCTCGGAAAAAACCTTCTCAAATTGCGCATAGAAGGCGCGACGGTTGAAGCATCCGGTTAGGGGATCTCGCGACGCGAGACGCTCCAGTTCGATGTTTTGTCGTAAAATTTCCGCTTGAGCCGCCTCAAGATCCGCCACGGTTCGCACCAAGGCCACATTGGTTTGTGTAAGTTGCTCGTTCGCACACTGAAGCTCCGTCGTCCGTTCGTCGACCTGTCTGCTCAATTTACCCAGTTGTCCTGCCACCTCATGTGCCAGATCCCATTTTCGACAAAGTGCGGTGGCAAGCTGGAGCACTTCAATGGCGTTAAACGGTTTCTGGAGGATCAACAAATTGTCGTTTTTACCGACACGTTCTTTGATTTCACCCCACGGCTGGTCGGAGTAAGCCGTACAGATGACCACCTGAATCCCTGCATCCACCTTCCAGAGATGTTCGATGGTTTCCAGACCGTCCCACCCTGGCGGCATCCTCATATCAACAAACGCCACCGCATAAGGCCGGCCTTCATCCCGTGCCAGCTGCACCAAGGTGAGAGCGGTTTGCCCCTGATCGGCGCAGTCCAGTTCAAACCGTTCGAGCCCCCGCAAAGGCGGGGAATCGCCGAACAACGCAGCCCGCGCTAGATCGAAACTCTCCTCCCCGTCTTTCGCTTGGAGGATTTTGCGAAAGTCCTCGTGGATAGCCTGGTTGTCGTCGATCACCAGGATCCGAAGGTTTTGATTATTGGTATCCAAGGTCATTCATGTCCTTCTGTCCGCACCGATGGGATCGCCGTCGTCATTGACGACCTTCCGCCCGAGTTTCTTGTTTCCGACCAGCCATGAACTCGTGCATGTCGTTGTGGAGGGCCAGGAGATCCTGCGCGCATTTCTGTATGGTCGTCGCATGCTCTCGCTGCCCAGGATTGAGCGGGCTGTCGAACAACAGACTCACCTTGCCGACCAATTCATTGATGGGCGTGAGGATTTCATGACTCATGATCGCCAAGAACTCTTCTTTCTGGCGGAACGCTGCCGCGGCAGCGTTCTGAGGCTGATCCATCGCCGTCTCCGCGATTCTCCTGGCGATGTTTTCTTGAAGGCGGCCGTTCGCTTCACACAATTCGGCCTCTCGTAGGCTCACACAGGAGGCAAGGCTTTCAATCTGCAGCTTGACCGAACGCGTCAGGTTCCATTTCTTCGTGAGCGAATTTGCCAGTTGGACAACCTCAATGCTGTTGAAGGGTTTCATCAGGATGAGGAGTTTATCGGTGTTCCCGATTCGGCGACTCACGTCTTCCCATGGATGATCGGAATAGGCGCTGCAAATCACGATCTCAAGATCAGGAGCGACATACCACAGATGCTCGATCGTTTCGAGGCCATCCCATCCCGGCGGCATACGCATGTCCACGAAGGCCATCGCAAAGGGGCGGCCCTCCTGCTGAGCACTCTGAACCATACCGACCCCCTCTCGCCCCTGATCCGCGAACTCGAGCTCGTAGTGCTCCTGTGGCGGAAGACTCGGCGTCTCTCCGAACAAGGCCACCCGCGCCTGATCGAGCGCGCCAGAATCTTTCGACGGCACCAAAATCTTACGAAAGTCCTCGTGGATGGACAGGCTGTCGTCGATCACCAGAATTCGTCGATTGTCAGTCGTCTTGTTGTCCTTCATGCGGCATCCTCCACCACAGTCAAGGGGAGATCGAGCATGAAGGTGGCGCCGCGTCCTTCTCCCGCACTCTGGCCTTGTAAGACTCCCCCAAGATTCTTGGCGGAGATGGCGGCACTGTGAAGTCCAATGCCATGTCCGGCCTTTCTTGTCGTAAAACCCTGAGCAAACAAACGTGGGATGTTTTCAGCTTTAATGCCGCCACCGGTATCGGTCACCTCCAATCGCACGGATCCTCTGCGGTCGGCAGGCACCAGGATTCGGACCGTGAGGCAATGCGAGGTCGCCGGATATTCGACCATGGCGTTCTTGGCATTGGTGATCACATTTACCAGAATCTGAAGAACATGATGTCGATCCGTCATGATTGTCGGAACAGGGGCATACTCCCGCACAACTCGGATCCCGTACTCCCCCGGCTCCGGTATCCCCATCAACAAGGCTTGTTCCATCAGATCCTCGACTGCCGTCGCCTCACGGACCTCCCCCGCATGGGCAATATCCTGCTGCGACATGATCACTCGCTTGATATGGTCGACTTTTTTCACGAGGGAGTCGAGTTCGCCCTGGATGGTCTGGTGACTCCCGCTCAGGGACTCGGCCACCATGCCCAAATATGAGGGAATCTGCTTGCCCTTCGCATCTTGTGTCAGAAATGCCTCTAAATTGTCCTGATGCTCATGAAACATCGAAGCAATTCGGCAGACGTCCCCCACCATCGGTTTCTTGAGGGTCTTCAGCAGAATATCGGTCGACACGTTAATGCTAGTGAGTACATTGCCGACGTTATGCAGCACGCTCGACGCCACATCCGCCATACCGGCTTGGCGCGACGCCTGCACGAGTTGCTGATGCAGATCTTCTCTCTCTGCCTGAGCCTTTTTCCGTTCGTTCATCTCGACATGGAGGCTCGTATTCGTCGTTTCGAGTTCCTGGTTCTTCTCCAGAATTTTGAAGCGGGACAACTCCAACTCGCTGTTCGCCTCCCGGATGGAAGAATTCGCTCGATCGAGTTCAGTAATATCGTGGAAGGAGACCAGGGCCCCTCTCACGGTGGACGCATCGTCCATAATCGGCACGGTATTGACAATGAACTTTCGCGAGCCACCCTCAGGAAGGCCCAGGAGAAGAGGGGTGCCGGACCGAGGCTGCTTGCCGATGATCGCCTCTGTCCAGGGATGCACCAACTCCGTGGCGGATGAAGCGTCAGTCACCCACGACAGGGTGCTGAGTTCGGATCCGATCAACGACGTCACCGACTTTCCCACAGCGTGGCAGAAAGCATCGTTTGCCAAGACGATAAAATCACTCGTATCGATCATAACTACGCCTTGCGTGAGCGCATCAAGCGCGGCTTTCACGCGAGTGGGGATAATGCCGGAGGGATCGAGCTGGCGAAGGGTGCGTTTCATGAAGAGAAGGTAGGCAACAAATCCTGCGACACTGACAAACGCCAGGAAGCGCACCCATGGATCTGTGAGGACCCGTTGAATCCAGGACATCTCAACGTGGCGAAACGCAACCTGGAGCACCCCCCACCGCTCGTCGCCGGAAAAGATCGGGACGTGGAGAAACTCGAGCGTGGATTCTTCGCCGGACGGCTGTACCCATACTCGCGCATGATCGCCAACCTGTGCGACGACCGTCCCGCTTTTTTGGAGGAGCGCCAGCGACAAGATATCCGGAATCCGCGTGACTAACGTCTCCATCGCGAATTTCATCGTCTCGATCTGTTCACGCTCGGCCAGCGCCGAATATTGAACCGCCAACGACTCCGCCAAGTCACGACGATATTCAAAGACTTGGCGATCGTGGTTGGGCGCCAAATCGACGAGCCAATCGCCCGCCATCATCACACTGATCGTAAGACTGACCAGTCCAAAACTCACCCACACTAACGGCGTCACTCGCATTATAACTTCGGTCTCCTCTTGCGGCCTGTCTCTTGCCGCTCGGCCTGTTTAGCCGACGCGTTCAACACCTGATCCAGACCACGGAACTGCCTGTTCTCCTGTTCATGCTCCACATCCGCCTTGCGATTGCGTTTCAAACGATCTCGCTCACTCAAACCCAGCACCGGCAACGGATCGAAGCGGCGCCAGGCCGGCATCGAGACGAGAAAACTTGCCAGTAAGGATCCGCCTCGCAGAAGCCACAGCAAGAATCCCGCAGACAGGGCGATCCCGGAGAACGAGGCCACCCGACCAAGGAGATGCGTCCGCTGATCACGTTCTTGCATCGCTCGCTCGAGATCGTCGGCCAACCTGGTCAAATGCTCAGCGAGTTTATGACCCACCGCCAAGATCGATTTGACCGTATGCGCGAGCGGCTCCAACGCAAGGACCAACGGCTCATCGAGCACGATTTCCGGCTGCTCCACCCTGGCGAAATTTCGACTCGCCAGCGCCGCGCGCGGTGCTGGATCGTCGGTTGCGCCCACCACCGTAATCAGCACTGGTGGTGGTTGCAACACAGGCGGCACACCCCCGCCGTCCGGTGGGGGAGGAGGAGGTGGCGGCGGCGGCGGGGGGGGGGGAGGTGGCGGGGGAGGAGGAGGAGGCGGCGGCGGGGGGGGGGGTGCAAACGGCGTAACCGTGAAAGTAAACGTCGTCGCCCCAATCATGCCCCCAGCGCCGTCGCTGACCGTAAAGGTGAAACTGTCACTCGTGCTGACGGCTCCGCTGTGGACGAACACCAGTCGCCCCGCATTAATATCCGCTTGCGTAAAGCTCGTAATCGCCACGCCGGAGGCTGTGATGAGTTCAAGTCGGCCATTCAGGGGAGGAGTCGTCACTGTGTAGGTCAGTTCGGCCGGCGTGTTGTCCGCGTCTGTAACTTGCAATTCACCTGACGCAATGAGATCGGTCAATCCTTGGACGACGGTCGAGCCCGCGTTCGTAGCGAGACTCGGGACGCTATTCGCCGTCGCCGTCACCGTAATCGCCACCGTATCGATATCGGTCGCACTGTTCGTATCGGTCGTGGTCACCGTGAGCGTATCCGCCCCGTTGTAGTTGAGCGTCCCTTGATAGACGAGGCTCGCTAAGGTCGCG
>JAQBES010000043.1:0-114287 GCA_032123755.1 Nitrospirota bacterium
TCGCAGGATGCTCAAAAATGCTGTCCAGCAAGGCCGCAGCGAGCGAAGAGGGAGGCGTACGCTTCGGTACGTTGAGCCTCTGAGCGAGGCGAGAACGACGCTGGCGGACTTTTTCAGCGTCCTGCTCAACGAACATGAGGATGGTGATGGGTTCTGTTCCCAATAAACAAGGTCGTTTCGGCGCGTACGGCGGACGTTATGTTCCCGAAACGCTCATGCCTGCTCTGCTTGAGTTGGAGCAGGAATATTCTCGTGTGAAAAAAAACCGGCGCTTCCAATCCGAACTGGCCTATTATTTAAAACACTACGTCGGTCGACCAACCTCGCTCTACTTTGCACAACGACTTACGAAGCGGTTGGGTGGAGCAAAGATCTATTTGAAGCGCGAAGACCTTTGTCATACCGGGGCCCATAAAATCAATAACGCGATCGGGCAAGGGCTTCTGGCCCAACGGATGAAGAAACCGCGCATCATCGCTGAAACCGGAGCCGGACAGCATGGAGTGGCGACGGCGACCGTCGCGGCGATGTTCGGGCTTCAATGTGAAATTTATATGGGGACCGAAGATATGCAGCGCCAGGCGCTGAACGTCTTTCGGATGAGATTGCTCGGCGCGACCGTTACAGGTGTCGACGCCGGAAGCCGCACGCTTAAGGATGCCATTAGCGAAGCCATGCGGGATTGGACGACGAATATCCGCACGACCCACTACATTCTCGGTTCAGTGCTCGGGGCCCATCCCTACCCGATGATGATCCGAGATTTCCAAGCCATCATCGGTCGTGAAACTCGGCGACAGATCCTGGCGGCAGAAGGTCGGTTGCCGGATTGCCTCATTGCCTGTGTCGGCGGTGGCAGCAACGCTATGGGACTCTTTTATTCGTTCATCCGAGACAAGAAGGTGAAGATGGTCGGCGTCGAAGCCGGCGGCCTGGGAGTCGCGAGCGGAAAACACGCCGCACGTTTTGCCGGGGGAAAGCCGGGCGTCTTGCAAGGCACCATGACCTACCTGCTCCAAGGTGACGACGGACAAGTTAATCTGACCCATTCGGTTTCAGCCGGGTTGGATTACGCTGCGATCGGTCCCGAACACAGTTATTTGCGGGATCAAGGTCGAGTCGAATACACCTCGGTGACCGATGACGAAGCGATGGCGGCGTTCGATCTTCTGGCCAGAGAAGAGGGGATCATGCCGGCCCTCGAAAGTGCCCATGCCGTTGCCCACACGGTGAAGGTGGCGCCCACGATGAAGAAGAACCAGCTTCTAGTTGTGAATCTATCCGGTCGTGGAGATAAGGATGTCCAGCAGATCGCCAAAATGCGAGGGATCATGCTGTGATATCGAAGCTCGACCGTACCTTTGCACAGCTTCGGCAGAGCGGTGAGAAGGCTCTCATTACCTATGTGATGGCAGGCGATCCCTCACTGCAAGAGACCGAGCAACTTGTCGTGGAGTTAGAGCAGGCCGGGGCCGATATCATTGAACTGGGTGTCCCATTTTCCGATCCTATCGCCGATGGTCCTGTGATTCAACAGGCGGCAGAACGAGCCTTGCGCAGTGGGACATCGGTTCGAACGATTCTTTCCATGGTCACCAGCCTCAGGGCCAGGACCAGGATTCCACTGGTCTTGATGGCGTACTATAATAGCATTCACGCGTTTGGTCCTGAACGGTTCTGCCAGGAGGCTGCCCAAGCCGGTGTTGACGGGCTGATTGTGCCTGACATGCCGCCGGACGAAGCAGGCCCGCTCAAAAAGCCGGCTGCCGCGGCTGGGCTTCCACTGATTTTTCTTCTTGCCCCCACGAGCACGGAGGAACGACGAACCTTTGTGGCTCGTCAGTCACAGGGCTTCGTCTATTATGTTTCGCTGACCGGGATCACCGGAGCGAAACTGCTCAACGTGGCCGATGTGGGTAAGAACGTCGAAAAAATTAGGAAAGTTACCCATGTTCCGGTGGCGGTCGGCTTCGGGGTTGCGACGCCAGAGGACGCGGCCAACGTTGCGGCCATTGCCGATGGGGTGATTGTCGGCAGCGCGATCGTCAAGCTGATCGCCGCACACCGACAGAAACCAGATATGGTGAAGCATGTGGCAGAATTTGTCCGCTCATTGAAAAATGCCATGCGAGCGGCTCAGCCAAAAACACGCTAGCAGTATGCTGAAAAAGCCTGCGTGTGTGGTCTGTCTGGTCTATTCGGTCTGTCTTGTGTGTTTGGTTGAACAAAACTAACCAGATGAACCAGACAGACGAGATGAACCAAATGAACAAGAAACGGGGCGGGGACTATTGTTTGGCTTGGGGAGGCATGGCACTAATCATTTCAGCTGCCAGCTCTTTCGCGACATCCTTTAAATTCGGCCGGTAGAACATATAGCTGCTTGACCGTTCATGTCGCGCCTTCCACACGGTGGTGCCGGTGGTGGCATCGACCAGTCGGAGGCTCAGGCCCACTCGACCGACATTGTCGCCTTCCTTGCGCATGTATTCCCAGGAGTTCACCCGTACGACTAAGAACGAGTCCACGTTCAGCGCCTTGCCCAACTTCACAGCGGAATCCTTGTCGGACTGACCTGTCATTTCCAGACGTGAGAAGTAGAACACAAGGGCATCGAACGCTTCTTTCGATGCCTGAAAGATATCCGTCACATTTTCAGGAGACACTACACGCTCGACATTGGCGGTCTTGTTCAGGGCTCCTGACAAAACCTCTTGAATATCCTCGCGTGCATTGTCGTATTGGCTCGCCATGGGGGGAAGCACCGCAATGGCTTGAGGTCGGAACATTCTCGCCCCTGGCCCTTCCCACACTTCCTGTAAGCCGCCACAGCCGGCAATCAGGAGAAGAAGAATACAGAGGGTGATCGAACGTCTGATGTGCTGAAGTATGGACATGGGTTTAGTATACCATTAGAACGTCAAAGAGAGAGAGCCGGAGACGAGGGCTCCCTGCTCACGGAAGTCATACCCTCCCCCGACATCGACGCGAAGGGCAAAGACCCGTAGTCCCAGCCCTGCAGTTGGGGTAAAAGGGGTACTAGCATCTTTCATGTTCTTGAACGCCCCCACACGGAACGAGAGGAACTCCGACAAGATGGTCTGCTCGGCTCCCACACTCAATACCTGGCTCTTGACGCCAGGAACAAACGTCCTATTCGCGGTCGCATCGACATCTGCCGTTAACGTCAGCGAAGAATAGGGATTGACCGCTATTCCGCCACGGACCTGAGGCCCCAGTTTCAATTCTCCTCCGCCGGGAACATCAAAGGTCGGTTGATTGATGTCTTTCGCCACAGCGCCGACGCGCAGCCAGGAGGATGGACGGTAGAGGGCACCCACGTCGATACCGAAGGCTGTCGAGATCGTGGGTTTCCCAAAATTGTCCGAAATTGAAACGTCGTTTCCTCCTGTGAGTGTTGTGGTCCCACTGTAGGCGGCACCTTGAAGAAACTTTCCCGTCACGCCGATTGAAAACATTTTATCGGAAAAGGCATAGGCATAGGAGAATGCCACCTGCCTGGCCTCAAATCCTTTGAGCGCCATTTGCCCACTGATGGTGATGGGAGTGTTGAGTCCACCAGGCTGTAAAACCTGCAAAGGAGAAGAACTAGGGATGAACCCGCCACCGGTTGCAACGTCAGAGACGTTCAAACCAAAGGCATGTTCTCCCAAATGCCCTTTGATATAAAGACCAGCCGACCCATTGATCGATACAGTAGCGCCGGGGCGATTGATGCGATTGGCGATGTCTTGGGCCTTCGCTAGATTAGGGGCCGAGGTATCGGTCGTATTGAACGTTTCGAGGTTGTGGACGGCGTCGGCGATGCCGAGACGATCGATCACCTGTCCACTTCCTTGAATTCTAATATCCACCGTCTGGGTCATGGCCAGCCCGGCAGGGTTCCAGTAGGTCGCCAAGGCATCGGTCGTGACAGCCACACCGGCGCCACCCATGCCCATCGCACGAGGACCCACCATGACGAATTCTAGGGCCAGAGCCTGTGTAGGAATCATCAGGCCTATAACGATCCCAGCGGCACAAAGGGACCGATAACGGGACATCGTAGGGACACTCCTTGCGAATCGGGAGACTTCGCTGAGTCTATGGGATGATATAGCTCTCGTCAAGGTAAGACGGAACAATTCTATGAATGTAAACGAGAGGTTGGCTCGGCACAGGAATGTCCCAGTAAAAACGACGTGATGCCATAGTTTTGTTTATACAATTTGGCCGTCCTGCATATGCACGATCCGGTCGGCCTGGGCCGACAACTTATCGTTATGGGTAACGATCACGAAGGTCGTCCCACGGGCTTTGTTCAGTTCCCGCATCATGGCAAAGAGCGCATCGCCTGTATGTGTATCAAGATTTCCGGTCGGTTCATCAGCCAGCACGAGATCAGGTTTTTGCAGGAGGGCCCGTGCGACAGCCACGCGCTGCTGTTCTCCGCCTGACAACTCACCAGGCTTGTGATGCAACCGAGCTCCCAGCCCGACCTCCTGCAACAACGCGATGGCTTCTGGCTCAATTTCCATTTGATGCCGCCGCTGGATCAGGGCCGGCATGCAGGCATTCTCGAGTGCGGTGAACTCCGGCAGGAGGTGATGAAACTGGAAGACAAACCCGATCCGCCGATTTCGAAACTCCGCCTGTTCACCCTCCGACATCTGAAACATATTCTGGCCGTCGAAATGCACCGTTCCTGTCGTGGGACGATCAAGCGTCCCGATGATATGGAGCAGCGTGCTCTTTCCGGCTCCCGAGGCCCCGACAATTGCAATCAACTCGCCCCGTTGAATCTGTAGATTGACGCCCTTCAGTACTGTGAGGGTTTGCCCACCCATCGGGAACGATTTGTACAGATCGGTGACGGCGATCATGCCAGGGTTCCAGAATGAAATAAAAATGATGGAGGGGCCGGCATGATCATTCGTAGCGCAGCGCGGCCACCGGTTCGAGTTTGGCTGCCTGGAGCGAAGGGTAAACCGTGGCGACGAAGCTAATCACAATTGCGGAGCCCGCTACTAGGAAGACATCCATCGCCTGTACATGGACGGGGATCCGCGAGATGTAATAGACCGAGGGATCGAAGGTCCAAAATGTCTGGATCAGCCAGAGAAACGCGTAGCCTAGCGGAATGCCGATAGCAGTCCCGGCCAGGCCGATGATCAACCCGTTCAGCATGAAAATGCGCCGAATGCTCTTGCGCGTCGCCCCCATAGCCTTGAGGATCGCAATTTCCTTTTGTTTCTCCGTAACGATCATGGTGAGGGTACTCACGATGTTGAAGGAGGCCACGATCGTGATCAGCACCAACAGCAAAAACATCATCGTCTTTTCGAGTTTGAGGGCCGAGAACAGATTGCGATTCATCTGCATCCAGTCGCGCGCCCCATAGGTGAAGCCGAGCGACTGCTCCACGGAGCGGGCCGTCTCGGCTGCGTGGAAGACGTCCGTGACTTTAATTTCAATGCCCGTCACGGTTTGTCCCATGTTGAAAAACTTCTGCGCTTCCGCGAGATCGATGTAGGCCAGCGACGAATCATACTCATACATGCCGGATTGAAACAGAGCGACTAATGCGAAGGTACGGATCTTCGGTACCATTCCTATTGCACTGATCGGACCGGCCGGAGGGGATACCACATTGACCGTATCGCCGACAAATACGCCGAGTCGCAGCGCCAATTCCTTGCCCAGGATAATGCCGGGCTTTTCTGTCTCAATCGCCGGGCCGTTTGGATCGTCGATCGGTGATTGCTTTACCTTGACCGGGCGGCTGAGGTCGGCTAACTCTCCAGTCGAGAGGTTCTTGGCCAGTTCGGTCACCGTGCCCTCGCGTTGCGGATCGATGCCGCGGATCACGATGCCTTGCACCCCGGTTTTTGTCGTGAGCAAGACCTGCTTGAGTACAAAAGGGGTTGCCGCAACGACACCCGGGACGGTTGTGACCTGCTTGGTGACGGGATCGTAATCGCTCATGCCATCCTTCATTCGATCCTGCACAATGATATGGGCCGTCGTCCCAAGAATCTTGGCCTGAATGTCCTCTTTAAAACCGGTCATGATGCCGACCGTTCCAATCAGGGCGGCCACTCCGAGAGTAATCCCGGCAATGGAAACCACGGTGTTCAATGAAATCGTCCGATTCCGACGCTTCGCGCGCAAGTACCGCAACCCGACAAAGATTTCGTAGGGGAGGGCCACCGTTATTTCTCGGGTCTCAGTTGTGGGAAGAGAACCACGTCGCGGATCGACGCTTGGTTGGTAAAGAGCATGATCAGCCGGTCGATGCCAATGCCTTCGCCCGCGGTCGGCGGCATGCCGTACTCCAAAGCGCGCAGGAAGTCTTCATCGACCAGATGTGCTTCTTCGTTACCCGCAGCCCGCTGGGCCGCTTGTCCTTCGAACCGTTCCCGTTGATCCAGTGGATCGTTCAACTCAGAAAAGGCGTTCGCGATTTCCCGACCGGCAATGTAGAGCTCGAATCGATCAGTCAATGCTGGGTTCGAATCTTTGCGTCGCGCGAGGGGGGAAATTTCAATCGGGTAGTCGGTAATGAACGTTGGCTGCTGCAGATTAGGCTCTACCGTTTCCTCAAAGATTTCATTCACGATATTGAAGAGCGGCCATTTCGGATCGACCGCGATGCCAAGTCTCTTGGCTGCCGCAATCGCTTTGTCCTTATTTTCAAGGACGGAGAGGTCGAGATTGTTTACTTCCAGAATCGCCTGATGATACGACCAGCGGTGCCAGGGAGGCGTGAGCGTGATCTCCTTGCCCTGATAGTCGATGACTGTCCTGCCGAGAATCTGCTGAGCCAACGAGGAGACGAGCTCTTCCGTGAGGATGATCAAATCCTGATAGTCGGCATAGGAAACGTAGAACTCCAGCATTGTGAATTCCGGGTTATGAATCGTCGAGATGCCTTCGTTCCGGAAGTTCCGATTGATTTCAAACACGCGAGGGAAGCCGCCCACGATCAACCGCTTCAAGTAGAGTTCCGGCGCGATGCGGAGATAAAGATCGACACCGAGCGCATTATGGTGTGTAACAAATGGTTTCGCTGTCGCGCCTCCTGGAATCGGATGCATCATCGGCGTTTCGACTTCGAGGAAGTCTCGTTCGATTAAGAAGGCACGAATGCCGGCGATGATTCTGCTGCGCATGGCAAAGATACCATGGACCTCGGGATTGGCGATCAAGTCGACATAGCGCTGCCGGTAGCGGGTTTCCACATCTGTCAACCCGTGCCACTTTTCCGGAAGCGGTCTGAGGGCTTTGCTCAAGAATGTCAGCTGTGTGACTTCGACGGTAAATTCATTTGTCTTCGTGCGAAAGAGAGTGCCGGTCACGCCGATCCAATCGCCCAAGTCGAGTAGCTCGGCGATGCGATAGCCCTGTTCCGAGAGATGATCTTTTTTGAGATAGACCTGCAGCCGGTTGGATCCGTCTTGCAGTACGGCGAAGCCTGCTTTCCCGAATCGCCGCAGGGCGACGATGCGTCCCGCAATTGTACAGGAGATCTTCTCTGCTTCCAGTACCTCTTTGGTTTTTTCGGCATGGAGTGTAATCAGTTGGCCCGCACGATCCTTTACTTCGAATCGCGTGCCGTAGGGTGCCACGCCCGCTTCACGCAGGGCGTCGAGCTTCTTGATGCGTTGCTGCTGCTGTTCGTTCAGTTCGTCCATGAATGTGCGCCTGTACCGATCTTCTTTCCCCGGTTAGCAGGATGCTGAAAAAGTCCACCAGCTTTCTGGAAGGCTACGGCTCAGGTCAAGGCTGAGGGAAAAAGAGTCTGATCTTCGCTCTACCTTAACCTCGACCTACCCTACTTGCCGGACGGCCTTTTTGAGCATTCTGCGGGAATGTTGTGCTGTTGTGCCACACATACGCACCCACGAAATTCTCGCGTACAAAATACTGTTCTCTCAGCCTGTTAGCTATCGAGCTCGTCCTCTCCCGACTGTTGATAGCTGAGCGCGGTTTTCCCAAGCTGCTTCATCTTCAGATAGGCCTCGATGAACCCGTCCAGATCACCGTCCATGACGGCGGCTACCTGGCCCACTTCGTAGCCGGTCCGGTGATCTTTGACCATTTGATAGGGCTGGAACACATACGATCGAATTTGGCTGCCCCAGGCAATATCCTTCTTCTCTCCGACGATCGCATTGAACTCCGTCTCTTTCTTTTTCAGTTCCAGTTCATAGAGACGCGCCTTCAAGACCTTCATTGCGCCATTGCGATTCTGGAGCTGTGACCGTTCGTTCTGACATTGCACCACGATCCCGCTCGGCAGGTGCGTCATGCGGATGGCCGTCTCGACCTTGTTCACATTCTGGCCGCCGGCGCCGCCGGCCCGAAAGGTATCGATCTTGAGGTCTTTGTCTTCGATCACGAGGTCGATATCGTCATCCACCTCGGGATAGACGAATACTGAGGCAAAGGAGGTATGCCGCCGTTTGTTCGCATCGAAAGGTGAAATGCGCACCAGCCGGTGCACGCCGGCCTCGGCCTTGAGATAGCCATAGGCATAGGCCCCTGTCACTGACAGCGTTACACTCTTCACTCCCGCTTCTTCTCCTGGGAGCAGGTCCAACGTTTCAACCTTGAATTTCTTGCTCTCGGCCCAACGGACGTACATGCGGAGCAGTATCTGCGCCCAGTCCTGCGATTCCGTTCCGCCGGCGCCAGGATGGATCGCCACAATCGCGTTGTTGGGGTCCAGTTCGCCCGAGAGCAGAAGTTCAAGTCGCAACGTGGCGAGCATCGGCTCAAATTGATCCAGCTCGAACGTCAACTCCTTGGCCAGCCCGGCGTCGGCGCTTTCTTCTGCCAACTGGAGTAACGCGCCCAGATCGTTCATCTTCCCATCGATATCGCGCCACTGCTGGAGGTCGCGCTCAATTGCGGACTTCTTCCGGCTGATCTTGGCGGCCTTCTGAGCGTGGTTCCAAAAATCCGGCTGTGACGTCTGCTGCTCCAGATGTGCCAACTCTGCCGTCATGCGAGCGAAGTCAAAGATGCCCCCGTAGTTCCAATACCGATTGTTCGACGGCCCGCACGCGATTCTTTACCTCATCTAACATGGAGCGATCCTTTCAGGTTAGACCGGAGTAGCAGCCACTGCATCTGGCTCAGATCCCTTGGTGCGGAAATAGCCGAACAGGAATAAGAGCGCGCAGATTATAGCACAGCCGTAGGCAAACACATCGCCGTACCGGCTGTAAAACGTATGCGGGTGCCAGGCCTGCATCGTAGCCTTGACGGCCTGCTCCGTGAAGATCGGCGTCGCTTCGACGATGCGCCCGAACGGATCGATAAAGCCGGAAATGCCGGTGTTGGCTGCACGGGCAAAGGCCAAATGATTCTCGACCGAACGAAACACCACCATCGCAAAATGTTGTGAGGCCGCCGACGAGCGACCGTACCAGGCGTCGTTCGTCACGGTCACCAAGAACTCCGCCCCATTCGCGGCGAATTGCCGCACCAGGTTGGGGAAAATCACTTCGTAGCAGATAGCCACGCCGAATTTCACCGGGCGTGTCGTCGTCTCAGCCATGCCTGTAGCCGCAGATCTTGGCTTCGGCGGTAACGTCAAGACCGTCGGACCAGGCCCCGCTTCGAAATCGCCGATCCCTTCGACCAATTTCTCGAGGAAAAACAGAAGCGAAGATTTGAACGGAATATATTCGCCGAAAGGCACCAGATGTTGTTTGTCGTAGCGCCCCAACAACTGGCCGTCGGGGGCGAGGAGGTATGCACTGTTCAACAGATATGGCCGCCGATCCGGATAGAAACGTAGGGCGGGGCTTCCAAACAAGATCGGCGCCTGGGCTCGATTTGCCAGTGCAATGAGTTGCAGCTGATAGACCGGCTCACGCTCAAAGACGAATGGTGTTGCCGCCTCCGGCCAGATCACCAAATCGGTGGCACGGCCGAGCTGTTCCGTCAGCCGGTCAAAGCGTGCAAGGGTCTCTTCTCGATAGGCGGTATCCCACTTCACCGCCTGATCGACGTTCGGCTGCACCACTCCCACGCTGATAGATGAGCGGGGTATATCAGAAAAAGTCTCTCCAGATGACGTCATAGAACCATATTCCCACGAGAGCGCCACCAGCAATATCGTCGTCGCCACGAGTTCCCATGGGAGCTTTGCCGGACGGAATCCACGGAGCAGCGGCATCAGCCAGGCCAGCAATTCAGCCAGCGCGACATTCACCAGCACAATGAGAAACGAGACTCCGTACACCCCCATGTGGTCTGCAATCTGAATCATCTCAATCTTGCGATATTGAGAATAACCGAGGAGGCCCCAGGGCAATCCGCTCAGAGCATATGTCCGGATCAGCTCGAGGGTCACCCATAAGCAAGGAACCGCAAAGAGACCGTAGCGAGGAATCAGGGTCTGAAACCACACGGCCCCAGCAGAATAGAGGCCGACATAGAGGCCAAGATAGGCCGTGAGCAGCAACATGAGGCCATAGCTGATCACCAGCGGGACCTTGCCGTAGGTGTTCATGGCGGTCACCACCCAGGCCATCATACCGGTAAAGGCAATCGTGCCGGATAGCCAACCGATCCAAAACGCCTGCGTCTTGGATTTTCCGTCCAACGCCCAATGTAACGGCACGAGGGCGATCCAGGCCAACAATCCAATGTCAGATTTCGGGAAACTCAGCGGGAGGAAAAGCCCGCTCGCGCCGGCAAGGACGAGTGAGCGCGCGAGGGAATGGGTCATGGGTCGCACCTTATCGAATGCCGGAGATGGATGCAACTTCCGGTTCGCAGAGGATCTGGTCGCTTGTACGCCGTCACGGGCGAGGAGAGAGATTTGGGGTTGACTGACACCCGTTGAGTACCTATAAGTAAGAGTGACAATCTAGCATTTCTGACTGCGTGAAGAAATGGAACAGGCGAAGGTGAGAGAGTCGGCTATCTTGCCCCTGACGCAGCAGCGCAACTAATGATTACGACAAATAATTAGGAGACCATGCCATGGATCGAAGAGTCATCAGCCTCTGTCTGAGTTTGGGCCTCATGTTTCTGTTAGCAGGCTGCTTTGGTAAGAACGTCTCCTCCTCGTCCGGGGATGCAGCCTCACAGGCTGGTCAGAGCAAGAGCGAGGAGATCCAGCTGGAAGCGATCAAGACGGTACCGCTGGAGCGCTCGCTTGACCGGCCATCTGGTAGCGCGACCACACCATCCGGCAGCAATGCATTAGACGACGTGTTCTTCGATTTCGACCGGTTTCAAATCCGCAAGGATGCCATGCCGGTGTTGGACGCCAATGCCCAATGGTTTCGCGCCAATGGAAGCAAGACAGTGCTGATTGAAGGCCATTGTGATGAACGAGGCACCTTGGCGTACAATCTCGTCCTGGGCGAGAAACGGGCACGCGCCGCCAAGAAGTATCTTCAGGATTTGGGCGTCCAGGCCTCGCAGCTCCAGATCACGAGCTACGGAGAAACGAGACCCTTCTGCAAGCAGCAGAACGAAGACTGTTATCAACAAAATCGGCGGGCACATTTCGCAACAAAATAATACTAGCATGTGTCTCGACCGGAGACCTGCCATATGTGTCAGACCATCGCATCACGAAGGAGGAACATGTGAGGCATTATCACATCGTAGGAATCGGGCTCCTCGGGATCATCTTAGCGGCCGGCTGTGCAGGCAAGGGCGAGCGCATCGATCTGCAGGTCCCCACGGCGAGCGGGGCCGAGGACAAGGTCGTCGCGATGAGTTCCGCGACCGTCGCGATTCAGCCGTTTGAAGACCATCGCACTGACCGGTCGCACATCGGCACCAGACATCATCTATGGGGCGGAGAGAGTCACTTCGGCCTCCCCAGCGGCACCCTTGGCGAGGCCACGGCACAGGCCTTCGCTGACTATCTCAAGGGGAAAGGCTGGAACGCGACCGTTGCCAAAGGCCATGAAATAGTCGGGGCAGATATGGCCATCACCGGCAAACTTGTCGATGTTGGCGTGGATGCCAAGAGCGGTATTGGACAGACTACCCTCAACGCGAAAAGTCGGTTGGTCGTTCAAGTGAAAAATTTTGCTGACGGCAGTCAAGTTCGTGAGACCCTCATCAGTACCGGAACCAACCAGGTCTTCTGGTTTGACCCGGAAGATGCCCAGGAGCTACTCAACGAACTGTACAATAAGAATTTCGAGAAGTTCGTGACGGACACCAAACTCGACGGCAAGATTCTCAAGCTCCGGTAAGGGAGTTCTCTATCCCTCAGTGGGGGACCCTGCGATGCACGGGGTCCAGTCCTTCAGCATCGGCCCTGAATCGTATGAGAATCAAGGGCCTTGCGAGTAACATGGAGCGACGAAAACATCGCCGGGTGCCGGCACAAGTCCAGGGATTTCTGTTGGGAAACTCGCATGAGATCGAAGGGGTCACCCTCGACCTCTCAGTTGGTGGGGCCAGGTTTGATTGTGACCTCGAAGTCTACCCCGGCAAGGTGATCCGTGTGCGACTGGTCATTCCCGGCGCAGAGGAACCGGTCTCGATCGATGACGCGCGAGTGCAGTGGGTCGGAGAGGATACATTCGGGGTCTCGTTTCAGAACGTTCGACCAGCCGAACTTGATGAACTCGAGCAGCTCATCGACGAATTTGAAGAGGGCGCAGGCAGCGGTCACGCCTAGTGCGCCAATCCTTGACTCCCTCCCATCGGAAGAATATCGTATCCCTGTGGGAGGAGCTTAACGCCCCGAGGGAATATGGTTCATCAGGGGATCGAGCGTTGGGATGGTGTGCAAGCCCAGCCTGACTGGGAAGCCTAAAGTCCCGCCAAGATCCCCGCCGTACCTATGCTGTCCTCGGTAGGTGCGCGCTCCTCCCACCCTAATTGTCTGTTCATTCCTGTTGGCAGCTTCTCCATCTCACCACCGCGTCATGGTCTGCCTCTCTCCATACGTTGCCGGCAAGAAGTACGCGTTGCCGTTTCACTTGCAAGGGATGGCAGAGAGGGTGTGCTGATCTACACAATCTGACTACGAAGCCGCCCGGTTTCGGCGCGGGAGATTAAGACGCATCCCTTCTGCATCGAGATCGTGATGCTCCTCAAGATGCTCCAGGAGGCCAGGAGCCAGACCCTTTCGAGTTTTCTCCTGATTTATTTCTGCCGGGTAACGCCTGTGATCGCAGATGAGATTTGCAAGGCGGCGAGGGTATTGCCCGAGGCGAAGCCCCTGGAACTTTGCGGGGTGATTGCCGAAACGTACGATCACACCATTTCAAGCGACGAAAATTATGGCAGCGTGATCCTGAACGGTGCGAACTCCAGCGTAACGTCGGGATGAAACGGAAAGAGAAACAGGGCCTGCGCGAAAGAGCTCTTTAAATTCTCCGTGGGTCTAGAAACCGGCCTGGCAGGTGGAAGTCAACCGGATGCTCACGAGCGGACTCAAGTGCGAACTTGAGGCCCTGGCCGACAAAGACTTCCAGTACCTCACGAAAGAAATATCTTCCACGGAAACTGAAAGAGAGGACTGGCTGGACTAGGCAGGCCCACTTTGTTCCATCGTATCCTGGGGTCAGTATTTAGTTCTCAGGCAACAGCAGATAGAGCCCGACCACAATGATCGGCGCCGCCACATACATGGCCTTCTTGCCGAAGCTATCGTAGACGCCATAGATCAAGATTGCGGCCATGAAGGTGAAGTAGAGCTGTCCGATTCCCCGATATCCGGCACTATGTTCCGCCGCCAGAGCGAGCGTGGGCGATCCCAGGGTCAGTATGGCCGAAAGGGCTGCCAGTCGTTTCATTTCAGTCTCCTTCTCGATGATGTTAAGGCCCCTGACGTCATGTCGATGGTAGCGCCTGCTGCATAGACAATAACGTCCTCATGGCGAAGGACACCAAGAGGGCGTAGCTCTGTCCATAAACGATTCTGCGTGGTTGGATTGGCAAAGGCAACATGGGATCGTAGTACGCATCGCTGCTTCACGAATCGGATTACCATTTTGCGCCTTTTACCGTGAAAAATCAAACTGACACATACTCAAGCGAGTATGGCGTGAAAAGCGCGACGGGTGAGAGAAACGACGGTTCGAGGTCCGAAGTTCGAGGTTTTCGGAACTTCGTACCCAGAGCTTTGTATCGCGCCTGTCGCCCACGTCTTGTTTGTCTCGCCCACACGTCACGCGAGTCTCGTTCCTCACGCATGTCGCGCGCCAACCCGCCATTTCATGAAAAACCGTCATGAAATGGCGGGCTAGGATCGATAGCTTGCGTTAATGCGGACATAGTCAAACGACAGGTCGGTCGTCCACATATGGGCCCGGTGACGACCTTGTCCAAGCCCCACGGAGATCGTAAATTCTTTCTGACGAAAGACCTTCGCGATTCGGCGTTCAGCCTCCAGTCCGAGTCCAATTCCTCGTTGTACCATTGGGACCCCTCCAAACCACACGTTTAGCTTCGAGGGGGTAATCGGGACACCGGCTCGTCCGATCGCGGCCATGACACGACCCCAATTGGCATCCTCGCCGAACAGGGCGGTCTTGACCAAGTTCGAGGTCGCAATGGTTTGGGCCACCTGCCGTGCCTGCGCCACGGTGGCTGCTCCGGTCACCTCAATGTTCACCACCTTGGTGACACCCTCCCCGTCGCGACAAATGGCCAAGGCTAGTGCCTGGCAGGCTTCTGTCAGGAGCAGCAGGAACCGACGGAAGGCAACCGTACGTTCTTTGATTGTGCGGTTCTCAGCCAGGCCGTTCGCCAAACACAGGACGGTATCGTTGGTACTCGTGTCCCCATCCACTGAAATGCAATTAAACGACTCATTGACCGCCAGGCTGAGCGCCTGTTGGAGAGCATTCCTGGTGATCGAGGCGTCGGTAGTGAAATAAGCCAGCATCGTAGCCATGTTGGGATGGATCATTCCAGAGCCCTTGGCCATCCCGCCAATGGTAATCAAGCGACCGCCGAAGGTGTCCTGAAGGGCGATGGATTTCGGGCGGATGTCGGTCGTCATGATCGCCCGAGCGGCATCGAGGCCTCCACGGTCGCTGAGCTGAGTGAGCAACTGCGGTATTGCCTTGATGATTCGATCGACCGGTAACACACGACCGATCACGCCGGTGGACCCGATGAAGACTTGGTGTGAGGGGATACTCATGTGTCGTGCGACCGTCGTGGCGGTTTGTTTTGCGGCAGCTAATCCCTTGGCGCCGGTACAGGAGTTCGCGTTACCACTGTTGACGAGAATGACCCGTCCGATTCCCTGGCGCAGGTGTAGGCGATCAACGATGACCGGTGCCGCGACCACCTGATTTTGCGTGAAGACCCCCGCGATGGGACCGCTTTGTTCTGAGGCGACGAGCGCGAGATCGAGCAGGCCTGGCTTCTTGATGCCGCAATGTATGCCTGATGCGCGGAACCCCTGCGGTGCGGTGATCCCTCGGCGTGGAGATGTTGTCGGTGTTTTCCTGGTCATGCTTGTGAAAGAGACGTCCTGCTCAATGTGGATTAGGGATAGGCAGCGGGAGCCGTCAAGCCCGTCTCCTCAGGGAGGCCCAGCATGAGGTTCATAGCCTGAATGGCCTGGCCTGCGGCGCCTTTCACAAGATTATCCAGCGCGGCCACTGTAATGACCGATCCTGCACGGGGGTCCAGGTAGACCCCGATGTCGCAATAATTGGAGCCTTTGATATAGCGCGGATTCGGCATGATGTCATCCTGGACTCTGACGAATCGCGCACCTTTGTAAAAGGCTCGATACAGTGCGCGCAGGTCTGTCAGCGCCATCGGACTCTTCAATCGGCAGTAGGCGGTGCTCAAGATACCTCGGTTCATTGGTACGAGGTGCGGAGTGAATGTCACGATCGGCTGTGCAGCAACCGCTCCCGATGGCGACGATGCCCGTCGAAGCAACCCACCCAGTTCTTGTTCGATCTCAGGGGTGTGGCGGTGCTGTCCAATCTTGTAGGGCTCTAAGGATTCATGGGCTTCCGGAAAATGATAGGGGAGAGCCGGACTTCGCCCCGCGCCGGAAATTCCGGATTTCGCATCGATGACCACGGTGTGTGGTTGTACGAGATCCTGGGCGAACAGCGGGGCCAACTGCAGAATGGCCGCAGTCGGGTAACAGCCAGGCGACGCAACCAACGTTGCCTTGGCGATGGCGGCACGATGCAATTCCGGAAGTCCGTAGACTGCGTCCTTCAGCAAGTCTTGGTAGGTATGCGGCGTCCGATACCACTGTTCATACACGGCTGGATCTTTGAGCCGATAATCGGCACTGAGGTCCACGACTAGTTTGCCGGTTTGGAGGCAGGCGGAAACCGGCGCCAATGATTTGGTATGGGGAAGGGCCAAGAATACCGCATCGGCCTGTTCCGCTAGCGCTTCGGGTGAAAGTGCTTGAAACGAGAGAGACACGAGGCCAGCCAGACTGGGGAAGACCGCTGCCACAGGAGTCCCCGCGGACTTTTCTGATGTAACGGCCTGGAGCTCAAAATACGGGTGGAGGGCTGCCAGGCGAACGAGCTCCGCCCCTGCATATCCACTGGCCCCTGCGATTGCCACGCGTATTTTTTTCATCTGCATTATCCGCTGCAGACCACAGACACAAAAAAAGGGAAGGCCTGGAGCCTTCCCTTTTTCTGACTGTGGCTCCGATGTTTATCGCTTTGAGTACTGGAACCGCTTTCGCGCACCCTTCTGTCCATACTTTTTCCGCTCTTTAACGCGCGAGTCGCGTGTCAGTAAGCCTTCCTTCTTCAAGGGCGTACGGAGGGGCTGATTGAGTTCTACCAACGCGCGTGCGATCGCATGACGCAGGGCTCCGGCTTGTCCAACCTGTCCACCGCCATGTACCGTTGCCTTGATCGAGTACTGTCCGACGACCCCGCCAATTTCGAGCGGGAATTGAATGATCTGCCGCAGAGTCAGTCGTGGGAAGGCCTGCTCGATCGGTTGATCGTTGATTGTAATGTCGCCCGCCCTCCCGGTGACCCAGGCTCTGGCAATTGCGCACTTTCGTCGTCCGGTTGCATATTGAGTTACTACTGCCATGCTACAACGTCTCCTTGTTCGCTTGCGGTGATGATTACAGAGTAATAGGTTCCGGTCCTTGAGCCTGATGCGGATGAGTGGGCCCGACATAGACGCGGAGTTTTTTTGCCATATGGTTTCCTAGTGGGTTCTTGGGAAGCATACCTTCGATCGCTTTGGTCAAGAGCACTGTCGGATCTTTTCGGAAGACATGCTGCGCCGTCGCGGTCTTGAGTCCGCCCGGAAAGCCGCTGTGATGGCGATAGAGTTTCGTGGTCATTTTGTTGCCAGTCAAATGAATCTTCTCCGCATTCACGATCACAACATGGTCGCCCATATCCACATGGGGGGTAAAGGTTGGCCGGTGTTTGCCGCGCAACATCCCGGCAACGCGGGCTGCCAATCGGCCCAGCGTTTGCCCCTCCGCATTCACGAGGTACCACTTTTCCTGCACGTCCAAAGGCTTTTGCATGTAGGTCAACATCGTTCTTTCCCGCTCCTTCGCTATCGAGTGAATCAAGTTCCCTGTACTTCCGGTGTGCCGATATTTTTCGACTCTAGTTTTGCCAGCCAGGCGTCGAGATTCGTTGTGCTCCGCCGTTTCAATACATCTTGAGTAATGTAGATCGGGCAAGAAGCCCGGAGGGCCAACGAGATGGCATCGCTGGGCCGGGCATCGATTGTCCGCTCCACGCCTTTGTTGGCGACATACACCATGGCGTAATAGGTGCTGCTTTTGACGTCCGCAATGACGACGCGTTGGATCGTGATGTTCAAATGCTCGGCGAAACTCTTGATCAAGTCATGGCTCATTGGCCGTGGTGTGATCATGGTATCGAGCGCTAATTTAATGGCATTACCTTCCGCGGCCCCGACCCAAATCGGAAACGTATCGAGAGCACCGTCCTGTCGTGCCAGGACGACAATTCTAGTGTCGGTGTTGGCCTCCTCGAGGATGCGATCCACCCGGTATTCAACCAGGTCTCGTTCTTTGGGTACATCGACGGCGCTCATATTTGCGTCTCGCTGAATCAGGAGTCCAGTTTGCCGAAATCTTCCGGTTTGAGATTCTCCAGCCACTGATCGAGTTCTTCGGAGCTCTGTTTGGTGATGACCGAATCATTTGCAAACACCGGCGCATTGCTCCGAAGCGCAAGTGCAATCGCATCGCTGGGTCTGGCATCGACGGTGTATTCTGAATCTTCGTACATCAAATGGATTTTTGCAAAATAGGTGTGCTCAGACAAGTCCGTAATGACCACGCTGATGACTTTCGCGTTGAAAGCATCGAGGAGTGATTTCATGAAGTCGTGCGTCATCGGCCGGGGGGGCGTGACGTTTTCCATTGACATACTAATCGCACCTGCTTCTGACTTGCCGACCCAAATGGGAAGCATGTCGGAATGTTCTTCGTCACGTAGCACCACGATATACGCGTTATTATAGGGGTCGAACATCAACCCTTTTACCTGCATCTGTGTAATCACAACAAACCGGCTCCTTCTCCTCAGCTAAAAAAGTCGCGAGGAAATGCTGATCACCCTGACAGATGGATCAAGTGCTTTCTAATGTAGCATTTCAGAAATCGGCCTGTCAACGAAGCCTGCGAGATCGCTGAAGAAATTCGCGGAAGGCTCTGGCGATCAATGGCCTAGCCGGTGACCCGCTTTCCGCCGCAAAACCGCCTGGCTTAGGCCGGTGGGCGATAGTTCTGATCCAGCTTTCCTGTATCAGTTTGTTCGCCAAGTTTAAGAAAGGCCTTCATCTGCTTCTTCACGAGTTCTCTGCCGCTCTCTTCGCCCAGGTTGACCTGATATTCGTTGATGACCATGACCCGCATGCCTTCCCACTTTTTCCAGCAGGGCTTGCAGACCTTGGCCTTGATCTCGGATTCAAGCCTCCCCATGAAGAGGGGATCCGTGATAGTTTCTCCGGCCTGTCCACATGTCACGCACTGGACGTCTGCCATGGTGTGAGGATCCTCCTGATCATAATAGTTAGGTGAGTGTGACGAAGGATTGTAACACTGCGGGCGTGCTAAAAAAAAGAGGGGAGCAGATTGACCCACACATGGCTTCGTGCTAAGAAGAATCGCCTTTTAAATGGATGCGCCCGGATGGCGGAACTGGCAGACGCGCCGGACTCAAAATCCGGTTCTCGTAAGAGAGTGGGAGTTCGACCCTCCCTCTGGGCACCATCAGTCCACAGCGTGGTAACAGAATTGGCGTGGGGGCGTTGCCGGTTCGGGTGATGGCCGGATTGTACGCGAATCTGAATCAAATAAAACAGGTCTATCCCCAGTTGACATGTCCGAATGGGTAGCCTATATTTTTACAGATAGTGTGATGAAGAAGCTTCAAAATCATGATGTTGGACCATTTTGGTGCCCGTCATTTCACTGCATCTCTAATTTTGGCAAGGAGGAGGCACATGCGTAAGGTGTTGGCACTAGGAGCGGCAATTCTTTTTGTCGGTTCCGTGAGTGTGTCACTCGCTCAGGAGCGCTTGCAGTCTAACCAATCCGGCATGGGCGTGGGTACGGGAGTTGGCGATGTGTCGGGGTCAAGCACGCGAGTGACTACCTTCGACCGAACCAACTTCCTCGATCGGCTGTCGCAGCCGGAGACAGTGTATGGACGGGTGTTTGCACTTGACCTGCCCGGAAACAGACTCATGATTGAAACAGGCGGGGCAGGGAAGATATTCGACCAAGGGCAGGAAGGCAAGTCAGGATACGGAGCTCGGACGGTTATGACCCTGCTCATCGATGACCATTCAAACCTTCAGAGCCTCAGAGAATTGAATGTCGGGGACGACGTCTCCATTCAAGTCATAGAACAGGTCAATGAAAACCATCCGTATGGGACAGGGAAGAAACTTGTGTTGGAAGCGTATGTGGTTCACGTTGCTGACACCAGGCAGGGGTTTGGTGGACTTGGACAACGTCCAGATCCTGAGCATGAGCGCGCGCTTTCGACGAATCGTGGCGGGATCACCGGTGGCATCGCTGGCTCTGTGCTTCCAGGAGAGATCGAGTCCGGTATCACCAGCTCGGTTGGTGAATATACCGGAGCAGCTCCCTGCTGGCAGTGTGAACCCCAGCCAGGATGGGGTAATGCAGTCGGAAACCAGTCAGACTATGGGACGGACTACAACAAGCCCAACTTGGTCAAGGGCTTGAATTAAGTCGAGACATATTTGGTGAGTGCTGAGGAGGGGCAGCGAGGCGCTGCCCCTTTTTTTTGCGTTCACCATAGTTGTGACACTTGGTGCAGTGCTTGCCGGGCCACCGGTTTCTTGTTAGGATTTGCGTCGTGCCGGCGCACGACGAATGCTTAGGATTGTTGCGGAGGAGAGAGACGTGGCCGTAAATGGAGAGGGAATCACGACAGTGGCTGGTCGACCGGATGCCGAGTTGGATTTGCGGGGAGTGATTTGCCCTTATAACTTCGTCAAAACGAAGTTGAAACTGGAATCGATGGAGCAGGGACAGATCCTTTCAGTGCTGTTGGACGATGGCGACCCGATTCGGAATGTTCCTCGCAGTGTGAGTAATGAGGGGCACACCATCGTTTCTCAAGAACGCGTCGAAGGGTCCTATCGAGTGCTCATCTGCCGCCGTGAAGACGAGTAACGCGGGACATTCTTCCGCGCATCTTTTTCGTTTGCGATCCTGCCCTATACCCTTCAATGACGACCGTCACCGCTGAGTCCTTCGACACTGGTCCGATATGATCGAGCAGCTTACCCGGCCTTCCGCGAGAGAAGGTCTCTTCGCTCATTGTAAGATTCATGGCGATGGCAATCTGTCTGGTGGGAAGTATCTGCGCCAGGGCTTTCAGTAGCCCTGTGAGGGCTCTGGGGTCCACATAGAAAACGAGAGTGCTTCGTTCTTTGCGGAGACGGGAGAGGTATTGGCCGAGGCGATAACTGGTTGAGGGAAGGTGTCCTTCAAAGATGATCGCATCACCAGAGAAGCCGGAGATCGCCGCCGCTGCCGTCATGCTCGTGGGGCCAGGGACGGCTTTGACCGGAATTCCTGCTTGATAAGCTGCAGCCACAAACAGACTACCTGGGTCATAGATGACCGGGGTGCCGTTGTCTGAAACGAGGGCGACATCCTGTCCCTGCATGAGTCGATGCAGAAGGAGCAGTACTTTCTCGTGGCGATTGAGCGGGCCGTAGCTCGTGATTGTTGCGGTGATGCCATGATGGGCTAGGAGCGCCTGGGTCATGAGAGGGTCTTCTGACGCAATCACATCGACGTGGCGCAGTGTGGCAAGGGCCCGAAGGGTGATGTCATCGGGGTGGCCAATCGGCGTGCTGACGACATACAGAGTGCCGGGAGGGCGATATAGGGGTGTCCTGCCTCCCACTATTCGATCGGTTGGTTGACTCCCATCTCGCGCCATCGATATAATTCTCTGTTTAATAGCAGTCGATTTTTCTTGAAAATTTGAGAGGATAGATCTCAATGGCTGCCATGTTTTTTATGGTGACGATGGCCTTGTATTTTGCGGCCACTGTTTCCTATCTCTCCTACTTGCTCAGGCCTTCGGAAGCCCTATCCAAGGTCTCCCTGGGTATGACGGCGATCGGGTTTGCCTCCCACACGATTGCGTTGGTCGCACGGATGGTCGTGGCGACGGATGTCTCGCCGCCGGGGTTCCAGGAAGCCCTGTCGTTTGTTTCCTGGATGCTGATTCTGGTCTTCCTCGTCGTGGAATATCGCCATCGTTTGCACGTGCTGGGCTCCTTTATCGTCCCCCTAGCACTGGTCTCGCTGGTCTCCGCCGCGGCATTGCCGGAAACCGTTCCGACGCTCACTCCGATGTTTCACACGCTGTGGGTCCATATCACCCTGAGCATGCTCGGCACGGTGGGGTTTGCCATCGCTTTTGTGGCCGGTCTCATGTATCTGATTCAGGATGGACTTCTCAAGTCCAAACGTTTCAATGTCCTCTACTCGAAGTTGCCCGCCCTGGATTTTCTGGACCATCTGAATCAGCAGTCAATCGTAACAGGATTTCCGCTTCTCACGCTCGGCATCATTACTGGTGCGCTTTCTGCCGAATTCTCTCGGGGGTCATATCTGAACTGGAATCCCGAGCAAACTTGGGCGGTGGTGACGTGGGTATTCTACTTCGTCGTATTGATGGGACGACTGACGGTGGGCTGGAGAGCCAAACGCGCGGCGTACCTGACAATCATTGGATTTGCAGGGGTTATTCTGACCCTTATCGGCGTGGTCCTCAAGAGTCACGGACCGGTGTCGTAATATGCACATTGTCGTCGTTGGTTTGAGCCACAAGACAGCCCCGGTCGAAATCCGCGAGAAACTCGCGGTCCCTGAGAGCCGGATGGGCGAAGCCCTGACCCGTCTCTGTTCGTACCAGGGGGTGCGGGAAGGGATATTATTGTCGACGTGCAATCGTGTTGAGGTCTATGCCGTCGTCGATGAGATCGAAGCAGGGTATGGACGAATCCAGGATTTCCTCGCTGACGCCCACCTTTCGCTGTCCTCGGAGCAACTGACTCCCCATATGTACTGGCACCAGGGGGATCGGGCGATCAGCCATTTATTCCGTGTGGCTTCCAGTCTCGACTCTATGATCGTCGGCGAGTCGCAGATTCTGGGCCAGATCAAAGAGGCCTTCGACGTCGCGCTTACACACAAGACGACCGGTATCATTCTGAACAAGGTCGTGAAGAAAGCGATCTCCGTCGCTAAGCGTGTGCGAACGGAAACGAAAATTGCCGAGATGGCGGTGTCGGTCAGCTATGCCGCGGTCGAATTAGCTAAAAAGATATTCTCGGACTTAAGCGAGAAGACGGTGCTGTTGGTGGGGGCGGGGGAGATGGCGAAGTTGGCGGCACGGCATTTCATTGCCAGCGGTGTCCGGCATGTGCGGGTGACGACCAGGAATCCTCAAAATGCCGTTGAGTTGGCAAACCGGTTTGGCGGCATCGCGGTCGCCTTTGAGGAGTTTCGGGAGGATATGGCTTCGGCCGATATCGTCTTGGTGTCGACCGGAGCCGCACATTATCTTGTGAGCGAGGATGACGTGCAGCGCTCGATCAAGCAACGGATGAATCGTCCGATGTTCCTGATCGACATCTCGGTTCCCCGCAATATCGATCCGGCCGTGCGGCATGTGGATAATGCTTTCCTCTTCGACATCGACGATTTGAAAGCGCGGGTTGAACAGAATCGCGGCGGACGCTTGCAGGAGGCCGAAAAGGCCGAGCGGATGGTGGTGGATGAAGTCGTCATCGTCCGGCAATGGCTCCAGTCGCTCGAAGTGACTCCCACCATCATGGCCCTTCGTATGAGGGTCGATGACATCAAGCGGGCGGAAGTCGAGAAGACCTTGGGGCGATTGGCGAATCTGTCTGCTCCGGAGCGTGAATTAGTCGAAGCTATGGCGTCGTCGATCGTGAACAAACTCATTCATAATACGATGGTGACGCTCAAGGCCGAGGTGAATTCCTCGGAGGGGGCTGCCTTTGTCGAAGCGGCGAGACGCTTTTTCAGCCTCAGCGACCCTGCGGTCTCCAATGCTAATGGGAGTGCGTCATCTGCGCCGGAGACCGGTCATTCGTCACAAGAAGATATCCGGAATACTGAAGAGGCGACACCGAGAGCTGGTTCGAAGATGCCGGACCATTGAGCGTTAGAAGACCGTTATTTGGTTGTCTCGTTCGTGTGGTTGAACAAAATAAGCAAATGAACCAAATCAACCAGACAGACCAGATGTGAGTCGGTGAAAGGGAGCCATGTCAACAGTCGGCCATGAACGATCAACCGTCGTGCTTGGAACGCGCGGGAGTAAGCTGGCGGTGCAGCAGAGCGAGTGGGTGCAGGGGCAGTTGCACGCGCTGGCTCCGCATGTGACGGTGACGTTGCGGAAGATCCAAACCTCGGGAGACAAGATTCTGGACGTCCCGCTGGCTCAAATTGGCGGGAAGGGACTGTTCGTAAAGGAGATCGAGGAAGCGCTGTTGAGCGGCGAGATCGACCTGGCGGTGCATAGTATGAAAGACGTGCCCACGGAGTTGCCCGAGGGATTGGCTATACTCTGTGTGCCGCCCCGCGAGGATCCCCGGGATGCACTGATTAGTCGTGACGGGCGGTCCTTCGTGGACCTTCCTCGTGGCGCCCGGATCGGGACCAGCAGCCTTCGCCGCCAATCACAACTCTTGCATTCCAGGCCTGATCTCACGATTGCCATGTTGCGCGGGAACTTGGATACCCGTCTCAAGAAATTACGGGAGGGACAGTTCGACGCCATCGTGCTTGCCGCGGCCGGGCTCCGGCGATTGGCCTGGGCGCATGAGATTACTGAGTATCTTGCGCCGCAGATTAGTTTGCCTGCCATTGGCCAGGGGGCGCTGGGCATCGAGGGCCGGCGCGCCGATCCCTTTATCCATTCGTTGTTGAGTGGCTTGGACCATGCGCCAAGTAAGATAGCCGTTCTTGCCGAACGTGCCTTGCTCCATCGCCTCCAAGGAGGCTGTCAGGTTCCGATCGCGGCGCATGCGACAGTGGTCGGGAGAGGGGTGAGACTGGAAGGATTGGTATCCAGCGTGGACGGCAAAGAGCTCATTCGCGATACCGTTGAAGGAACCATTGAGGATCCGGAGTCGATCGGTATTCAACTCGCGGAACGATTGCTCGCACGTGGTGGCGATAGAATTCTTCAAGCGATCTACGGGACCACATGACGAAACCGAGAAGATCTGGGAAGGTCTATCTAGTGGGAGCGGGACCAGGCGATCCTGGACTCTTGACGCTGAAAGGGAAGGAATGCCTGGAGCAGGCCGATATCGTCCTGTACGATTATCTCGCGAATTCTGTCTTACTGCAGTATGCTCCGGCTACGGCCCAGCGCATCTATGTTGGCCGGCGTGGACGTGGGCAGTATCAAGACCAAGCCGACATCAATCGCCTGCTCATTGAGCGTGCCAAGGAGGGGAACGTGGTGGTTCGGCTCAAAGGGGGCGACCCGTTTGTCTTCGGACGCGGTGGAGAAGAAGCAGAAGCGGTGGCCGCTGCAGGGGTCGACTTCGAGATCGTGCCTGGTGTGACGGCGGCGGTCGCGGTTCCTGCCTATGCGGGCATCCCGGTGACCCATCGAACGTTGGCTTCCACGGTTACGTTTGTGGCCGGGCACGAAGATCCCACCAAGCCGGCGGCATTTGTGGAATGGCCCAAATTGGCCAGTACATCAGGGACGCTCGTGTTCATGATGGGCATGAAGAATCTTCCTTCGATCGTCAAACAGTTACTGTCGGAGGGGCGGTCACCCGACACGCCGGCTGCGGCGATCCGTTGGGGGACCAAAGCAGACCAACAGACTATCGTGGGGACATTGGGCGATATTGTCGAGAAAGCGGAAGTTGCGCATTTCGAACCGCCGACGGTGATCGTAGTGGGTGAGGTCGTGCGATTGCGAGGACAGCTGAATTGGTTTGAAACCAAGCCGCTCTTCGGGAAACGGATCGTGCTCACCCGTGCGCAGGAGCAGGCAAGAGAATTTTCCCAGCTACTGGCGGCCTATGGCGCGGAGCCGGTTGAAGTTCCGACGATTCAGATCGTGCCTCCGGCTAGTTGGCAGGCGATCGATGATGCGGTGATTCGTCTCAGTACCTATCAATGGTTGATTTTTACCAGCGTGAACGGGGTGCGGCCTTTCATGGACCGGCTTCATGCGGCAGGGAAAGATGCGCGCGCGTTGGCGAACCTTCGCCTGTGCGCGATTGGACCAAGAACTGCGCAGGAACTGGGAACCTATGGGCTGACTCCGGATGTCGTTCCAACCGAGTTTCAGGCAGAGGGCGTGATCGCCGCATTGGCCCATGTGGGAATCCACGGGAGCCGCGTCTTGATCCCACGCGCCGAAGTCGCTCGCGAAATCTTGCCGGAACAATTGCGTGAGTTAGGGGCCACCGTCGATGTGATTCCTGTCTATCGGACGCTCGCTCCCCCAGTGGACGTTGCGTCCTTGACGCAACAGCTTCACGATGGGCGGGTGGCGGCGGTGACCTTCACGAGCTCCTCCACCGTTCGCAATTTCGTGGAAGTCTTTGGAGGGCGGGATGCGGTGAGACCACTTGTCGCGCGGATAGTCATTGCCTGCATCGGACCCATTACGGCACGCACGGCGGAGGAGTATGGGTTGACGGTCACGGTCATGCCGTCTGAAAATACTGTGCCGGCGCTGGCAGAAGCGATCGTGAGGTATTTCAGGGAAGAGGCTCGAGTCGCCGTCTCTACGCGCGGATAGGCCGAAGCATACGGCAGGGTGACGGTCTGAATTAGTCAAGGGAGGACATTGTATGGTTCCAGTCAAGTCGTTCATGGTTCCAAGGGAGAAGTTTATTACGGTTGCGCGGGATACGGATGCACAGACGGCGGCACGTATCATGCGGGATCGTGGCATCGGTAGCCTGTTCGTAACGAACGGGAAGGAGATCGTCGGAATCCTCACGGATACCGATATGGTCCGGCGCGTGGTAGCGGCTGGTGCCGATACCCACAAGACAACGGTCGAACAGATTATGTCTGCCCCGATCTTGACGATCGAGGCGAACAAGACAGTGTTAGATGCCAACGATTTGATGGCCCAAACGCATACTCGCCATCTCGGCGTGACTCAGGGTGGCAATTTGGTCGGGATGATTTCTGTGCGCGACCTCGTGGTATTCTTGACGAATCTTCCGAGGAAGTAATCCGATGGCCTTCCCAATACAGCGGCTCCGGCGACTGCGGCAGCATGAGGCCTTTCGTCGCATGGTACGGGAGACGAGCCTTGCCCCGTCTGATTTTATCTCTCCGCTGTTCGTCGTCGAAGGGCGAGACCGGCGAGAGGAGATCGCCTCGATGCCGGGCCAGTTCCGGCTCTCTGTCGATCTCTTGCTGAAAGAGGCAAGTGAGATCGCAGCTTTGGGGATTCCCGCCATCATCCTCTTTGGTATTCCTGATCGGAAAGACGATCGGGGGAGTGCAGGGTTTGATCCGAACGGCATCGTGCAGCGGGCTGTCAAAGCGGTGAAAGACCAGGTCCCGGGGCTGATGGTCGTGACCGACGTCTGTATCGACGAATACACCGATCACGGCCATTGCGGAATCGTCAAGGACGGGCGCATTCTCAACGATGAAACGTTGGAGTGTCTCCGTGCGATGGCGAGGACCCATGCGCAAGCCGGGGCTGACATGGTGGCCCCGTCCGATATGATGGATGGGCGGGTGGCGGCGATCCGGGCGGAGCTGGATCAAGCAGGTTTTCCAGAGCTGCCAATTATGGCCTATGCAGCCAAATTCGCGTCGAGCTTTTATGCACCGTTCCGGGATGCGGCATGTTCAAGCCCGCAATTCGGTGACAGACAATCCTATCAAATGGATCCGGCTAATCGGCGGGAAGCGCTTCGCGAGATTGCCCTCGATATTGAAGAGGGGGCCGACATCATCATGGTGAAACCGGCACTGCCGTATCTTGACATCATTGCCGCGGCCAGAGCGCAGATGTTGTTGCCGGTAGCGGCCTATCAAGTGAGCGGGGAGTACAGCATGATCAAGGCGGCCGCCAAAGCTGGCTGGCTCGACGAATCGCGGGCCATGATGGAATCCTTGCTCTCGATTAAGCGGGCCGGCGCAGATCTCATTTTGACCTATTTTGCCAAAGACGCAGCGCGTCTCCTCCGCTGACGACCATGCTGAAAGTCACGCGTGGGCTATCCGATGAGTGTCCACGTCCGTACCCGGTCGCCACGATCGGCAATTTCGATGGGCACCACCTGGGCCATCGAGTCCTGCTGCGGACGGTGGTCGAGACGGCCCGGAAGGCACAGGGGACCGCGCTCGTGCTGACCTTCGAGCCGCATCCGGTGAAAATTCTCGCGCCCCACGTCGATCTTCGTTTTCTTACCAGTCCGGAGGAAAAGCTTGCACACTTCGAAGCTGCGGGGATCGATGAAGTGGTCTTTCTGAACTTTACCCCCACCTTCGCAGCGATGAGCCCAGATCAATTTGTCGAGGATATCCTGCATCGCTCTCTCACTCTGTCTGAACTGTTTGTGGGCAATCATTTTGCGTTCGGGCAGGGCCGGGCCGGGCATATCGATGACCTCGTGCGTCTCGGCGGGCAGTACGGTGTTCGCGTACATCCTGTGACTCCCGTGATGATTGAGGGGGACGTGGTGAGTTCAAGCAGGATTCGCCAACTGATTCAGACAGGGAATATGGAGCGGGCTACCAGGTTGCTTGGACGCGTATACGGAATTCGAGGCGCCGTGGTACAGGGGATGCAGCAGGGGCAGGCGCTGGGCTGGCCTACTGCCAATTTGCGCGTCCCGGCTAATCGAGTCGTGCCGCCCGATGGAGTCTACGCCGCGCGGACTGTCCACGGTACTCAGACCTATGATGCGATCGCGTATATTGGGACGAGGCCGACCTTTGGAGCGGGCGAGCGGCTGATCGAAGTCCATCTGTTGGATCAGACCAGTGATCTCTATGGCCAGGAGATCTCCGTGCAGTTTGTGGGACGGGTACGCGGCGACCACACCTTTGCCTCTGCCGACGACCTGTCGAAGCAAATTGCCCGTGATGTGGAGCAGGCGCGCATCAGTTTGCGACAAATTCCGCAGGGAGTTCAGTAACCATGGCCACCATGGCCATGGAGAAGACGATCATGAGGCCGTCATCCAGGTCCGCCGCACGACCGGCGTTGTTGACCCATCTTGTTCGGACGGTGCGGCAGCAACAGCTGTTCGTTCCCGGTCATCACTTGTTGGTGGCGGTGTCGGGTGGGCCCGACTCGGTCGCCTTGCTGTCTCTCCTCCATCGCCTGGCCCGATCCTGGCGGCTCACGCTAACAGTGGTCCATTGTAATTATGGGTTGCGCGGACCGGAATCCGACGGTGACGAATCGTTCGTCAATAATTTTTGTCGAGAACGACAGCTGGCTCTTGTCATTCATCGGCCCAAGCTGGTCAAGCGCCGACAGCGCTCATCGCTTCAAGCCTCGGCCCGCGACGCGCGCTATGACTTTATGAAGCAATTGGCGCACGAGGTAGGGGCTGACCGCATTGCGGTCGGTCATACCGCCAATGACCAGGCGGAAACGGTGCTTATGTGGCTGTTGCGTGGAGCGGGCCTGACCGGGTTAGCGGGGATGCCCTACGCCCGTGAAGACAGAATTATTCGTCCGCTCCTGGCCTCCACCCGTAAGGAAGTGTTGGCATACTTGGATTATGAAGGGCTGACCTATCGTCGTGATTCGAGCAATGAGAAGCAGCTCTTTCATCGCAATCGGATCAGGAAGGAACTCCTTCCTGTCATCACGCAGTTGGCGCCGGCTGCCGTCCTTGTGTTGCAGCGGCAGGCAGATCTATTGCGCGCGGACGAACAATATCTGGAGCAAATTACAAGTTCACTGGTGCGTACACTCGTGAGTCAGGATTCTGGAGACGCGCAACGGCTTAACCGTCAGGCCTTCATCGAGCTGCCGGTTGCGCTTCAGCGGCGTCTCGTTCGGACGGTCCTGCGGACCTATGACGACGAGGGGCGCGCCAGCAGCGTTCGTGTGGTGGAGTCAGTTCGACGTGTCTTTCTCAAGGGACGGAGCGGGACCCGGCTGTCTTTGAAGCAGGCCCTTGTGACTCTGGATCAGGGGTCGGTGCGATTTAGCCCAGGTGTAGGAAGAAATCACAGGCAGGGGACTGATTCAGGACAGGGGAAGAGGGAGGCCCTGCCGCTTCCCCTGCCTTCCACGGTCTATTGGGCTGGAACGAACCAGCAAATTCAGGTACAACTCATGACTCGTCGTGCTGCCGAGGAGATGGGTAGGGCTCCTTCTCAAGGATTAGCATTGTTTGATGCTGACCGGTTTTCGGAGCCCTTATTGATTCGAGCTTGGCAAGCCGGCGATCGATTCTCTCCCCATGGGATGAAGGGGAAGAGCAAGAAGCTGCAGGATTTCTTTATCGACAGGAAGGTTGCTCGACACGAACGTTGGCAGGTTCCATTATTGGTGGCGCCAGAGGGAATTCTTTGGGTGGTGGGAATGCGGGAGGATGAACGCTTCGTCGTTCGATCTGGGACGACACGTTGTTTGGTTGTCTTGGTGAGCAATAGGGCCTCAGAGAAGGAGTAAGGGAGCATGGAACGGATCTTCGGTCGGCCGATCGTGACGCAGGAAGAAATGCGTGCCAGGATTCGTGAGCTGGGCAAGCAGATCACGACCGACTATACAGGGAAGGATTTCGTCTTGGTGGGGGTCTTGAAGGGGGCCTATGCCTTCTATGCCGATTTGGCTCGCGCAATCAGAATTCCCATGCGAGTGGACTTTCTTATGGTGACGAGTGACGGGTCTCGGGCAAAAACATCCGGCAAGGTTAAAGTGGTGACCGAGCTGACCGAGGACATCAAAGGTAAAGACGTCTTGTTGGTGGAAGACATCGTCGATTCCGGACTGACGGCCCAACACTTGATCAAGACCTTGGCGAAAAAGAAGCCCCGGTCAATTAAAGTCTGCACCTTGCTGAGTAAGCCAGATCGTCGGACCGTCAATGTCGTCATCGACTATGTGGGGTTCAAGATTCCGAATAAATATGTGGTCGGGTATGGGCTCGATTACCAGCAAAAGTACCGGAACCTTCCTTATCTGGCAGTCCTGGACATCGAGGAAGATCAAGAGTAAGGCTGTGGTCACACGGTTGTCAGTATGAATGAACCTGTGGTAACATCAACCATGTTCGCGGTTTTTCTGACCGCTTGCGTGCCGTCCACAAGGAGATCTGGATGAATTCCAGGACAAAGAATATACTTTTCTGGGTCGTCGTCGGCCTTTTCATGATTTTGCTATTCAATCTCTTCAGCGTTCCACACCATGAGCCTGAAGAAGATGTGATTTTTAGTGAGTTCATGACCAAACTCGACAAGGGAGAGATCGAGCGGGTCATCATCAAAGCCAGCCACATCAGCGCCGTCTTGAAAGACAAGACCCGTATACGAACCTACTCAGTGGAATATCCTGAACTGGTGCAGGTCTTGCGGGATCGGGGCGTGCAGATCGAGGCGAAGCCACCGGATGAAAGCCCTTGGTACATTACCTTCCTTGTGACCTGGGGGCCGTTTGTACTGTTCCTGGGATTGTGGTTCTTCTTGATGCGTCAAATGCAGATGGGGGGCAATAAGGCTATGTCCTTCGGGAAGAGCAAAGCTCGTCTGCTGACGGAGGAGCGCAAGAAGGTGATGTTCGCTGACGTTGCAGGTATCGAAGAAGCCAAGAACGAAGTGCTCGAGATCATCGAGTTTCTCAAGGATCCGCGCAAGTTCCAAAAGCTCGGCGGCCGCATTCCCAAGGGCGTCTTGATCGTGGGTCCTCCCGGTACAGGAAAAACGCTGCTGGCCAAGGCCATTGCCGGTGAGGCCAGTGTACCGTTCTTCAGTATCAGCGGATCGGATTTCGTGGAAATGTTTGTCGGCGTCGGAGCCTCTCGTGTTCGCGATCTTTTCGAGCAGGGGAAAAAACATGCCCCCTGTATTATCTTTATCGACGAAATCGATGCCGTTGGTCGGCTCCGTGGAGCAGGGTTGGGCGGAGGTCATGATGAGCGTGAACAGACGCTCAATCAATTGCTCGTCGAGATGGATGGATTTGATACGACAGAAGGTGTGATCTTGGTTGCTGCGACCAATCGACCGGATGTCCTCGACCCTGCCTTGCTCAGACCCGGGCGGTTTGATCGGCAAATCGTCGTCAATCGACCGGACTTGCGTGGCCGTGCTGAAATTCTCAAGGTGCACACGAAAAAAGTTCCAATTGCGGCGAACGTGGACCTGGACATAATTGCGCGCGGCACGCCGGGATTTTCAGGGGCTGACCTGGAAAACTTGGTCAACGAAGCGGCGCTCTGGGCCGCGAGACTAAACAAGAAAGAAGTGGAAGTGGTCGACTTCGAGATGGCCAAAGACAAAGTGCTGATGGGGGCTGAACGGAAGAGTCTGATCTTGAGCGATGAGGAGAAACGGACCACGGCCTATCATGAAGCTGGGCACGCGCTCATCGCTAAGCTGATTCCTGGAACGGATCCCGTGCACAAAGTAACCATTATTCCTCGGGGTCGTGCCTTGGGTGTGACGATGCAGCTCCCCACCGATGACCGGCACAACTATTCGAAGGATTACTTATATAACCAGCTCGCCATCCTTATGGGAGGGCGTGTGGCGGAAGAGTTGGTTTTGAATGACATGACGACCGGAGCGGGGAACGATCTCGAGCGGGCGACGGATCTTGCGAGGAAGATGGTCTGTGAATGGGGCATGAGTGAAAAGATGGGCCCCCTGACGTTCGGTAAAAAAGAAGAAGCGGTTTTTCTTGGGCGAGAGCTCGGGAGCCAGCGTGACTACAGCGATCAAATAGCCATGGAGATCGACAAGGAAGTCAAACGACTTGTAATGGAAAACTATGAGCGGGCGAAGCGGCTGCTTACGGAAAATATGGCCAGCCTGAAGGGTTTGGCGCAAGCACTTTTGGAAAAAGAAGTGCTCGATTCCGCTGATATTGATCAGATCATCATGCAGTCCACATCCCAAACGGTTCCTGCCTAAATTCTGCAGCGCTGATCCCGGGACGCCAGTAAGGGCATTGGAGTCCCGGGCAGTACATCTTGAAAGACGATAGGCGAGAAGGGAGTGCTTCTCGCGAGTGGGGTGTTGTGACGTGTACCCTAGGCGGCCACGATTGTTGGCGGTCTTGGGTTGCGTGGCAGATCCCTATCTATAAGGAGACGCCGTCGGTGTTAGAAACGAAGTCATTGACACGGCAGGCGAAGGATCGGCTGATCGAATTCTCCGACCGACCGTTAATTATGGGCATTGTGAATGTGACGCCGGATTCGTTCTTCGACGGTGGCCGCTATTTGGATGCAGCGGCCGCCGTGGCCCATGCCGTTCAGTTAGTTGAAGAAGGGGCGGATCTGTTGGATATCGGCGCAGAGTCTACGCGTCCCGGTGCTGAAGTTGTGGACGAGGTAGAAGAGTGTCGCCGTGCTATGTCCGTTGTGACCGCAGTGGCAAAAGCTGTCACCGTTCCGATTTCCATCGATACCTCAAAGGCTGTTGTTGCCCGCGCGGCCCTCGATGCGGGAGCGGTTCTCGTGAACGATGTGACGGCTTTACGAGGCGACCCTGCCATGGTCGATGTGGTCGCCAGAACGGGAGCCGGAATCGTCCTGATGCACATGCACGGTACGCCGCGCACGATGCAGCAGGCCCCCCGCTACGACGATGTGGTCGGCGAGATCTCTGAATTTTTCGAGGAACGAATCAGTTTTGCGATGGCACATGGCATTGTACGAAGGCAAATCATTCTTGATCCAGGTATCGGATTTGGTAAGCTGCTGGTACATAACCTTACGCTGCTAGCGCAATTGCGTCGTTTCGTGCAGTTTGAGTGTCCATTGCTGGTCGGTGTCTCACAGAAGGCGTTTCTTGGGCAGCTCGTGGACCGTTCGGTGCAGGAGCGTCAGTGGGGTACGGCTGCGGCGGTGGCGATAGCAGTGGATCGTGGGGCTGGAATCCTTCGCGTTCATGACGTAAGGGCCATGAAGGATGTGGTTCAGGTGGCAGCGGCAATTAATCGACAGACGACCGTTTTCATGACAGCACAACATGCGTAAATTGTTCGGTACTGATGGGGTCCGAGGGGTCGCCAACCTCGATCCGATGACCAGCGAAATGGCGATGCAGCTGGGGCGGGCCGCGGCGCATTTGTTCATGCGCCGGGCTGGACGCCATCAAATCGTGATCGGCAAAGATACCCGCATCTCCGGTTATATGTTGGAATCGGCGTTGACCTCTGGGATTTGCTCGATGGGTGTCGATGTCTTGCTGGTCGGTCCGATGCCGACGCCGGCGATTGCATTCTTGACGAGGAGTCTCCGTGCTGATGCCGGGGTGATGATCTCGGCATCGCACAATCCCTACCAGGATAACGGCATCAAGTTTTTTTCCAACGACGGGTTCAAGCTGCCCGATGAGATGGAAGCTCGTATTGAGGAACTCATTGTTTCAAACGGGATTGCCCATCTCCGGCCGACGGCCGATGCCATTGGGAAAGCCTATCGAATCGACGATGCCGAGGGGCGTTATATCGAGTTCGTCAAGCGGTCTCTCCCGAAGGAGCTGGACTTCCAGGGGGTCAAAGTGGTGGTTGATTGTGCCAATGGTGCAGCCTACAAGGTCGCGCCAAAGGTGTTGCGCGAACTCGGGGCGAAGGTCGAAGTGATCGGTGGTGAGCCGGACGGGATGAATATCAATGCCGGTTGTGGCGCGGTCCATCCTGAACTGCTGCAGAAGGCGGTCCGTGACCAGGGGGCCCATCTCGGAGTGGCGCTGGACGGGGATGCCGATCGCGCCATTTTCGTCTGCGAACAGGGACGCGTCGTGGACGGCGATCATATTATGGCGATGTTGGCACTCGATCTTCATCGCCAGGGGCGGTTGGCCAAGCAGACGGTGGTGGGGACTGTCATGAGCAACTTCGGATTAGAGCTTGCCATGACAAAAGCCGGTATTACCCTTGAGAGGACTGCCGTCGGTGACAGATATTTGCTCGAACGGATGTCGGCCGATGGGTATAATTTCGGAGGAGAGCAGTCCGGCCATTTCATCTTCCTGGATCATAATACAACCGGTGACGGGTTGCTGTCGGCGTTGCAAGTCTTGTCGCTGATGAAGCGCACGGGAAAGCCCTTGTCCGAACTGGCCCAAGCCATGACGGCGGTGCCACAAGTATTACTGAATGTGAACGTGACGAAGAAGCCGAACCTCGACACAGTTCCTGAACTGCAACGTGCGATCCGTGAAAGTGAGCAGAGCCTCAACGGCAGCGGGCGCGTGTTGGTGCGCTACTCCGGGACCGAACCGCTCTTGCGGGTGATGGTCGAAGGTGAGTGCGATGACACGATCCGCGAAGTGGCCAAGCGACTAGTCGACGTCGTCAGGACTCATTTGGGTTAGGGTCGTCGCCCCCCACTGAGGGTGGCCCATGCTGCCGTCCCTTACCGTTGCCTTCATCACCGGGCTCCTCGTCGGATCACAGATTTCCTATTTCCCTCTCTCACTCTCGTTCCTGCTTCTCGTTACCTTGCTAGGCGCCTTCGTCCTTGAACAACTCAATCGGGTCACTGTCCGCCAGGCAACTTGGCTCTACGGAGCACTCTTGGTGGGAGTTGTCTATTGGGCGGTGGTCGTCAATCTGGCTGCGCGTGCTCCGATGGTTGAGCACGCGTCCGATACGGTGATCGAGGTGACCGGTCGTATCGTGGCACCCGTGCAACAGGCGCCAGATCGACTGGTCATGATTATCAGGTCGGACGGTCCAATTGATACGTCGGGAGCGTCCAGACAAATTCGTCTGACCTGGCGCACACCGGAGCGAGTTTTCTTTCAAGGCGATCGGGTCGGCTTTCGGGCGACGTTGCGCCGTCCGAGCGGGTCCTTGAATCCCGGAGGATTCAACTATGCGATGTATCTTGAGCGGCAAGGGGTCGAAGCGATCGCCACGGTGACCGGATCCGAGGCGGTGCAGTTTCTTGAGTCCGGGCGAGCACACGTCTGGTGGGCAATCTGGAATCAATTCGATCGATGGAGGGTCAGTATCCGCCTTGCCGCGCTGCAAACCCTTTCCCAGCCCGCACTGGGACTCTATGTGGGCATCATCATCGGTGATCGAGGGTATTTGGATCCAGATCTGCGGGATCAGTTCATGGTGACCGGGACGGTTCATCTGCTTTCTATTTCAGGGAGCCACTTGGGCCTCATGGCGCTGCTCATCTTTGCGGTGGTCAGATGGGCGATGATTCTGTTGCCTGCGAATTGGCTTCTTGCGTTGTCTCGGAGAATTACGCCGACTCGCATTGCCGCTGTCTGTACACTTTTCCCTGTCGCAGGCTACGCCTGCCTGGCCGGGGCGGAAGTGGCTACCATACGGTCGTTGCTGATGGTGACTGTGGGGCTCAGTGCGATCTGGCTCGGGCAGGAACGCCGTCTGTTCCATGCCCTCTCTGCCGCCGCGGTGGGGATTTTGTTGCACGATCCGCAGGCCCTATTCGACATCTCCTTTCAGCTCTCTTTTTTGTCCATCATTGCCATTGCCGGGTGGCTCTCCTGGCCGACCGATGCTGGAGTAGAGGCGCTGCCGAACGAGCCGTCGTTTCTGAGGACCTGCGCTCTATGGGGGAGAGATTCTGTGGCCATGAGCGGGGTGGTCACCGTGGTGACCCTTCCTGTTGTTGCGTACTATTTCAATCAACTTCCCTGGCTCGGTCTTTTTACCAATGTAGTGGCCGTTCCCGTGATGGGGATTCTGCTGGTTCCGATCGGACTTGCTGCGGGAATCTGGCAGCTTGTGGTTGGGGGAACCATGCTGCCCCTGGCTTCGCTGAATCAGTGGTTTCTTGAACACTTTGTGGCTGCGGTCCGTCTAGTGTCGATGCTGCCGGGAGGGGAATGGCATATTGCGGCCCCTTCGGCTTTTACAATCGTGATGTTTTATGCCTGTCTCGTATTGATGTGGCGACGAGTGGGCGGCGTGGCATTCCGGTTGGCAGCAGGTGTCGGAGTGCTATTGCTCTTGCTGTGGTGGGCCTGGTCACCACGGATGTTTCTTGATGGGGATCACTTTCGAGTCACGTTTCTGGACGTTGGGCAAGGCGATAGCGCAGTCGTTGAACTGCCTGATGGACAGGTGGTGTTGATCGACGGAGGGGCGGCGTATGAACGATTCGATATGGGCCGTGGGGTGGTGTCTCCGTTTCTTTGGAACAGGGGAATTCATGCCATCGACCAGGTCATTGGCACACATCCCCAACTAGATCATGTCGGAGGTCTGGCCTGGGTGGTCCGCCATTTCATCGTGAAGCGCTATTGGGGATCGGGAGAGACCCGCGAAGAACTGTTCTATCGACGATTACAGCAGGCATTGGCCGATCGAGGGGTACAAGAGCAGGTGGCCAGAGAAGGACAAGAGATCGTGTCGTCCGAGTCCTGTCGGATGGTGGTGCTCAACCCACCATCCGACAGGCACCGTGATGTGCCGCTCTACGATAACCATGCGGGTGGGCATGTGTTGAATAATCGTTCAGTGGTGACGCTTCTAACTTGTGGCCTTCATACGATGCTGTTTGCGGCGGATGTCGAGCAAGATGGTTTGTCACGGATGATCCGCTCACCGGTTCATGGTCCGATTGAAGTCCTCAAGGTACCTCATCACGGGGCGGTGAGTTCGTTGAATCGCGAATGGTTGGCATCGTTGCATCCCCAGTATGCCGTATTTTCCGTTGGCCGCCATAATCATTACAGACACCCGGCAGCGGAAGTACTCGATGCCTACGCGTCGGAAAACAGTATGGTGTTACGAACCGACCGGGACGGCGGGGTGTGGTTTGCCGGAGCAGTCTCTGACGCAACGCTTCACGTGCATCGAGCGAGCGAGTTGTTGTGGCAGCCGACGAACAGAGCTTCGTGCCTGTGGGCCTGTGAACAGGCGAACTGGTCTCGGATTTGGAAACAATGGCGTGACCTTGATTGATTACCACCATAGCCGCTGGGTGTTGACCTACGGCGCAGGATCACAGTCGCTGATTCTCAGGTCAGTCCAAGCGAATGGGAGAGTGCACATTTCACGTCTTGCCAGTCAAATTTTGTCTCTGCTTTCACCGCCAGTGAAGGTTTCGTAGCATAAGGCCTCAATTTTATTCATCCTTCATCACTTGCTAGCAAGGCATAGCATGTGCAGTCTCCAATCGCGCTGGCGTAGTATTTGTGTGTCTAATTTTTAAGGGAGCTAGGGTATGCCAAATCTCGTGCGAATCGTGATTCAGTTACCCCTCAATCTCAAAGCCCAGCTCGATAACCTGAAACAGCAGGGGTACACGACCAGTGGCTTCATCAGGGCCATGTTGGAACGGGAGTTTGCCAAAATGGAGGAGAAACCTGTAACGCCCCTTCCAGTTGGGAAACGAGTGAATAGCCGCTAGTGATAGGGCTGATCATGAAAAAGAGGCTGGGGGGCCTGTGACACGGTTAACCGATCTTATTCGAGGACAGTCGAGTCAGGAAACTGGTAGTCCTGATGAAAAAATCCCCACCGGCACCGTGGGGCCGATCGGCCTTCCCGTTCCACTTTCCAGGCCGTCAGCGTCTGTTGCTGAGACCGATTGGTATCAACGTGCATGCCATGAGCTTCAGGGAATCAAGCGTGCGGTTCAGACGAGGCAGCCTTGGACGCTCGATAAATCAGCCCGGATCGCATCTGGCATCGTGGCCTCTCTAGAAGCCACTGACAAGTTGGTTCAGACGGTCCTGCAGGCCAATACCGGAGACTATCTCGTCAACAATGCCGTGAGTGTCGCAGTCGTGAGTGTGAAAATTGCGGAAGCGCTTCGATACGAGCCGGCACAGCTCAAACAGGTTGCCTTAGCAGGATTGCTGCACGACCTTGGTATGTTCGTCCTGCCGGATTCTCTAGTGTACAAGACCGGGACGGTAACAGAAGAAGAACTTCAATATGTGAGGGAGCATCCACAGCAGGGAGCTCGCCTGTTCAAAGAAGTGGGAGAAGCCTGTCCTTGGGTGGAGAGGGTGATTCTCCAAGAGCATGAACGATGGGATGGCAGCGGTTATCCAAATAAGTTGGCTGGCAATCAGATCGATGAAATGGCTCTCATAATCGGGCTAGCAGACGTCTTTGACGCCCAGATGAGCGCACGGCCCTATCGAAGTGGCGTGACGCCTCATGGGGCAATCCGTGCGTTGCTCGTAAACGGCAAGACAGTATTTCCGCATCATCTTCTGAAGGGCTTGGTCGAGCAACTCTCGATCTATCCGTTAGGGACGACCGTTCGACTGAACACCGGTGAAACCGGAGTCGTGTTTCAGTTGAATCGTCAGTACCCGCTGCGTCCGATCCTGCAACTCTCGCAACAGACTGCATCGGCTTGCGCAGCGATATCGAAGACGGTGAATTTGCGAACCGAGACGTCCCTCCACATTGTGGAAGTGGTGCCCCTCGGTTGATCCGCGATAGGAGAATAGGAGATGAGGCCGTGCGACAGCTAATACCACAACATCTCATCGGTCTTCTGGGCGTTGGTGCGATTCTCGCTGTGGCGTTTCTCGGGTGCCACAATCCGGCCAGTTCGTCTTTGCCACCCTCGGCAATCAGCGCCCCTGGGACGGCGATCCCACCGTTGCCGAGGGGAGATGTCTACGCCGATGAAACCGTCCCGACCTCGGAAACGCCTATCGAAACTGGTGACACGCTTGAGGTGGTGATTCGTCGCGGTGCCGGCGAGGAGAAGTTCGCCAGTGTCGTGCGGGAGAACGGAAAGGTCTCTGTCGGCTTTATGGAAGTGGATGTCGGGGGCATCACCGCGGCTCTGGCGGAAACCCGTGTTCAGGAAGCTGCGGTGCCCTATATGCATGAGCCGCGTGTACAGGTCCTACTGAAGAAAAAAGTCCTGAAGGTCAAACGTGTCTTCGTGTTTGGGGATGTGAAGAAACCAGGGATGGTTCCCATGTCGAGACATATGACCGTGCTGCAAGCCATTGCCGCTGTCGACATGTACCAGGAAACGGCGTTGATGGAGGAAGTCCGGGTGATCCGAGGCGGTGACCTCTCAAAGCCGACCATGCTGATGGCTGATCTTGCGCGCGCGTTTACCTATGGCGATATGACAAGGAACCTCGCGTTAGAGGAAAACGACATTGTCTTTGTGCCGCGCGAACATCTGGGCGATGCTTCCGAAGCTGGGAAAAAGATGATGCCGATCATTTCGGCTGGGATCGCACCGCTCTTCCCGGTGTTCCTTATTCCCACGCTGCTGGGGCGATGATAGTCGCAATCGAGACGAAAGAAGGACGCTGACCCTATGGCCCAATATGAACTCAACGTCATCGACTATTGGCTGATCCTCAAGAAGAGGAAGTATCTTATTTTGCTGGCGGCGGGGCTTGTGCTGTTGTTCACGTTCCTGTTTTCAGAAATATTCAAGCCGAGTCCGCTTTATGAAGCGTCTGCGCGAGTAAAGTTCGACAGAACGAGTACCATGGCCCAACAGTTAATCGAGAGCATGTCATTCTCCAATTCCAACGATCTTAACTCCCAGACCGAATTTATCAGGGGGTTTCCCGTGATGGAGCGTGTGGCGATGGAATTAGGTCATGTGCCGGCAACCTTGACGCCGGAAGAGAAACGATCGGCCACCTACCTCAACGCCGTGTATAACCTCGGTCAGGAAATTAAAACGCAGCGGGAAGGCGATACGAACATCATCCGCATCACGGCCACCTCGGATCAGCCTGAGAAGGCAGAGAAGACGGCCAATGCAGTGGCCAATGCCTATCGTCTGGAAAATATCATGGCCCGGAACCGTCTCGTCATGGAGTCGCGGCGGTTTGTCGAGGAACAGCTGGCAGGCCTCGAAAAGCAGTTGAATAATGCGGAAGAAGAGCTGCGGGCGTTTAGGGAACGGGAAGGGCAGGTCTTTCTGACCGACGAGGCGCACGCTGCGCTGGAGACATTCACCAAGCTGGAAGAGCAGCATAATGAGGTGATGCGAAAGCGGGCGGAGGGGGAACGGCAGATCTCGGTGCTCAATCGATCCGATGCGGTAATCGGGAACCAAACCGGTCGGATCTTCACGGAGGAGCAGAATGCACTGCTCACGATCTTGAATCAGCGTCTCCTTGATCTCCTCCAGGAACGAAACACACTGCTGATCAACTATACAACGGATCATCCGCAAGTCCGGGAGCACCAGCAAAAGATCGACAACGTCAGAGCGGAGATGGTTCTTGAACTCCGAGCCAAGCTCAAGACCATGCAAGACCGTGAGGCCACGCTTCTGGATCAACGCGATCGCTATCGAGGCCGGTATTTGCAGTTCCCGCGAGCGGCGATTCAGATGAGTCGCCTCGAGCGTGAGGTGAAAGTCAACGTCGATTTGTTGGCGACGCTCAAGGGCAAGCATCAAGAACTACAGATCAAGAGCGCTGAGCGGATTGAAGAGGTGACGATTATTGCGCCGGCCATTAAGCCCAGCGCACCGATCAATGCGCCCAACATGGAGCTGAACCTCATGGTGGGCTCTCTCATGGGGCTCTTTCTCGGGATCGTCGTGGCCTTTGCGCGCGAATCATTCGATACGTCGATCGGTACCATTGAGGGAATCGAAGAGTTTCTCAAGGTGCCGGTCCTCGGCGTGATTCCACAGTTCAATGGAAAAGAGATGCTGGAAGCCGCCCGCGCGGCGCTTCCAGCCCATGCCTCTGCGTCGACTGTGGAAAACTTCTCGAAACTCATTTGCCTGGTCGATCCGAAGTCTCCCCTGTCCGAGAGTCTGCGGTCGCTGCGAACGAATATTCAATTCGCTAGCATGGATCGGAAGGTCAAATCCATCCTCTTCACCAGCGCAGGGATTGGAGAGGGTAAGAGCACCTGTGTCACCAATTTGGCGATCACGCTCGCCCAGGAAGGGCAACGAGTATTACTTGTCGACGCAGACCTTCGGAGGCCGATTGTGCATCAGCGGTTGGGTCTCGAGCGGGTCCCGGGCCTGGCAGATGCTCTAGTGGGCGGTACCTCCTGGCGCAGTCACGTACGGTCTGCCACGGATCTGATGCTCGGGTCGATGGGGGCGGATCGAGTGATGAGCACGCCCGGGTTGGATAACCTGAATATTCTGACCGCCGGGTCGGAGGTCGGCAATCCGAACCAGTTCCTCAACATGGACAAGATCTCGATGTTGGTGAGTGAGATGAATGAGGAATACGACCTCGTGCTCTTCGATACGCCTCCCATTCTTCCAGTCACGGATGCGGTGACATTCAGCTCACGCGTTGACGGGACGATCCTGGTTTACCAGGTTGGGCGGATTGGTCGGAATGCCCTCAAGCGGGCCAAGTTTCTCCTGGACCATGCGCAGGCCAATGTGATGGGCATCGTCTTGACGAACGTGAAATCAGAGGTCACGCCTGACTACGGTATCTACCGCTACGAATATCGCTGACGCGGCTATAGGAGCTGACATACCATGCATGCGTCACTGGTGAAACCGCAAGATGCCGTCATTGTCTCAGTGTTGGCCGCCGTGCTTGCGCTGGGCCTCACACTGGCGACCCCGACGGTCGGCTTACAGGTCGTCTTCGGTTTCCTCATTGTGCTGGTGGCCTTCACGTCGGTTCCCGCCTCGCTCTTTTTGCTGATTTTTTCTATGTTGCTCTCTCCTGAAATCTCCGTTGGGCGAGCGGAGGGAAGAGGCGTCGGTGGACGAGAGCTCTCGTTGCGTGTGGATGATCTCTTGCTCGTGATCATCGGATTCAGTTGGCTGGTTAAGACGATCATCTATCGCGATCTGGCTCTTATTCGCAAGACCCCGATCAATCGTCCCATCGTCTATTACATGCTGGTCTGTGTGCTCGCGACGCTGATCGGCGTCGTCGCCGGTCGCGTCCGTCCGCTCACGGGTTTCTTTTTCATTCTGAAATATTTTGAATACTTTTTTGTGTTTTTTATGGTCGTCAATCATGTGTCGACCAAACGGCAAGTCGTCAGTCTGGTGACGGCGTTGCTGGCGGTCAGCTTCGTGATTAGCGTGTATGCGATTGTTCAGATTCCAAGCGGACAACGGGCTAGCGCGCCGTTTGAAGGACAAAGCGGTGAACCCAATACTCTCGGCGGGTACCTCGTCTTCATCATGGCGATCGTCATGGGCCTATTCCTCCATTTGAAGTCACGAGCGATGCGGGTTGTGCTTGTTTCTCTCATGGGGTTCATCAGTCTGGCGCTCATGGCCACGCTCTCCCGCTCCTCCTACCTGGCCGCTGGTGTCTTGATGCTGGCTGTCGCCGTGACGCAATGGCGGCGCCCCGGTATGGTCGCGCTCATACTCCTACTCGCGGTCGTGCTCCCTTTTTTAGCACCTGATAATGTGAAACATCGGGTTAGCGAGACGTTTTTTGGACGTCAGTACGGGGGCGAAATTATAGTGGGAGACGTTGGGCTGGATCTCTCCACCACTGAGAGGCTGCGTTCATGGGAGTATGTGCTGAAAGACTGGCTTCACAGTCCTCTGCTCGGACGTGGTGTGACCGGCTACGCCTGGGCCGACGCCCAATACGTCAAGATTCTCGGCGAAACGGGTCTCGCGGGCATCGCAGCATTTATCTTCCTGATCGTCTGCTTGTGGCGGCGCGCGCGCGAGACCTTTCTGGACGAACAGGATCCATTTTGTAAGGGGTTGGCCCATGGATTGCTGCTCGGCATGGTGGCCATGCTCGCACATGGCATCGGAGCCAACACCTTCATCATCATCCGCATCATGGAGCCCTTCTGGCTCTGCGCGGGACTCGTCATGGTCTTGCCACGCCTGACATCTGGGCAGACGAACCCCGCCCCTCAGCGAGCGCTGGTATGAGGTGGTTTCTCTTCTGTTATTGGTATGAGCCGGACGCACCATCCGATCCCGTAGGGCTCGTCCGTCTCTGGACCTTGGCGCGACAGCTCGTCGAAGGAGGCGACAGCGTAACAGTCTTTCCTCCACGGTATCGCTCCTCGTTGCTCCAGCAGGGATTTTTGTCCACGCCGATTCCGCTCCTTCCTTGGCCGGTGTTGCGCCCGATTTCCTACGCTGTGCTCTCCTGTATCGTCGCTCTCGTGCGAGCCTGGCGGTCGAGACCGGACGTCGTGTATTACCGGTGGATGGACAGTCCGCATCCGTTGTTGTTTGCAAGACTCGTCGGGGCTCAGTGCGTCTGCGAGGTGAACGGTGAGCCGGTGCCTGATTGGTCAGAGTCCGACCGCAGGCTCAAGAGGAGACTCAAACACTGGCTGGCGTCCTTCGCCCTCAGCCGCTGTGATCGCATAGTTGTTTTGACAGAGGGATTACGCACTCTCGTCGTTCGCCGCTATCATGTGGCCCCTGATCGAGTTGCCGTGCTGCCGAGTGGAACGGACACCGGGTTGTTTATCCCTCAGGACGCAGCGGCCTGTCGGCGCCGAATCGGGATGGCCCTAGACCGTGACTACATTGGTTTTGTTGGGAGTTTCTACCGCTATCAAGGATTGCAGTGTTTGCTGGATGCGATGGCCATCATCAGACGCACCCTACCATCCGTGCATCTCCTCTTGGTTGGTGACGGAGAAGCCGCTACGGAGTTGAAGCAACAAGCAGATCGCCTGGTTCTCAATCCCTGTATTACCTGGGCCGGAAGGATAGCCTATCAGGAGGTTCCGATGTGGATTGGTGCCATGACGCTCTGTGTGGCTCCGTTTCGAGGGGACCGGGGCGAAACGTCTCCGGTCAAAATATTTGATTACCTTGCATGCGGAAAGCCCGTGATCGCCAGCGCGATCCCCTCTGTCTCCGCCACGTTTGTTCAAGAGGCCGGAGTCGCCTTGGTTCCGCCGGACGATCCTGACGCATTGGCTCAGGCGATGCTGCTACTTTTAAACGATCCGGAGCGGCAGGCCAGGATGGCAACCATTGGGAGACACTTTGTTGAGCAAGAGTTTAGCTGGACATACCTCACTAATCGCTTGAGAGAGTGGCTTGCCACCGAGCAGCCGTCGATACACCATGCGCATCCTCGTGTTCTGTGATGAAGACCTGAGCATTGCGGCAGGCGGAGCCCGGCAAGTGCTGGAATTTGCCAAGGCCCTTTCGCTACGCACCCATACCATCAGAATCGTGGCGCCCCAGCCTGCTCATGGCCATCAGATCGCTCAGGAGTTTGCCTCGCTGTCCTTCCGGCCCGTGTCTGTTTGGCGGCTGGCCGGTCTTCGGCCCTTCTCGTTTTTGATTGCTTCATGGAAGGTCTTGCGGCAGGAACTAGTGGCGTGGGAGCCGGATGTGCTGTTGTGGTTCGATTCGCCAGGGCAGATAGCCCCGCTGCTCGCCCTGTCAAATCATGCCTGCGCGAGCGTGCTATTTGTAAATGGTTTGCCGGAGGAAGAGGTGCAGGGGATCTGGCGGTTCCCGTTTGTGCGATGGGTGCTTCGCATTGCGTTGAAAACAGCTGCGCGCCGTGTGCAGGCGGTGGTGAGCATCTGTCGCGAGATTGTGATGCAGATGCAAGACGCCTGCAGAATCCCACCGGAGCGTTGTCACATCATTCGCAACGGGGTCGACGGGGATCGCTTCCATCCTCAATCGCATGAGGCTGCCAGGAAAGTTCTTGGACTTCCAGCCAAAGGACCCTATATCGGATTTGTCGGCGGATTCTTTCCCTGGCATGGTTTGGAGACGTTGATCGAAGCCGTGCCTTTCGTGCGTGACAAGGTCCCCTCCGCTACATTTTTGCTGGTGGGAGAAGGCCAAACAAGACAAGCTCTCGAACAGCATGTTCAGCAACAAGGACTGACGGAAACCATCCGCTTTGTCGGTCGGGCCGATTGGGCGCAGGTGCCGACCTGGATTGCGGCCTGCGATGTCTGTGTCGTGTTGCATCGGCAAACTCGATCTTATCCCGGTGATTCCATGAAATTGTGGGAGTACCTGTCCTGTGGGCGCCCCGTGCTCACGACAGTCGGGCCGGGGTATGGAGAGACGGTAGAGGCCATTGGGTGCGGACTTGCAGCGGAGCCAGATGATGCACAGGATTTGGCCAGGCAGTTGGTCCGTCTTCTTGAGGACCCTGATGAGCGAGTGAAGATGGGTGAACGAGGACGGATGGCGGTGATCCAGGCCCATACGTGGGGAGCACGGGCCCAAGAACTGGAACGCGTGTGCAGCGCGGCGCTTGCTGCGATGCGGCGGACAGCATGATAACCAGCCGTGACATGGTAATGGCAAAACCCCAGGTCAAACAGGATAGGGCTGAACCAGCCCCGGCACGTCTGCGCCACCGGATTCTCCAAGCTGGTGGATGGGCCGGGGCGGGATTTGTGTTGGATAAAGTGATCGCGGCGATCCAGCTGATGGTGGTGGCACGTCTGTTAACTCCGTCAGATTTCGGCGTGATGGCTGCATCCGCCATCATCGTCCTGGCATTCATGACAATCAGTGAGTTGGGGATTGAATCGGCCTTGATTGCCAAGGCGGAGGTTGACCGTGAGGACCTGGCTGTCGCGTGGACCGTCGCGATTGCGCGGGGAGTCGCTATGGCAGCCTGTCTCTGGGTAGCGGCTGATGTGATTGGCCAGGCCATGCAGATGCCTCAACTGGCGTCCTTGTTGCGCGTACATGCCTGGATGCTCGTGCTGCAGGGGCTACAGAGTCCGGCAATGGCCATCGTCTTAAAGAACCTAGATCTGCGTCGGCGTGTCTCTATGGATCTTGTCCGACGCGTGATCGAAGCAGGTACGATCATCGCTCTTGCCCTGTGGCTCCGCAACGTATGGGCGCTCTTGCTTGGGCAGCTAATCGGGATGTGCGTGGGTAGCCTGCTGTCATTCCGGGTGGCACCGTTCCGGCCACGCCTGTCGCTCTATCGTCCTGCACGCGATTACTTTCTGTGCTATGGAAAACATTTGAATGTCGCGACGCTCTGTATCTTCGGCGTCATGAGTGGGGGAGAGCTGGTCATCGGTCGCGCACTCGGCCAAGAGGCGTTGGGCTTCTATCAGATCGCGCTGGCGATTCCTCTCTTGTTGGGCGTCCGGGCCACGGTGTTGATCCATCAGATCAGCCTGCCTACCTATTCGTTGCTTCAACAGGACCGACTTGGTGTGGCCCGTGTATTCGAACTTCAAATGGGCCTGGTTGGACTTATCTTCATTCCACTGGCGGCCGGTGTTGCGGTGCTCGCTCCGGTGATTGTGCCGTTGGCATTTGGTCCTCAGTGGCTCGCCATCGTCGAGCCACTCAGAATACTTTGTGTGTATGCCGTCTGCGCCGGGTATTTGAGCGTCATGACCGCCTTGCATTATGGGGTAAACAGGCCGGATCTCCAGATGAAATGTTGGGGAGGGCAGTTTCTCTTTTTCGCTGTGATAATTGTGCCACTGACCATGAATTTTGGTCTCACCGGCGGTGCCGTCGCACTGGCCGCCAGCTATGTGCTGGGAGTGCTGTTACAAGGTATCGGGACCAGAGCCCTCATCGGAATGGCAGCGAGTGCCACATTCTGGTCTGTCGGAAGAGCCTGTCTCTTAGCAGGGTTCCTTGTCGGGATTATCCTCCTGATGTCAGAAGCAACTTCAACGCCGCCAACCTCCTGGGTGCTGGTCTCAGCCTGCCTGGGGGGACTGGGGCTCTATAGCGGCTATCTCTGGCTGGTCGAAGTCCCACGGTTGAAAGTTCTCTGGGAATATCGCTGACAGATGACGACTACGATGCGGCACCGTGCAACAGATTGGTGGAATCGGCGCTATCCGGACTGGGTACCAGAAATTGCATTGCGGTACTTGCCGGTAGTGGAATCGATTCGTGCCGAGCCTCCGAGCGGTTTAATCTTGGAGGTAGGGGTGAACCGCTCGGGCCTGACAACCTATCTTCGCCGGCCAGTGATTGGAGTGGATTGTGTCATGGGGACCGCGCGCGCTGCACTGGTGACTCCTGTCCTTGCGAAGGGGCAGGCGTTACCGTTTCAGTCCGGAGCGTTTGACTACACGGTCTGTATGGACACGTTGGAACATATCAAGTCTTCTGACCGGAACCGTTTTCTTCGGGAACTCATGAGGGTCACCAAGCGGCGGGTTTACATGGGGTGCCCAATGGGATTTCAAGCCGAACGGGAAGACCAGGCCCTACATCTGTATTATCGGGCGCAGAAAGGCGAGTCGTTTCCGTTTCTTGATGAGCACATTGCCAATGGTCTTCCCAGACTGGAAACCGTTCTTGCCGAGATGGAGGGCATTGCCAAGGATAGCGGGAGATCCATCCGACTCCATTGCGAACCGAATCTGAATGTGTGGGTGCATCGGATGCTGCTTCGCCTGTGGATGCGGACGGACCGGGTCAGTTATGCCGTACATCGTCTGGCCATTGTGGTGGTGCATGTGCGTCGCTGGCTCAATGTTGGTCCCTGCTACCGGCAGATCATCGTGGCGGAGTTCGATGTGTAGCATCGAGATTTTATAATGCCGGCTGATACACAATATCTGACTTCCTCGTTAATCGATCTGTCGATCGCCATCGTGAGTTACAACACGAAGGATGTGCTCCTAGACTGTGTTCGCTCTATCCATGCCCACACAACTACCGTCACATTCGAAGTGATCGTCGTCGACAATGATTCGCATGACGGGACGGTGGCTGCATTGAAGGGCGCCTATCCTGCCATGTGGATTATTGCGAATCCGGACAATCGAGGATTCGCCAAAGCCGTGAATCAGGCCTTGGCCGTGAGTCGCGGTCGGTACGTGCTGTTACTCAACAGCGACACGATTGTCAGGGATCAGGCGTTAGCGACCATGGTCGCGTACCTAAACAATTATCCTGACGTCGGAGCGGTGAGTTGTAAGCAATGGAGGGGAGACGGTCACCTGAGTCAAACCTGTTTTCCTTTTCCCTCCCTTCGTGATCACTTATTCCATGCGGCCCTGCTCCAACGAATGGCCCCCACCATGCAAGCGGCTGCCGTGGCGACGAAGGCGGTGGATTGCACTCTGTCACAAAATGTCGATTGGGCGAACGGGGCTTGCCTCGTGGTGCGCACCGATCTGTTGCGCCAGCTTGGTGGGCTCGACGAAGGGTTTTTCATGTATTTCGAGGACGTCGATCTTTGCCGGCGGATTCATCGGCAAGGATATCGCGTGTACCATCTCGCTGAGGCGGAGATCGTGCATCTGGTTGGACGGAGCAGTGGACACGCTGTTGCTCGATTGAAACTTGAGTGGGAGTTAAGCCGCATCCGCTACGTCGAGAAACACTTCTCGCCGGGCAAACGTGTTGCCATGAAACTCTGGATTGCTGCTGGGATCGCCTTCAGGCTTCTGTGCCTCTTGGGAGGGCAATCTGCATCATCGCAGCGGCGGCAGCTCATTCAGAATCATCTCGCGAGCTTTAAGCGGTTGTACCGCCCGACCGAGCAACCGGCACCGCTGCGTACGATAGCACAAGGGCGGAGAAGCTAGCGGGGTGAGTTTTTCATGTTCCGTTCGCCAGGATCTTCTCGAAAGGGCCACGTCATTGCTCAGTTTTGTGCGTGCTTCGACAGGCTCAGCACGAACAGCGTCGAAACCAATATCAGATGCACGATGCTGACTTGGAAGCATCAGCAGCCGTCTGCAAGATGGATCGGCCTGAACAGGATCAAGGCAAAGGACAGTCAGGATGTTGAAGGCCATGGGGCCGACCCTCATTTCATCGAGAGCTAGGCCAAACTAGGTTGAACAAAATTCGTAACATGTTCAATTTCCAATTGAAACTGGCCGCACTGCGCTCCCACGTGATACCGTTCTTCGTGGGCTTCTTTTGTGCCAGTGAGTGGTGCTTTTTACCTATTCTTTCTTCTGCGAATGGTTCGCATTGTCTCCTCTAGAAGCGATGGTCATAGGTGAGCCCGTGATTGCCTATATGATTTCACCTTTACTGGAAGTAGCGGGGGATATGGGGATACTGCTGGTGCGCAGTATCCCCATGCGGCGTTGCCGGAGAGCCTGGAACGTCTCATTGCGGATGACACAATGCGCGGCGAACTGATTGAGAAATGGTTTCGCCGAACCCCCGTTCAGCTGGGATCGTGCAGCTGAGCAAACCATGACTGTGTACACAGGATGCGTCAGGACATGAGCGCAGAACAACGAGCACCACATCTCAACGGGCGGCTAGCCGATTCGATACCTGATCAGGCGGGTCTTTTCGTCCGTCTGTGCCGATGGGTCACACAGACGATGGTCGCACGCTGGTTCGGTGGCGTCCATACCGGTTTGGTCGTTAAAAGCTTGTATCTCCAACGCTCCGTCGCGAAGTTTTTGAGGACTGGAAACAAAGTGATCCTAGATGCCGGATGCGGACCCGAAGGTCAGTTGGCGGCCGTACTGGCCGCCCGTTATCCTAGCTGTTTCGTCGAAGGCTGGGATCTGCACTGTGCGCACACTGTGGTCTCTCCCACTCCACAGGGTTCTCGTTCGAATCTTTTTTTTAGGGAAGCAGACCTGGCGAGCTTAACCAAGGTGTCGGCGTATGATCTGGTCTATTCGATTGACGTGTTGGAGCACATTGATGATTATGCCGATGTACTGGATTGCCTCGTGAGGGCCTTGAGACCAGGCGGCATGATCTTCATCCACGTTCCCAGCATCGAACAGCACACCTGGTTCGATGCGACGGATGAGGGGACGGCTAACGGTTTCCGCGAACATCGAACAGGCGATGATCATGTACGTGAAGGATTCGACAAAGCGACGCTGATCGCCGATCTTGAGGGTCGATCTGTTTCTGTTATTGATGCGCAGTGGACCTTTAATGGGGTGACGGCGTGGTTCAAAGAGGTGTATTCGCTCGGGGAACGACGGAGGGTGCGAGGTATTGGACTGCTCCTGCTTCCCGTGATTGTGCTGTGTGTGATGGGCGAAATGTTGCTGCCTCCACGCCGCGGAAACGGCCTGTACGTGCTCGGTGTGAAGAAAGGTCTCGGTGCTCAATGAATCTCGCCAGCGTAGGCCAGCGTGAGCGGTACGACGACGAATGGAACGGGTGGAAAGTCGGGACAAAGGCGTTTGACGGCGTGCGCCGGTATGAGCAGATCAGCAGCGTGGTTCAACAGCTAGGCTCCAGGAAGATTTTGGATGTAGGGTGCGGAGATGGACGGCTGGCAAGGGCGATTCGAGCAAATTGTTCTGACGTGATAATTCATGGTTGTGATCTGTCCACTGTGGCTCTTGCTCGCAGTGTAGGCCTCGATCGGCAGTACTCCGTAGATCTCAATTATGAGGTCTTGCCGGAACATGCCGCGAGTTTCGATCTGGTGATTGGGAGCGAGGTGATTGAGCATTTGATCCAACCGGACCGTGTTCTGGCGGAGTGTACCCGGGTCCTCAGGCAAGGGGGCCATGTCTTGCTGACCGTTCCGAACGTCGCATTTTGGCGGTTCCGCGTCCAAGCGTTGCGCGGGCATGTGCCATCCGTGACCGCTGACGACCGCCATTTGCATTCGTTCAGTGCATCCCTGCTTGAACAACTTGTGGGGAAGGCCGGTCTTCAGGTGGTGAGGCTTACGGGTTTGCGTCAACGATTCGATCGGCTCAATCGGCTCCATTTTAAATTGCTCAGCGATACCCTTCTGATCGTCGGAAGGAAACCGTGAGGTCGTGGCATACGAACTGACCAAAAGCCAATTCAATGGGCTGGTTCAATCCTACAGACCCTCTCAGTACGAGACGTTTGGTGTAAAGGACGCGCGCTTCACCAAGCCGATGAATCACGCATTGAAATGTCGTGATCGTCTCCATGTTGCGCTGCGAAGCGGACTGCAGCGGTTGCCTGAGGGACTGCAGACGATCGTAGATTTCGGTCCCTTCCCGGGTAGCCTATTGCGACTTTTGCGTGGGATTGAGCCAACGAGAGAGGCGCGTCTGTTCGGCGCCGGGTTGATGGCCAGTCCAGAGTTTGTACAGTTCATGAGCCAGGATGCCGATGTGGAGATTCTCACCGTCAACCTCGATCCGGCCGGGAAACAATTCATGTCCAAAGGGTACCAGGAAAAAGTACCGCTGCCCGATCATTCCGCGCAGCTCGTGTTTGCCCTGGAAATCATTGAACACCTCACCTCGCCCTTTCATCTGATGACAGAAGCATACAGAATTTTGAAGTCTGGCGGCCATCTCGTCATCACAACACCTAACGTCACTCGTATCGGCAATGTTTTCAAATTGCTGATCGGTCGATCGCCCAACGATCGACTGGCCCCGCCCGGTTACAACGATCCGAACGACGAATGGCGACCGCATGCGCGGGAATATGCGATGCATGAGCTGGCAGAAATGCTGCGCCATGTCGGGTTTGATATCGCCCTGTCACAGTTTTTTTTGGGCGAGGACACGCAGGACTGCCAAAAGACCAATCGCCAGAGTACGATTGACTGGGCCAAGGTGCCGTTCTATCTCATCCCACATTTGCGCGGGAGTTTACTGATCCTAGGGAGAAAGCCATGATTCCGGTCGTCCTTGCAGAGCTGGCAGGATCGGCCGGTTACGGAGGCGGCGAACGGTATCTGGAACTGCTTTTGGATCGTCTCGACCACGCGCAGTATCGAGCGCTGCTGATCTGTCCGGAGCCCGGTCCGTTTGTGGGGCGCATGCAAGAGCGAGGAGTGGAGACACACCTCGTCCATTTGGCGCCGTTGTTCAATCCCATTGCCCTCTGGCGGTTGACGCGGTTGCTGGTGCGGGAGAGAGTGACGATTCTTCAGACGCACGGAGCGCGCGCGAATTTCTATGGACGGATTGCAGGACGTCTGGCCGGTGTGCCGGTCATTATCTCGACGGTGCATAATTCACTGAAAGACTATGAAGTTCGTTCGCTCAAACGATGGCTCTATACGTACTTGTTACGCCTGACGCTTCCCCTGGTCCATCGGATTATTTGTGTATCGGATGCCAATCGTCGCGACCTGATCGACGAGTGCCCGGCTGTAGCAGCGAAGACACAGACCGTTTACAACGGAGTGGACCTCTCGACGTTTCCGTCACAGCCGGACTACCGAAAAGTCAGACAAGAATTGGGAATTAGACAGGGACCGGTGCTGGTCACGATCGCGCGATTGACGGAACAAAAGGGCCATCGTTACCTCTTGCAGGCGCTTCCCCGCTTGTTCGAAACATGGCCCCAGCTTTGCAGTGTGTTCGTAGGAGAGGGCGAGTTGCAGGATGTATTGCAGCGGATGGCGATTGACCTGGGTGTCGAACGGGCCTGTCGGTTTGTAGGGGCTCGTGAGGACATTACCGATATTCTGGCTGCTGCGGATTTGTTTGTGCTGCCGTCACTCTCCGAGGGATTCCCCTTTGTGTTGCTGGAGGCGTTGGCCATGGGTCGTCCGGTGGTCGCGTCACGTGTCAATGGAGTGCCGGAATTAATTGAAGACCACAAGACGGGATTGCTCGTGCCACCGCGTGACCCACAGGCCTTGGCGCGGGCGATTCGGGAGATGCTGAGTGATCAAAGCGCTGCCTTGAGGATGGGGGCAGCGGGGCGAACGCTGGTCCGAGAGCGCTTCACAGTGAATCGAATGGTTGCAAATACCACGGCGGTCTTTGATATGGCGTTGCAGGACGCGGGCGTGCAGGCGCCAGTCCAGAAACGGGTAGCGGCGTGAAGACGGAAACCATGCCGGAGACGGAATCCGTTGCTTGTCCCTGTGGCAGTCAAGCGATGCTGGTCGACGTATTTCAGACGCTGACCAGACGGTATGTCCGTTGTTCTGACTGTGATCTCGTGTTTCTGAATCCTCGTCCATTGGCGACTACGGTCGAGGAGTTTTACCGTGAAGACTACGACGAGGCCTACGGTGAGGCTGAGGCGTCGTCCGACCGAGAACCTGTGTTTGAGAGTGTCGCACGTCGTCTGGGCATGTACCGGCAGCCTCCTGGTCGGCTGCTCGATGTAGGCTGTGGAGACGGCGCGTTCTTGTCACTCTGTCAATCGGCGGGATGGACCTGTTATGGGTTAGAGATGTCGAAGAAAGCTGTCGCGCGCGCCGCTCGTCGCGATCTGACGATGCTCTCTTCCGATTGGTTGGAACGGGCTGGTGAGCATGAACCGTTCGACGTGATCACACTTGTGAATGTACTGCAGACAGTGACGAATCCGGCGAGCCTCTTGCGACAGGTCTCGGGTGCACTAACGCCAGCGGGCCTCGTCGTCATCAGAGAGACCAATGGGGCATTTCATCTCCCGATGCGGACACCGGCCCGTTGGGTCGGGTCACGCTCTGATCAGGCCTTTCACCTTTTTCTGTATTCACCTGAAGCCCTCCGTTCGTTGCTGAAGGGGATCGGATTGGACACCATCGCGATCCATAATTCAGTTCCGAGTCGCGGGCCTCTCACTTCGGGGAATCCGTGGATAAGTCGCCTCAAATGGCGGATTGGTGCGATGGCCTTCTGGTCCTGTGCGGAGCTGCTCTATAAGGTAACGGGAGGCCGTATGGTTTGGGCTCCTTCGTTTGAGCTCATCGCCAGGCGGAATGAGGGTTCGAGATGAGCACATCCCATTGGTTCAGGCACCGGCGGTGGCGGAGTTCAATCAGGTTTTTGGGTATCGTCGTTGTCCTTTGCCTGCTCGCCGCATTAGCCACCCTCGGAGTGAGGTCGCTGCTTACGTCGGTGGGGTCTGCCAAACATATTCGATACGAGCCGGTTGATGTGCCGCCTGAGGAGGTTTCGCCCCGCCACCAGAAGGAGCGGGAGGAGTATGAACGGCGAGAGCGAGTCTTGACGGAGAAGAGTCAGTAGCACGTTAATTTGGAGTCGCCATTTCATGTGTGGTATTTGCGGACTTGTGGGGGACAATGATCCGCTCCTGCTTGAGCGGATGCTCGATCGGCTTGTCCATCGTGGTCCGGACGACGAAGGGACGCATTACGACGCAGGCGTGGCCCTCGCGGTGCGGCGATTACGGGTAATTGACCCGGCCGGCGGCCATCAACCGGTTCGGAACGAGACCGGCTCTGTCTGGGCGGTCTTGAATGGTGAGATCTACAATTATCGCGAGCTCCGCAGGGAGTTGATCCAAAAAGGTCATCGCTTTCAGTCCGATGGCGATACAGAGGTCCTGGTGCATCTCTATGAAGAGGAGGGGCCAGAGGCGGTCTACCGGCTGCGGGGGATGTTCGCATACGCCATCTGGGATCGGGAGCGAGATCTCGTGTTGCTGGTCCGCGATCGGTTGGGGATCAAACCCTTGTATTACTCTGTCCAACCTGGGAAAGCGGGCACCGCCCAGCATGTGCTCTTTTCGTCGGAATTGCCGTCACTGCTGGAAGGGCTCCCGGATTGGACGATCCGTCCGCAGGCGATCGCAGATTATCTGTCGCTGCTCTATGTGCCGGGGCCCGATACGATTGTGGAGGGCGTCTATCAGCTCCGACCAGGCGAGGCCCTTAAGATTGTACGGGGTCGGTTGGATTTTTGGCGCTATTACCATCCTGAGGAAGAGGTCCTGTGTCAGGTTGAGGCTCCGCAGGGCGACCAGTGCGAGCGGTTTCTGAGCACGCTACGCGACTCAGTGCAGGCGCATTTGGTCAGTGACGTGCCGCTCGGTTTATTTTTGTCCGGTGGGTTGGACTCCGCGTCGATCTTGGCCTGCATGCGCGAGACGATTCCTGGATCGATCAAAACGTTTTCCATCGGGTACGACGCGCCAGAAGACCAATCCTACAATGAGATCAAGGCCGCCCGGTTCCTCGCGACACACTTCGGGACGGACCACACGGAAGCCGTGCTGCGTCCCGATGTTGTCTCGCTGCTTCCTCGTGTGGTGGCCGGCATGGGAGAGCCATTCGCCGATTCCTCGGCCATTCCCACATACTTGGTGTCCGAGGTGGCCAGACAGGCCGTGACGGTTGCGCTGTCCGGAATTGGCGGCGACGAACTCTTCGGAGGCTATCCTCGCTATCTTGGGCTGCGCGCGGCGGGTCGCTATGCGGCATTTCCTCTGGCGATGCGCTCATGGATTGCGTCCCGTGCCGCCGCCTATCTGCCGGATGGTTCAGGAGGGCGCGACGTTCGTGGCCGCATCAAACGATTTCTGCTGGATGGCTATCGCCCGTTGGATGAGCAATACCTCCGCTGGACGACGTTTCATCCGGCTGGATGGGACGCGTCGCTATTTGCCGATGGACTCCGTTCTACTGTGGCCGACAGCTCTGCGCGTTGCAATGTCCGGAATCTCTTCGGCCGCTGGCCTTCCCGCGAACCAGCCGATCGCGCAATGGGCGTTGATCTACAGACCTATTTGCCTGACGATCTGTTGCGGATGGGTGATCGGATGAGCATGGTTCATTCACTCGAACTTCGTGTGCCCTTCTGCGACCACCATTTGCTGGCCTTCGCCTGTTCATTGCCGGCAGCGACAAGATTGCAAGGATGGAAGTTAAAGGGATTCATGAGGAAATCATTGCAAAGTATTTTACCAAAAAGTATTGTCTCTGGACCTAAGCGAGGATTTATGCTGCCGCTTGGACGCTGGCTGCGCGAGGATCTGCGCGAGATGAGTCGAGATTTGCTGTCCGATGAGGCGATCCGGCGACGGGGCTATGTCAATCCTGACTATGTACAGTGGTTGCTCGCAGAACACCACAGTGGTCGGCGGAATTTCACGGATCAACTCTATGCGCTTATGGTGTTGGAACTGTGGCATCAGCAGTTGGTTCGGCCTGTTTCCTACCCTTCGAGGGGAGTGGGCGTGGCATGAATGTCGTCCTGCTTGCAGAAGTTACGGCCGAACGGGTGATCGGTGGTGCCGAGCGAGTCCTCCGGCAGCAGGCGTTGGGGCTTACTAAGCTGGGCCATCACGTCTGCGTGATCGCGCGGGCTCCCTTCGAGTCTGCAGAGGCCACCCTATCGATTGGAAGCGTAACTGAACGGCGCTATCCCGTGAGGCGAACCAGCGAGCCGGCCTTTGTCTGGTCCTCGGTGCAGAACTCCCTTCGGGTGTTTGATCTGACGCGGCAGACCAGTCCTGTCGATGTTGCCATGATTCACCAGTCACTGGCTGGACTGGGTCCGATCTTGTCTCGCTATCGGACGGTCAGCCACTGGGTCTACGTCTGTCACTCATTGGCGCAAGAGGAGTATCTTACCAGAGCAGAGCGGGCGACGACGACGCTGGAACGGGTCAGGCGGCGGCTGAGCGCGCGGGCCAGGAGTTGGATAGAACGAATGGTGATGCGCCGCTGTCATCATGTGGTCGTCTTGAGCGAATTCATGAAACAACAAGTGATAGACACGCACGGAATTGCGCCGCGACACATCACCGTCGTTCCCGGCGCAGCCGATCAGGGCACGTTCTATCCACCGCACGATCGGAGCGAGATCAGGCGGGAACTCAAATTACCCGAGAGCCGCACGATTTTGTTTACGGTCCGTAATCTGGTCCCGCGCATGGGGTTGGAAAATCTTCTCGAGGCCATGACGATGCTTGGGCAGGTGCCGCAGAATCTACTGCTTCTGATCGGAGGGGAGGGCCAACTGCGCCCACGATTGGAGGAGCTGATTCACAGCAAGGGATTACAAGACGAGGTGCAGTTGCTCGGATTCGTGCCGGAGGATCAGCTGGCGAAGTACTACCAGGCTTCTGACTTGGTCGTGATGCCGACGCTGCAACTCGAAGGGTTCGGCCTGGTGACGGTCGAGGCGCTGGCATGCGGGACATCTGTGATGGGGACACCGGTCGGTGCGATTCCAGAAGTGTTGAGAACAGTCGATCCGCTCTTTGTGACGGAAGGGACAGACGGAGAGGCTCTCGCAAAAACATTAAGATTGATCTTGAAGTGCTTTCGTGATCAACCGGATGAGCGAGAGCGTTTCTCAAAGAAAGGTCGCGAGGTCGTGGAACGGCGCTACAACTGGGTGGCGCATACGGCTGATCTGGACTGTCTATTCGTGAGCATGTCCAACAGAGACCGTTCTACTGCCGCGCAGGACAATATCGAACAGGCTCCTAGGGCGAGGAAGGTGATCCATGTGGTCACGCGCCTCGACTATGGCGGGTCGGCGAAGAATACGATGCTGACCGCTCTCGGACATGACCGTGCGCAATTCGAGCCGCTCGTGGTCGCCGGATATCCAGGTTGTTGGGATGCCCAGGGCGGGCAGGCAGCGACCGAGGAGAATTGTCGGCAACTCGAGCAGGCCGCAATTCGTTGGATGATGCTTCCTTCGTTGACGAGAGAGGTCCATCCACTCAAAGATGTGCAGGCCCTGTGGCAATTGTTTTGCCTCTTCCGGCGCGAGAAGCCGGCACTGGTCCATACCCATACATCGAAGGCCGGTGTGTTAGGGCGAGTGGCTGCCTGGGTTGCGAGAGTGCCGGTCATCGTCCATACGCCGCACGGCCATGTGTTCTACGGCCATTTCGGTCCATTCCGATCCTGGTTGTTTCTTCAGATCGAGCTGGTGCTGAGTGCCATCACGGATCGCCTGATTGCGCTGACGGAAGCGGAACGTCAGGAACACCTCGATCGTGAGGTCGGCAAGGCCGACCGGTTTTCCGTGGTGCCGAGCGGGATTGATCGGGAGCGGTTCAGGCGGGCGAGGGTCCAGGGGAAACGACAGCCGGATTGGTTCGGCTGTCCACCGGACGCGCTGGTCCTTGGATCGGTCGGGTGGCTCACCGATATTAAAGGCCATGAATATCTAATTGAGGCCGTCGCCAAGTTGAAACAGGACTTTCCCTCCCTCCATCTTGTGATCATCGGTAGTGGAGATCGGCATGAGGCACTCCTGCAGCAAGCGGAATTGGCCGGCCTCTGCGATGCCGTACATCTCTTGGGCCACAGGGACGATGTCGAGGTCTGTCTCGCCGGGATGGATCTGTTCGTCCTGCCTTCGCTCAACGAAGGGATGGGACGTGCGTTGATCGAAGCGATGGCAGCGGGCCTTCCGGTCATTGCCTCACGCGTCGGCGGTATTCCAGCCGTCATCAGCCACGAACAAACCGGTTTGCTCGTGGCTCCTGGCGATGCCGGTGCGTTGGCTGAGGCACTGCGTCGGTTCCTCGATCGACCGGAGTGGGCAGGGCAGCTGGGCCTGGCTGCGAGCCGAAGCGTGGATAGTCGATACGGGTCTGCCTCAATGGTTCACGCAATCGAATCAATCTTTACCGAGGCGCTCAGTGTTCATCTGTAAGCGAGACAAACAAATGAAATGTACGCGATGGCTGATGCTGTTATTGATGATCGTGGTGTCATGCCTGGCGGGCTTTGTTGTGCGCGCACAGGCATCGGATGATCGGCAGCAGTTGCTGGCCACGGTGCACGTTCATAGTACTGCCAGCACCGGTGAATTGACCATTGAGGCTCTGGCCCTACGGGCAGAACAGCTCGGCCTCGATGTGCTGATTTTGAGCGACAACTTTTCTCTCCGCTATGAATATGGACTCTGGCCCTTGCCCGGTCTCTTGAAACATCAGGTCAGTTTTCCATCCGTGCTGGAGTATGGAATCGAACGATATATGGACGAGATCGCGGCAGCGCAGAGTCGGCACTCGAAGCTGATCATCGTGCCTGGTGTCGAGGTCGCTCCCTATTACTATTGGACCGGTTCGTTAGTGGGACGCACGTTGACGATGCACAATGCCCAACGCAATCTGCTGGTGCTCGGCCTGACCAGGCCGGAGGATTATCGGTCCCTTCCTGCAAGCGGGAACCCGGGATCCTACACGTTCGATTGGCGCGGGGCGGTGAATGGTGCGCCGATGTTATTGGTTGTTCCCGCTGTCTGGCTGTGGAAGCCGCTCCGTCGCCGTACCGATCGGCGATCTTTACGGCGCACTGTCGCCTGCACTCTGATCGTCCTTGCGGTCTCACTGGTGGCCAATGCCTGGCCTCTGAGTCAGCCTGCGTTTAGTTTGTATGATGATCGGCTGGGGTATCGTCCCTATCAGGCCCTAATCGATGATGCGAGGGACAAGGGAGGGCTTGTCTTTTGGTCGATGACAGAAGCGCGAGACTTTCATGAATATGCTGCCGGGCCATTGGGAACCGTGACCGTCAAGACGGAGCCCCACCCAGAGGCGTTGCTGCAGACGACGGGGTATACCGGATTCGGCGGGCTCTATCAGGATGGGCGAACAATCATCAAGCCGGGTGAGTTGTGGGATCGGTTGCTGCAATTGCCTGCCGATGAGCAGCGACCGATCCCGGTGCTCATCGGGGAGCTGGCGTTTCATGGATTGAGCGATGCCGGCAAGGACTTGCCTCGTCTTGTGACGGCGCTCTGGGTGAAAGAACGGACGGTTGCCGGCGTGCTGGAGGCGCTTCGATCTGGGCACGCCTATGCGGTGGGAGATGGCGATCATCGCGTCCAGCTTCGGCTCGATGAGTTTCGAGTGGTCTGCCGGGGTGGCACCAAAGCGGCTTCGGTTGGTGACAGGCTGGATCCAGACGGCGCGCGCGATCTGATGGTCCATCTGTCCATCACGGCGACCGATCGCGGGCGCCATCCTATAAAGGTGCGGGTGATTCGTTCCGGCGAGGTCCTGGCTCAGTTGGCTGGTGAGACGCCATTTCTCGTCGACTGGCCCGATTCAACTGTGCCAATAAATGAGCGGATGACCTATCGGGTGGAGATCACCGGCAGCGGCGAGCTGTTGAGTAATCCAATCTTCGTGGGGCCGATTTCGTCGTCTGTTGACGCCGAAAGTAAACAGGAAAAATTGTAAAGATAGATTTAGCAGGAAACTTTTACTTTTCGCCCTCAGACTGTTTACTTGAACCCATGCGTGTCACGATTCATCAACCGCAGTTTCTGCCGTGGCTTGGGTATCTGGACAAGATCGATCAAGCAGATCTGTTCATCGCCTTGGACTCGGTACAGTTTAAAAAAAACGAGTGGCAAAATCGCAATAGGATCAGAACCGCGGAAGGCTGCCAATGGATCACCGTGCCGGTCCTCCATCACTTTGGCCAACTGGTGAAAGATGTTCGGATCAATCAGGCCGTGACCTGGCGGAGCCAGCACCTGCGCGCCGTTGAGATGCATTATGCGCGGGCGCCGTTCCGCGACCGCTATCTGTCGGAATTGCACAGCCTCTATGCGACTCCATGGGAACGGTTGCACGATCTGAATATGGCGGTAATTCGCTGGCTGCTCGGGGCCTACGGGATTACGACGCCTGTTCGCTGTGCATCGGAATGGGCGGTGCGTGAAGAGCCCACCGACCGGTTGATTGATCTCTGTCATGCCGTTGGAGCATCGGGATATCTCTCCGGTCCAGGCGGGGAGCAGTATTTAGATACCACGCGGTTTGAATTGTCCGGACTGAGGCTGGAGATTCAACAGTTCCAACATCCGATGTATCGGCAAGTCTATGAACCATTCATGCCGGCTATGTCGGCAATCGATCTGTTGTTCTGTTGCGGCCCGGAGGCGCTGACGCGATTGCGCGATGCACGGGCGGGACAGAACGAGGTCACGGCGGGCTAACACCGCTCGAGGAGGATGAGATGGCGAACGAGCGTAGAGTGCCGATGCGGATACTGGCAATCGGTGCTCATCCGGACGATATTGAGGCCGGATGCGGCGGCACGTTGATCAAGTATGCGCAAAAGGGGCATCGCATTTTTCTGATGGTAATGACGGCCGGCGATAAGGGTGGTTCGGGCGACGTACGCAAACGTGAGCAGGCGCAATCGGCGAAACAATTGCGGGCCGAGAAGATTTTCTGGGGCGGGTATGAGGACACGGCGGTTCCGATGGGACGCGAATTGATTCAAGAGATCGAAGCGGTGGTGAAAGAGGTCCAGCCGCACTTCATTTTCTCGCACTATCACGACGATACCCATCAGGACCATAGGCACCTGGCGATGAGTACGATTACCGCGACCCGCTATACCAAGAACGTGTTGTTCTACGAAGGACCGACAACCCAGAACTTCTCGCCGACCGTCTTTGTCGATATCGATCAGGTGGTCGAGGAGAAGATCAAATCGATTGAGGCCCACGTGTCGCAGGTGAAAAAGACCAACATCGAAGATCTAAGTATCGTGGATGTGATTCGGGCCGGGGCGCACTTCCGCGGCATCCAGGGTCGGGTAAAAAACGCAGAAGGCTTTGTTCCGCTGCGATTGTTTATTAATATCGGCATATGACGACTGTGGCGACAATAATTCCCCACTCACGTCCTGCGATCGACCAGGAGGACTTGCGAGCGACAGCCGAGGTACTTCGTTCCGGTCAGATTTCACAAGGGCCCTGGGTGAAGCGATTCGAACGTGGGATGGCAGGGTTCTTTAGCTTGCAGGGTGGGGTGGCTGTCAGTTCTGGGACTGCGGCGCTCGAGCTGGCCCTGCGGGCGCTCAGGATTGGAGCCGGTGACGAAGTCATCATGCCAAGCTATGTCTGTCCGGCGCCATGGCTCGCGACGCAACGAGTGGGGGCAGAGGCCCGGCTCGTCGACATCGATCTGAATACGTTCAACATCGACCCGCTCGCAGCCTGCCAGGTGGTGACCAATAAGACTCGCGCGATCATTGTTCCGCATCTGTTCGGCCTGCCGGCTGATCTGACGGCTCTTGAACGGATTGGGATCCCGCTGATTGAGGATTGTGCACAGACGCTAGGGATGTCGGAACAGGGGCGGTCTGTCGGCACGGTCGGACGACTCACCGTGTGTTCTTTCTACGCGACGAAGTTGCTGTGTGCCGGAGAAGGCGGGATGGTACTGTCGAATGAGGGGGCGTTACTCGAACGAGTCAGGTTGCTGCGCGAATATGATGGCGCCGCCACGCTGGATCCCTCCTCTTTCAACCTCAAACTGACCGACTTGCAAGCAGCACTCGGGCTATCTCAACTGACACGACTCTCGGCCTTTCATGAACGGCGACGGTTTCTTGCGGCAGGCTATCGAGAAGCACTATCCTCCACGTCCGCTGTCTGCCCGAGCCTGCCTCTAGGCAGGACACACGGGTACTATCGATTTGTGATCAGGCTGCCGCATGTACAGACTGACCCTGATGGTCTCATGAGTCTGGTCAGTCGGTTGGAGCAGCAGGGGATTCACTGCCGCAAGCCTGTCTTTCGACCGCTCCACCGCTATCTGGATCAGTCCGGTTTCCCTAATAGTGACGAAGCGGACAGAACGGCGTTGTCGATTCCACTCTATCCCGATCTCACAGATGACGAAGTCCGGCAGGTTCAACAATCCTTGGTCCAGGTCTTGTCATGAAAGCCATTGACGTCGAGGTCTCACCGTTCGCGTTGCGCAGCAGCCGGAGCTGGCTGACACCGGCTGCGCTGGGGGCCCTGCTGGGAGCGCTGGCCTTGGCGGTTCCCACGGTTCGTCATCTCTTTGCGCTCGAAGGTATTCGATGGCTCCACATCCTCCTCTTTGCATTTCTCGTTGCCGGCGCATTAACGCCATTCATGGTGCATCTCGGTCATCAGTGGGGGCTGGTCGATCAACCGTCGGAGCGAAAGATCCATGTGCAACCGACTCCTAGGCTTGGTGGTGTGGCAGTCTATCTTGGATTCCTCGGCTCGGTGCTGTTGAATTCGATCCTGCCGGACTGGATGATCGCCACGCTGGCGGCCGGATCGCTATTGCTGATCGTCGGTGTGATCGATGACGTTTGGGAATTGCCTGCTGCTTCGAAGCTGGTCGCCCAACTTGTGGCAGCCGGGATCGTTATTTCCACAGGCAAGGTTCTGACGCTGTTTCCGGGCGGTCCAGTCGGCGATGTTGCGAATGTTATGCTGACGTTGCTCTGGATCGTTGGAATCACGAATGCCTTCAACTTTTTTGACGGCATGGATGGTTTGGCCACGGGGCTTGCGATTCTCATAGCCGGATTCATGGGAGCGGTGGCATTTGAAACAAACCAGCCTGAATTGGGTTGGCTTGCCATTGCCATCATCGGGGCAGGCGTAGGATTTCTTCCTTACAATTTTCGTGGGCGTAAACCGGCTGTGATTTTTCTTGGAGACGGTGGCGCGACTTTCCTCGGATTCACGCTTGCCTGTCTCGCCGTCAAAGGGAATTGGGCGGATCATAGTCCGATCGTCTCATTTAGTAATCCGCTCCTTATCTTCGGTGTGCTCATCTACGACATGATCCATATCACTGTGGAACGGATGGCGACAGGGAAAGTGCGCTCGATCAAGGGATGGCTCGACTACGTGGGTAAAGACCATCTCCATCATCGGTTGGAGCGTGCGTTGGGGTCGCGCCAGGCGAGCGTCGCGATGATTTGTCTCATGACGATTTGCCTCGGGTTGGCAGCCTTAGCCCTCCGTGAAGCCGGAACGGCTGAGGCGCTGCTGCTGCTTGTACAAGCCTGCTTGATTGTGGTCATGATCACAATCTTGGAGTGGAGCGGTCGCCAGAAACGTTGACCCCTTGCACTGTGCCGCAGTTCCCGCTACAAGATTCCTTCATGGTTCCTACCGTTGAATGGAAAGACGGTGCAGTAAGGCTGCTCGACCAGAGCCGATTGCCGGAGTACGTCGAGTTTTTAGACTGCCGAGACTATCAGACCGTCGCCGACGCAATTCGCAGTCTTAAAGTACGAGGCGCTCCGGCGATCGGTGTGACTGCGGCGATGGGGGTCGCACTGGGTGCCCAGACCGTCACGGCATCAGACTATGAGGCCTTCACCAAGGCGGTGTTTGTGATCTGCGATCATCTCGCGTCGACCAGGCCGACGGCGGTCAATCTGTTTTGGGCCATCGAACGGATGAAAGGCTTGCTCACCTCTTTACGCACGCAGCCGATTCGGTCCATCAAAGCCGCGCTGCTGAAGGAGTCACAAGTTATTCTCGATGAAGATATCGCGCTCTGTAAGGCGATGGGACAGCACGGGGCGAGACTCATTGCGAGCGGCCAAACGGTCCTGACCCATTGCAATGCCGGTGCCTTGGCAACCGCCGGCTACGGAACGGCATTGGGCGTCATTCGCGCGGCCTGGGAGCAGGGGAAGAATATTCAGGTCATCGCAGACGAAACCAGGCCGGTTCTGCAGGGTGCGCGACTCACGGCCTGGGAGTTGATGCAGGACAAGATTCCTGTGACGCTCATCACGGATAATATGGCAGGCGCACTCATGCGGCAGGGGAAAATTCACCTCTGTATCGTGGGGGCGGATCGGATCGCCGCCAACGGAGACGTGGCGAACAAGATCGGTACCTACTCAGTTGCCGTGCTGGCCAAAGCCCATGGGATTCCCTTCTACGTGGCCGCGCCCTATTCCACGATTGATTTGAAGACGAAAACAGGAGCAGACATTCCAATCGAACAACGGAACCCAAGCGAAGTCACCACCATTCATGGAAGCCATCCTGTCGCGCCGATCGGCGTGGCCGTCTACAATCCCGCGTTCGACGTGACCCCGGCTGAATTGATTGCAGGGATTATTACCGAGCGGGGTGTCTTTCGCCCGCTGGATCTGGCTGAGCAATTCGCCTCTTAAGATAAGACGTTCTCTTGTAACACATGAAGCCCATCCCTATAATGGGTCGGTCATTTTTGCCATGTTTCCAAACTAGACTGGAGGAAGACTTTACGCAATGAGTGAACGAACATTAGCCATTATCAAGCCGGATGCAGTAAAGAAAAATGCGATTGGCGACATTATTGCCTGCTATGAAAAAGCCGGTCTGAAGCCGGTGGCCCTACGCATGATGCAGTTCTCAAAAGCGACGGCCGAGGGATTTTATGCCGTGCATAAGGCCCGACCATTTTTCGATAGCCTCTGCACGTTCATGGTGTCCGGTCCGGTCGTAGTGCTGGTCCTGAAGGGTGACAACGCGATCAAGAAGAATCGTGAGCTGATGGGTGCGACCGATCCGGCCAAGGCGGAGGCTGGCACGATTCGCAAGGCACATGGGGCAAATATCGAGTTCAACGCGGTGCATGGATCTGATTCGCCGGAGACCGCCAAGTTCGAGATTGGATATTTCTTTGCTGAAATGGATCTTCTTGGATAGGAACGTCTCTCGGTTAACAGGATGCTGGAAAAGTCCAGCATCTTTCTGAAAGGTTGAGGCTCAGGCTGAGGTTGAGATTGCAAGAGATTGATCCTAGCTCAGCCTTGACCTCGACCTTAACCTCAACCTGCTTCACTGCCTGTTAGGTGTGAAGGGCTGTGTGCTTTCCCGTTCATCGTTGGCCGGACGCCGTGAGATGGATTGTCTGTGTGCTGCTCTTGGTTTTTTCTGGGTGCGCCGCTCTGGCGCCCCGCTTCCCTCCATCGATGCCGTCTGCCACGTCGGGAGTCGATCCAGGACTGGACGCTCAGACGCAGCTCATTGAGTCCGCGCATCGTGCGTATGTGCAAGAACGCTATCCACTCGCCAGTGCACTCTTCCAACGATTTGTTGACGCCAATCCCGATTCTCCAAGGCTGAGTGAAGCTCGTTGGTGGCTCGCGCGCTCGTACGAGCAGGGCGGGGACTTCCCGGCCGCACTGTCGGCCTATCGCGCCGTGGTCGGGGCGGTACCACAATCTACCCCGCTCGCCGGCAGTTATGAGTTTCACGCCCTCAATCGGCTGGATGCATTACGTCGGAGTCTCGGCCCATCGTCCTTGCTGGAACGGAAGCAGGTAGCGCTTTGGATGACGAGCGCGGACTGGCTCATGATTCCAGATGTCAGACTATGGATCGAGCAACTCGCTGACGCAGGGGTGACATCGTTGATTGTCGAGGCGGGATCAACCCCTCGTGAGGAGGCGCAGTCAGGTCCCATCGGGGTGTATTTCCAGACCTCACAGGTTCCGGTCGTCGAGGATCTTTTTAGCGTGATCGTACCAGTAGCCCATGCCAACGGGATGGCGGTATTGGCGTCGCTCAATCTGCATGAGCCAGGCTGGACAACGATAAATCCTGAGTGGGGTATCGCCATGGCCAACCGGACAGACCAGCCGTTCCAGCTAGCCGGTCATGTCGATGTGCTCCATCCTGACTACCAGCGGCTCATCAGTGAGGTGACACAGGATTTGGTGCGTACAGACATCGATGGGCTGATACTTTGGGTCAGGAGAGCCAAGGGATTTGCCGAGGAATGGAGCCAGACGTCGCGACGGATGTTCGACGGGTTCTTTGGGGCTTCACTCGATAGCCACGATCAGTCTGTCTCTCCAGACGCATGGCGCTGGGCCGGGTGGAAGACGAGGACCTATCTTGGGTTTGTAGCACGATTAACTCAGCAGTTGCGACGGACGCGACCGGGACTTCTGGTCGCCGTCGTCGTTCATGAGCGTGCGGTCCTCTCGCCTGTGGATGCCTTGATGGAGTATGGAGAAGACGTGCTCGAAACGAAGCAACAGGGGCTTCACATAATCGTCCAGCCAGAGCCGGGCATGTCAGCACGGCCGGATGAGCAAGGGGAGAGGATGGAAACGGTGCGACAACGATTGGCGCCGACGGCTGGGGATGAACGGCAACTCTGGCTGGCCATGGCCCTGGGCGCGTCGGATCCATCGTCTCTGGTCACGGCCGTGAGAGCCACCATCGCGGCGAAAGTCGGGCAAGCTGGGACACATCTGCTGCTGCTGAATGGGCCAGCGTTTCCTTGACAAAAGAGGCGCCGGACCACTACGATTCCGCGACAAAAATATGCAGGTTGAGGCTAAGGCTTAGGTTGAGTCGTTACAGGAGAGCTCTCGGCTTTTACTTGACCTTAACCTCAATCTTCTCCAAAGGGGAGCGCGCATGATTCCGAAAGATCTTCGTTACCACCAAGAGCATGAATGGGTGCGGTTAAGCGGCACCCAGGCCACGGTCGGCATCAGTCATTTTGCCCAAGATGCGTTGGGCGATATTGTCTTTATCGATATGCCGAAGCTAGGTGCTGTCGTCAAGGCCGGGCAGCAGATCGGTGAGGTAGAATCGACCAAGACGACCTCGACGATCTACACGCCCGTGAGTGGCACCATTGCCAAGGTCAATGCTGACTTAAAAGACCACCCGGAAGTGGTGAACTCAGATCCCTATGGCAAAGGCTGGATGGTAATGATCGATTTGTTGAGCGCGAGCGACGTGGACAAGCTGATGACAGCAGCACAGTATGAAGCCTTTCTTGCCTCTCAGAAACATTGACCCATTGAACGATTGAATCATTGCGCCATTGGTTCGCGGCAGAGAAGTTCTTAGTCCAATGAATCAATGAGGCAATCCACATATGGCTAGTTCCACTCATATCGCCATTCTCGGCGCTGGACCTGGTGGGTATGTCGCCGCGATCCGGGCGGCCCAGCTAGGCGCCCGCGTCACCGTCATTGAGTCCCACGCGCTCGGAGGCGTCTGCTTGAATTGGGGCTGCATTCCCAGTAAGGCCCTCCTGTCGGTTGTCGAACTCGGTGACAAAGTAAAAAAATCAGAGGACATGGGATTGGTCGTTCAAGGACCAGTTACGTACGATCTTGCCCGGATGGTAGCACGGAAAAATAAAGTGGTGGCGGGCCTCGTGAAGGGTATCGCGACACTGTTTAAGGCGTGGAATATCGAACATGTGCAGGGGACCGGAGTGCTACGCGATCGGCGGACGGTCATGGTGGCCGCGACCGATGGCGCGGTGCGGGATGTTCAGGCTGACGCTATCGTGATTGCCACCGGGTCGTCCTGGCCAAACCTTCCGCAGTTTCCGATTGACGGGCTGCAGCTGCTCACAAGCCAGCACCTCCTGGACCTCGGTCGCATTCCTGCCAGTCTACTGATCATTGGTGCCGGTGTCGAGGGATGCGAGTTCGCGGCGCTTTATAGCGGTCTAGGGACGGCGGTCACGATTGTTGAATTGATGGCGCGCGTACTTCCCCTGGAGGATGAGGACATCTCATTAACGACGGAGAGGGAGCTGAAAAAACGCGGGGTGACAGTCCTGACTGGGACCACCGTTGAGAGACTGGCGCGGTCACCGACGGCTATTACCGCGCATCTCAAAGATGGAACGCAGGTGGCGGTTGAGAAGCTACTGGTGTCCGTGGGGAGAGGATTGAATAGCGGAGGCATTGGACTGGAGCAGGTGGGGGTGCAGACGGGACCGCGCGGGGAAATTCTCGTCAACGAGCAGATGGAAACCACTGTACCTGGAATCTATGCGGTTGGCGACGTGGTCGGCAAGGTCATGTTGGCGCACGTAGCCTCAGCGCAGGGGAAGGTGGCGGCCGAGAACATCATGGGGCATCAGGCGACGGTTCGCTACGACGTCATCCCGGCCGGAATTTTTACCCTGCCGGAGATCGGTCGCGTGGGTGTGACGGAACAACAAGCTCGCGAACGAGTCCAGGCTGCAGGGCAGAATCCAGACCAGGCCATCACGGTGGGACGTTTTCGATATTCCGGGTTGGGCAAGGCGCAAGCGACAGGGAATACGACGGGATTGTTCAAGGTCATTGCCGAGTCACCGAGCGGCAAGATTTTGGGCGTGCATATCGTCGGAGCCCACGCAGCCGATCTGATTCATGAGGCGGCTCTGGCGATGCAGGTCGGGGCGACGGTTGCACAGGTCGCAGGCATGATCCACGCGCATCCGACGCTTGCCGAAGGAATGATGGAAGCGGCTGAAGATGTCGAAGGGAAGGCGATTCACCAAGCCAGAAGAAAAGATGTCGCAAGTCCTAATGTCATCAAGTCGTAGGACTTTTGACTTTGTACGTTCGATTTGACGACTATGTTCTATTCTCTTTTCATTAAGCTCGGGATGTTTGCTGTGACTATGGGAGTCGTCTTCTGGATCGGCTGGACCCTGCCGACCTCATTCGATCGCGAGCAGGACCTTGCAGCCAAATCGATTGAGGAGCCGAAGGCTGAAATTGCTTCCGGCAGTGGCCGCGCAACTACGGTGAGTCCATCTCCTGGCGCCTTGTTGTCAGATCAGCCGCCCGCTGCTGCTACTTCGAAACGATCTCACGGGGGCCTCCTGGATCTGAATCGGGCGACGAAACAGGATTTTGACGCCCTGCCGGGGATCGGTCCCCGGTTGGCCGAACGGATCATGGAGTATAGGCAATCGGTGGGAGCTTTTCATGCGGTTGATGAATTGCGCGCCGTCAAAGGGATTGGGAAAAAGAAGTTTGAGCGGATTCGTCCATTGGTCACGGTGGCGCCGGAGGCCATATCTATAGTCAGAGGAAAGAAGGCGACATGAGTGAACTCTCCCGCCAACTTGAGTTGATCCTTCGCGGAGTCGTGGAGGTTATTCAGCGGGCCGAACTTGAATCAAAGCTGACTCGCGCCTTGAAAGAGAATCGTCCGCTACGCGTGAAAGCAGGCTTCGATCCGACCGCGCCTGATCTGCATCTGGGCCATACGGTCTTGATCCACAAGCTCAAGCACTTTCAGGAGCTCGGACATCATGTGATCTTCCTGATCGGCGATTTCACCGGCCTGATCGGCGATCCGACCGGACAATCGGAAACGCGCGTCGCGCTCTCGAAACAAAAAGTATTAGAGAATGCCAAGACCTACGAGAGGCAGATCTTCAAAATACTCGATCCTGCGAAGACCCTGGTGGAGTTTAACAGCCGCTGGATGAGTACGATGACGGCGGAAGCGTTGATCCATCTGAGCGCGCATTACAGTGTCGCGCGGATGCTCGAGCGGGATGATTTCCATAAACGGTATCACGAGCAGAAACCGATCAGTATCCATGAGTTCATGTATCCCCTCGTGCAGGGCTACGATTCTGTAGCGCTCCAGTCCGATATCGAACTGGGCGGTACTGATCAGAAGTTCAATCTGCTGGTGGGGCGTGATCTGCAACGCGCCTATGGTCAGGAGCCCCAGGTCGTGATTACGATGCCGTTACTCGAAGGGACGGACGGTGTGCGGAAGATGAGCAAGAGTTTTGGGAACTACATTGCCCTGGAAGACACACCGAACGACATGTTCGGAAAGCTCATGTCGATCAGTGACGCGTTGATGCTTCGGTATTACGAGCTGCTGACGACGGAGGATTTGGTTGGAATCAAGGCCGCTCACCCGATGGAGGCAAAGCAAGCGCTCGCAGCACTGATCGTCCATAGGTATCACGGGGCGGAAGCCAGTCAAGAGGCGCGAACGGCGTTTCAGCAGAAATTTCAGGAGCGTGAATTCCCGAGCGATCCGGATGTGCACTTGACCTTGACCCTGGCAGATCTGCGCGAGGGGCAGACGATCAGTCTTGTCGATCTGGTGACCAAGACGAGGCTTGTACCGAGTAAGAGCGAGGCCCGGAGGCTCATTATTCAAGGTGGCTTAGAGGTCGATGAACAGAAGCAGAGCGATGCGAATGCTCTGTTACAGATTGTGACCGGACGATCCTATCGCCTGAAGGTCGGCCGACGAAAGTTTGCGCTGGTTGAACTGCGGGAGTAGTTGCCAGGAGTTTCTTGACTTGGCATAGAGGCCAGCGTAGGATTCGATTCAGCGAGCGGGCGTAGCTCAGTGGTAGAGTCCTTGCTTCCCAAGCAAGTTGTCAGGGGTTCAAATCCCCTCGCCCGCTCCAATCAAGTTGTGAACCGTGAGGCGTGAAGCGTCACACGTAAGAGATGGAGGACTTGAAAGGCCTGCGCTTCCAAGTCCTTTTTTGCGTCTCGGGGGCGAACCTGGCCCCGTAGGAGGCTGGGGAGAAATTCCGCTAAACGGCTTTTTGGACTTTGCCGCTACGCAAGCAGCGTGTGCAAACCCGAATGCGTTTGGACTGACCGTTGATCAGTGCCCGGACTGGTTGGAGGTTGGGTTTGAAGATTCGCTTGGTCTTGTTATTGGCGTGACTGACGTTATGGCCGGATTGGCGACGTTTGCTGCAGAGATCGCATGTAAATGCCACGGGTGCACTCCTTCATCTAGTCGAATCAATAGAAGATTTTAGACGTAGAAATGTACCACAGGGCCATTGGTCTTGACAAGCATGTCTGATGGGCTAGGCCGGCTAAGTACGGGAATGCCAGGCCTGAGGAAGGGTGACTTACGATGACGGGAATCGATCTGCTCGGGTTTGCAGCAGGAATGTTTACCACTTGTGCCTTCTGGCCCCAGCTGCAGAAGACATGGGCTTCAAAGTCCGCGGACGATGTATCGCTGGGCATGCTGGCCATATTCTCGTCTGGTGTCTGCCTTTGGTTTCTGTATGGACTGGTCCTCCATGCCTGGCCGATCATTCTGGCCAATGCCGTCACGTTGCTGTTGACGGGAGCGATACTGGTACTCAAGCTGCGCTACCGGGCTAGCGGCGGTTAGGTCAGCGAGTTGCAGCAGACGCCTGCGATTCCTTGAGCACGGATGTGGGGGTGAGCGTAGCAGGCACGCTGATATCAAAACTCGTTTCACCTCCATCGTCGTAGCGGTCTTTCCCCACGCTATAGATCTTCTGTTGGGTTTGGCTCCACAACATCGGTAATCCACTAAAGGGATCGTAGTAGGACAAGCCGACTTGAGCGAGTCGATTCGGCACGGTGCTTTGCGCGCTCGGGCGCCGCAAGACGACCTGCAGCGAGGCGAGTCGCAGCCTGGCATCGGTCTCCCTCAGTTGATAGTGGAAGGGATCCCAATCCGGCTCGAAGGGGCTTGGGCTGAGGAGGCTTTCCAGGATGCCTTGGCGTGCGGCACCTGTAAGCGCGTGAAGTTTTGGCAAGGTGCTCTGCCCCGCCTCTGTCGCTTGTATCATCGCGTCGTAATACGTCGCATACATTTCCCAGGTCTCTCGCGTCTGTAGCGGGATTCCAAGGAACGAGCGTTCATGAGGATGCGCGATCTGGCGAAAGGCCTGTTCGGGGAAACGGGCAGTGTTCACCAACCATTGTTTCTGTGCATTGAGAGATTTGGCCTGACTCTCTGTGGTGAGTTTACTTGTGTGACCGCCTTGGACGCCGAGTATGAATTGATGTTGAAGCGGCCAGCGGAGCGATGACTCTGCTGCAGTGAGTGGAGGGGCAATATTGGGGGTCATCGCCAACACGGTCTTGTCGACGACGGGCTGTGACAACAGAGTCGAGAGCAGGCGAAGATTGTCGGTGATGACGATTTGCGCCATGACTTTGGTGGCGATGGTAGTGGCGTCTCGAAGTACGCTTCGCCACATGTGCATATCATTTCTCAGTCGCTGCATGCCCAAGGCCGTCTCGCGAGAAAATCCGTCAGCGAGATAGAGGCGGTGGCCAACAAAAAGCTCCACAAAATGAGGCGTGCCTTGGTGGCCGAATCCCATATCCTCGAAAGGCATCGTGAGCCAGCGCTCGTACCGCGTATATAAGGTGTGGTCGCGACCGGTCATAGTCTGGAGCCGTACGTTCAGACTCCGGAACCCACTCACTGGATTTTCGGAGTTCCAGGAAGGAAGGCTTTTTTCCATAGGAAGCTGAATCTGTAGCTCCGAGCGGCCAGGCTTGTCGTAATTGAATTCGCTTGCGCCTGGCGTAGCGGTGGTTTCCAGCCACATCTCATGGCCCACCATGGCAGGGTCGAGCGAAGCAGCTGCAGCAAAGCCAAGGAGATAGAAGTAGCCATTCTCATAGGGGTCGACGAGACGCTGCTGCGGAGGTTCTAGGAGTCTGGTGAAGGAGGCGCTGGGAGGTTGCCCCTTTGAGGACCAGATGAGGCTCGATAACTGGAAGAAGGCCCAGAGGATGACGATGCTAATGATCAGGTGTTTCATAGATACGTAAGTAGACGTCGCATGTCGGGTTGGCCATTCATCTGAGCTCGTATCCTATTCGCGAGATTCATCCACCAGAGATGTGAGCAAACCTTATGCCGGGAGGTGACCTGAAAGGCCTAGGTCTTTCCCTTTGTTTGTCGATGGGTATGAACGAGTGCCTGTCAGAACATGAGTAGGGGAGGAGCCGACGGACATTAATGAACTTGACAACCTTCTTCCTGGTCTCCTAGAGTGCCCTCCACATTGTGACTCTTGGGTAAGGGAAGAGGGTGTAACTCCCTCGCGGTCCCGCCGCTGTAAATGGGGACGAAACCCGCGGATGCCACTGTCGTTGAGACGTTAATCGTTGTGCGTTACGCGTTAACCGTGGGGAGAAACTCTTCACGAATAACGCGGCACGATTCACGTCTTCAGATGGGAAGGCGCGGGGAGTAGGGTGAACCATGAGCCAGAAGACCTGCCTGGAGAGTTGACCGACGTTCCCTCGTGGCCTGGGGAATTGGCGAGGATGAGTTGCGGGTGCAATCCTCAGGGTCTGTTAAGGCCTTGGGGGTTTTTTTTGGGCTCAGGATTTTTCCGTATAGGTCGATGCGTCGGATTTTTGCTCGGCGCAGGCGTGCTGCTTGCGATGTGGCCGGCGCTAGCCACTCCTGACGATGAGATGTCAAATATGAAGCGACGACAACAAGGCATTTTGACCGGGATGCCGTTTATGGCGAACATTACGCCACGGACCTTCGTGGACGCGTTGGGGAGAAAGCTTTTTCTTGCGAAGGCACCCAGCCGGGTGGTGTCGATGGCGCCGAACGTCACGGAGATACTCTTTGCGCTTGGTCTAGAAGCGAAGGTCACCGCGGTGACGCCATTCTGTGACTACCCTCCTGAAGCTCAGCGCAAGACACACTTGGGAGGGACGAATCCGAGCATCGAGCAAATTCTTGCCCTCAAGCCGGACCTGGTCTTGGCCCCGCAAGACTTTATCCAACCGGATCTTCTTCAAAATCTCGATCGTCTCAAAGTTCCCACCTTCGTGTTGCAAGCCGCGCGGCTGGAGGATGTGCTCGCACAGATTCAAACAATTGCACGGATGTTTGATCGGAGCAAGGCGGGGGACGAGTTGGTGGGGACAATTCGGCAGCGTATCGCGGTCGTCCGGGAGCGCACACAATCACTGGCCCATCCGCGGGTGCTCTATGTGTTGAATACAGACCCATTACAAACGGTAGGGCCTGGGAGTTTTATTCACCAGCTGATCGAAGCAGCGGGCGGTGCCAATATTGCCGCGGGCACGTCGACGGCCTACCCACGGTATTCGCTGGAGGAAGTGCTGGCCCGCGATCCCGAACTCATTATCTTTCCTGTCGGCACGGCGGAAGGTATTTCCGAGGAGGACCAACAGCAGTGGCTGCGGTGGTCGAGTCTGTCAGCCGTCAAACACAATCGTCTGGTCCTTGTGCCCAGTGTATTGGTTGACCGGCCGGGACCGCGAATCGTGGAAGGGCTCGAACTCCTTGCGCAGGCTATTCATCCCGAGGCGTTTACTAAAGAGTCCCGAGAAGGGCAGCCATGATCGTCCATCCGTCTCCATCTCAAACCAGCATGTCCGATCCGCCGCCGACGGTTCCGCCCGTTCCGGTGCGAATGTACGAGGGGATGGCATCGTGGCAGGCCCTGCGTGCGCGTCGGTGGTATGCGGTGATCGGAGGCATGATGCTTCTGACGTTCGGCGCCATCGTGTTCTGTCTCCAGTTCGGGGCGCATGCGCTGACCATGGCGGAGGTGTGGTCTGCTCTGACATTCTCGACGGCTGGGAGGGAAGATGTGGCTCGCGTAATCATCTGGGACATTCGGTTCCCTCGAATCCTGATGGGTCTGTTTGTGGGAGCGTCGTTGGCGATTACAGGAGCCGCGCTGCAAGCACTTGTACGTAACCCGCTGGCCGATCCCTACGTGCTTGGCATCTCGAGTGGGGCCGCGTTGGGTGCGACGATTGGGCTCGCTCTCGGACTTGGCGCGATAGTGGGCGGCCTCGGTTTACCGCTGTTTGCCTTCATCGGAGGGGGAGTCTCAATCGTCCTTGTCTATGGGATCGCGACCTCGCAAGGACAGTTACCGATGCACCAGCTGTTGTTGGCGGGAGTGATTGTGAACGCCGTCTGTTCGGCACTCATGATGTTTGCGACCTCGATCTTGAATCCGGCCTCGCTCTATCGGGTTGTCTTGTGGCTGATGGGGACGCTGAGTGCCCCAAGCATCCCAGCGCTGATCGGGATTGGAGCCTGCTTGTTGATCGCCATTGTGCTGCTCCTTCGGGAAAGCCAGGCTTTGAATCTACTGGCTGTGGGCGAGGACGCGGCTCGCTCCTTGGGGGTAGACTCGGATCGAGTACAACGGACTGTGTTCCTTGTTTCGGCTGTGCTGACTGGGGCAGTCGTGTCGGTCAGCGGCATGATCGGATTCGTCGGCATGGTGGTTCCGCATGTCGTACGGATACTGTGCGGGGCGGATCACCGGCTGCTGCTACCGGTTTCAGCGTTGGGCGGAGGTATCCTGCTGATGGTGGCTGATACCGTCGCGCGTACGGTTGTGGCACCGGCAGAAATTCCTGTCGGAGTGATTACCGCATTGATCGGTGGACCGTTCTTTATCTATCTCCTGATGACTCGAAAGTATCGGTTTTTCGCATGAGCCAACAGGCATTGGTCAGTTCAATTTGCTCTCCTCTCCCGGCCTTCGAGGTACGTCAGCTATCGTTCCGGTATGACTCTGTGCGAAGCCGTCCGTTTGGTGACCGCTCAAACTGGGTCATCAATGGAATAGAGCTCACTATCCGTCAGGGTGAGATCGTCGGTGTGATTGGGCCCAACGGGTCGGGGAAAAGTTCGTTGCTGAAGCTGTTGACGAGGCTGGTTCGACATCAAGAGGGAACCATACGTTTGTTCGGGGCTGAGCTAGGAACATTGTCGCGCGAATCAATTTCCAGGCAGGTGGCGTATATGCCACAGGATCTCTCGTACGACTTCCCATTTTCCGTATTAGACATGGTGTTGATGGGGCGGTTCCCCTATCGACGCAGTGGGCTGTGGAACCTCGTGGGGTGGGAGCGGCAAGATGATCTTGCCGTAGCAGAAGAGGCCATGGCCCAGACGGATGTGACGCATCTAGCCACCCGGATGATCGCTACGCTTTCAGCAGGGGAGCGACAACGCGTGCTGCTCGCGCGTGCCTTAGCCCAGGTGCCTCGCGTGCTCATGCTCGATGAGCCGACCGCGCATCTCGACCTCAATCATCAGCTCGACGTGTGCCGGATCCTCCAGCGTGTTCATGCGCAATTGCAGATGACAGTGCTACTCGTCTCACATGACATCAATTTGGCAAGTCAATACTGTGATCGTATTCTGGTCATGAAACAGGGAACCGTTGTGTGCATCGGCCCTCCACAGGACGTGATTCATCCGCGGGTCTTGACCGAGGTCTATGGGTGTCAGGTGCTGGTCGACACGCATCCGGATACGGGGTTACCGCGAGTCTCTTTGCCCGCTCAAGACCGTCATCAGACTGTTGCCGCATCTGGGATGTTGTGAGTTTCATGTGTGCGGGTGAGGTTTCGTACCCAACCAGCCCGTTGGTTCCAGGGGGTACTGTTTAACCAGGGAGAAAGGTCGTTCGAGTCAACATACCGTTGGGGACGGGGAAGATGGTGCAAATCCATCACGGTACCGCCACTGTAAGCGGGGAGTGACTCTGCATGAATGCCACTGTCGTGATGACGTGAATCGGTAGTCGTGAACCGTTAATCGCAAGAATTGATCTTCTCGATTAACGAATAACGATTTACGATTCACGTCTCCAGATGGGAAGGCGCAGGGAAGCGACGAGCCGCAAGTCAGGAGACCCATTCAACGGGCATTTCGACTGGACCCTTCGAGTCTAAGGGAGGTCTCTGTGCGTATACATCTTACGGGTCTGTCTGTTTGTATTGTCCTGTTTTTCTGCCTTGTTACTTCCATCAGCCATGCCCAGTCAGAAGATGTGCTTGAGACGCGTGAAGTCGTCGTCTCCAGTACACGTCTTCCTGATGCACCTGTCGATGCCAGAACGCTTCCGGCAAAAGTGACCGTCATCACGGCCGAAGATATTCGCAAGAGCGGCGCAAGGACGGTACAAGAAGCTGTCCAATGGGCGACAGGCATCGTAATGTATGATCAAGTCGGGAACGCGTTTCAGCAGACGATTGACATGCGTGGGTTCAGCGGAGCGCCGGTTCCCGCAACGTCCGTTTTTCTGGACGGGGTGCGAGTAAATGAGCCTGACTTTAACTCTGTCAATTTTGATCTTGTGCCCCTGGAAACGATAGAACGAATTGAAATATTTCCAAACTCATCGGCGGTCTTTGGCAAGAACGCATTAGGAGGAACCATTAACCTTACTACCAAACGTGGCGGAGAAACTCGGTCGGTTACCGGAGAGACGGCGTTTGGAAGTTTTAATCGCGAACGGTCCACGATCACTGTGGGCGGACCGGTTGGAAAGTTTGACTATTTCTCCAGCTTCAGCAGGGAAAGCGAGGATGGATATCGAAGAGATACGAGCGCTAACATTTCCCGTTTCTTTGGAAAAGTTGGTTATCACGATGGAGAACAAACGGACATCACAGTGTCCTATGCGTATGTAAACGACAAACTGTTTCAAGCAGGCCAACTAACCTTGGCGCAATTAGCTCAAGACCGGCGACAGAATGCGACCCCCGGAAGTTTCATCGACAATGAGAACAGTTTCATTAGGGTCAATGCGCGGCACCGGCTGCCATGGGGGCTGTCACTGAGCGCGAATTTCTTCTATCGGAAACTCACGCAGGACTCTTTCGTGAATTTTGGAGGGGGATTTTCCAATACCACTGTGATTGAAACCGATTCTCGGGGCGGAGTATTGCAACTGGGGCATGAGTTGGAAATGTGGGGATTAAAGAACTCGTTGGTATTGGGAGTGGAGTTTACACGAAATGACTTCAATGGAACCTCCGTTGGGCTGACAGGTTCAAGATCGCTAACCGATGAGGATATCGTTGCCTTTTATGCGCAGGATACCCTGCATGTGACGCCGCGACTGAGTTTCATTGGCGGTGTGCGTTACGATCACGATCAGATTGGATTTAACGAGCTGCTCAATACGCGTCCGGACGGGAATGTTCGATTTGGCGGCGTTACGCCAAGAGGAGGAGTAACCTATCTGGTCACCCCATTAACGAGCATCTATTTCACTTACAGTCAGGGATTTCGCGTTCCTACTGCACAAGAGATGTTTGCATTTTCTCCCTTTACATCAAATCCTAATTTGAGTCCTGCTCGATCACAGTCCTACGAGGTAGGCCTAAAAGGGAAGCTTTTTGATCAAATCGACTATGCTATCGCTGCCTTTCAAACCAATGTACGAAATGAGATTCAGTTCACGTGCATTCTGTGCACCGGTGCGTTTGGGGATGGCATCAATCGGAACATCGGCCAGACAAGGAGACGGGGGATCGAAGCTACGATCAAAACCCGAGTGAATGAGTATGCCGGCCTCGAACTCAACTATACTTATGTAGATGCGCGATTCAGGCAGCGAGAAGTATTTAGCGCAACGAATATTGCTGATATCGGAGACTCTATCCCTTTGGTACCAAAGAATCGCTTTAGCGTTATTGGGAGTGTGTATCCTGCTCCAGGCTGGACGGCTTCACTTATTGGATTGTACGTCAGTACACAGTTTGCGCAAGGTGATGAGGCAAACTCATTTGAACGGATCTCAGGTTATTTCATGCTGAACGGGCGGCTGGCATATGAAACGAAAGTTACAGGTGGGAGACTGAGCGCGTACCTACTCTTGAACAATCTGACGAACTCTGAATATTCTACATTTGGCACAGCGAGTGCGTTCGGACGCACCTTTGTTCCTGCTCAGACGATTTCGATTTTCGGAGGGGTTAGCTATAGGTTTGAAGGTCTTTAACAGATGTGCCTGCTCATATGAGGGGACTGCGAATATGCGCATCACCAAAGTCTACACAAGAACCGGTGACAAGGGGAAAACCAGGTTGGCTGGAGGGCAACAAGTATGGAAGGACAGCGTGCGGGTGGAGGCCTATGGGGACGTGGACGAATTGAACTCGACGATCGGAGTTGTCAGGGCGTTTAATGCGGAGTTGGTCGGGATTCATCCGTCTGCCGATCAGTTAGAAGAGGAACTGCGCTGGATGCAGAACAAGCTGTTTGATCTTGGTGGGTTGCTGGCCACGGCGCCCGGGCAGACGTTCAAAAATATGCCGACGGTCACAGCCCGGGACGTGACCAGGCTGGAAAAACTCATGGATAGGTGTCAGAAAGACTTGCCGCCCCTGAAGGAATTTATTCTTCCAGGGGGCGGGAAGATTTCAAGCTTGTTACACCAGGCCAGAACGATCTGTCGACGGGCTGAACGTCTCTGTGTGCGATTGGGGAGAGAAGAGCCTCTGGATCCGGCTCTCGTGCGTTTTCTGAATCGCCTCAGCGACGCATTGTTTGTTTTGGCCCGCTGGACGGCTAAGCAGCAAAGTGAGCCGGAGTTTTTATGGCAACGGGACTCGAGGGGCGCGTGAAATGTGACCTTTGAATCCCGTCTTTTTAGTGGATTTAGACGACCTAGAACGACACGATCGCTTGTTGGGTGGTGGGGCGAGACCCATAGCGAAATAGATTCTTGTCGTATGTGTCGTATTGAAACTCGGCTCGTGTAATCAGTGACGGTACCGATCTGTACTGGAACGGGGGGTCGCTCGGATAGTCATCGGGGCCCGCGAGCTCCTTCCGTTCGATCAGCATCACCGCGTCGAGCGTCTGCACTGAGCCTGTCGAAGGGCCTTCCTGTCAGAGCAGATTAGAAGCCAGCATCCCAAACATCCGTCCATTGCGCGAGATTGCCCCCAATCTCGCCATGGCCTGCCTACTTTTTCTGAGCGCATACGGCTGGAATCCGGCGAGGAGTGGTGTGCTCTCCAGGGACTGCTTGTCCCGCGATTACGCACATGGCCGATGAGGGTCAGATATTCGGAAGATGTCGAATTTGTCGATTCTCTTGCCAATGGCAAATGACCGGTTACACTCAAGTTTCAGTGACGCTAGTTCAAAGGATCAGTGACCAAGAGTGACAACCGGTTGACCTGACGCAAGGATGAATGACTGTGCGTATTTTCATGATGTTGGCGGTAGGAATGACGGCGATCCCGTTGGCGTGGAGTGCTCCGGCGGGAGCTGGGAATGAGGCGGAAGTGGCGGAGCACTTGATTGAGTTGGTCAAGATTGGCCGTGGGATCGTCTCCGAGCAAATGCAGAATATCAATGACCCTTCGAAGGGCGACAAGGGGTTTACCGGCGATTACATGAGCCGGCAGGTACTAGAACGTTTTAAGGAAGTCACGAAACTTGATCTGCGGATTCCCAACGTCGTGCCACAGGCGAATCTCTACCTTTCCTTAGTTCAAGTGGAAAAAGAAGTGGTGGACCAAGCCCAGCCGGTCATTAACAAGGCCGGCATCTCCTTTAAGGGATTCATTCCCGTCGTGTTCGCCAGGAGAGTCGGAGAGCAGTTCTATAAGAAGTCTGGTGTCCGTGTGAAGCTTACGGCGATCGACTATCGGAATGCCAATAATAAGCCGGATGATTTTGAGACGGAGGTGCTGCGGATGTTCGGCGATCCGCGTCATCCCAAGGGACAGTCCTATGTGCGGAGTACAATGGTAGACGGACGACCAGTCCTTCGTATGATAGACCCAGAATATGCCGCCACGACTTGCCTGGCTTGTCATGGTGGACCCAAAGGCGCGCGCGATGTGACGGGCATGAGAAAAGAAGGATTGAAGGAAGGGGATTTAGCCGGGGCGATCAGTATCGTGCTGCCGCTGAAATAGCGTCAGAAGATCGGACCAGACAGAGTTTGAGATAGCATACCTATACGTTACCTCACTAAAGGAGCGCCCAAGATGAGCAAGATTGTGGTAGTCGATGATTCGTACGCCGATGTGCAAATGATCGAAGGGTTCCTCAAGGCGGCCAACTACACCGTGGTGTCTTTCCCCAACTCCGATCAGCTCGAAGACAAAGTGGCCAGCGAGAAACCCGATCTGATCGTGATGGACGTGGTGATGCCGGGACGCAACGGATTCCAGGCCTGTCGTGACTTGAAGAGCGATGACCGCTGCAAGAATATCCCCATCATTCTCTGCACCTCGAAAGGTAACGCGAGCGATAAGTTCTGGGGAGAGCGGCAAGGGGCAAACGGCTACATTGTCAAACCATTTAAGACCGAAGACCTGTTGGCCACCGTCAAGAAGGTGATGGGCTAACGCTAATGGACTCCGCACGCCGTACAACGGATGCAGATCGTGCTCTGACAACACAGGGGACATCTTTATCAGAATCTGCTCAGAGCCAGGTGGCCGGGTCCTCGACCATGCGTGCCGCCATTATCTCAATGGGGGGAGAGCTCTTTACGATCGACCTGCTAAACGTACGCGAAGTCTTTGTCGTGGAATCCATCACTCCGGTTCCCGGGATGCCGACCGGGTTAGTGGGGGTTACGAACCTGCGCGGAACTGTGATCCCGTTGCTCGACCTGCGACCGATGTTTGCCCTTAAGGCCGATGTATCGTTGCGGTACGCCGTAGTGGTGAAGCACGGAAACTGGCAGGTTGGCCTCTTGGTGGATACGGTACCGGAAATTCGTACCCTTTCCATGGACCAATTCTTACCGGCTCCGACCGGCATGGGGGACAAGGCGTTCCCCTTTGTATCGACCGTTGTGAAGTTGGAGGATCGGCTCCGAGGCGTATTGGAAACGTCGGTGATGCTCTCATATCTTGAGGGGACGAGCTAACAAGGGGCAATAAGCAGAAATATCACGCAATTCAAGGCACGATCAGAGAGAAGGGGGACGCGATGGCAAAGAGTGCAAAAACAGAAATCAGGGGGGGATTCGGCGATCTCAAAACACGGACAAAGCTGCTTTTGACCTACGGGTTCGTCAGCTTCATCATCTTCATGATGGCGACCGTTGGTGTGCTGACGATCCGGCAGTTGAGCGCCGCGTCACATGCGGCGTTCACGAGCTATACGATCCCGCTGGCTGACTTCGCTGAAATGAGTACTGCCTTAACGCACCACCATCAGATCTTGACCGGGATTGTCAGTGTCACGAACCATGAAAACTTTGTGTCGGAAGTCGCGCGGTTGTCATCGTTTCGCGCGAAGACGAACAAGGTTATCGCAGACTATGGAAGTAACGTACTCCGCGTCTCTCGATCGGGCCGTGACGAGGCGGCGGACTTGGCGACTTTGAAGTCCGCCATTCAGAAATATTTCCAGGAGGCCGATGGAGCCCTGAGTGCGATGGCCGATAGTTTCGGGAAGCTGCTGACGCCCGCACAGGCTGAGCACATGCGAAGCCTCGGGATCTTGGCCTTGACGGTGAATCTGCAGCCGACATTCGAGAAAGTCATCCAACTCAATCATGAACAGGTATTGGACATGCGAGAAGTGGCGATGGACCGCAACGCGGATGCGCAGACTACCGCGTTCATCGGAACGGTAGTCCTCGTCCTTGGCGGACTCATTGCAGTGGTCCTCGGAATCGGCGTCGCATATTTCGTTGTCAGTTTCTTCTCCAAAAACCTGATCCATATTGCGCAGGTCGCCCAGTTGGCCTCCAGCGGTAACTACAAAGCCCGTGCCAAGATCGAGTCTAAGGACGAACTCGGACAGATGGCCGTATCGTTTAATGCCATGTTGGACCGCATTATCTCGGCCCTTGAGACGGCGGAATCTGAGCGCGATGAAATGCAAAAGCGGTTGATGGGCTTTCTGGTCTTGGTTTCAGACGTCGGTAAGGGCGACCTGACGAAGCGCGGTGAGGTGACGACTGACATGTTTGGCAACCTCGCGGACGGGTTCAACCTCATGATTGACCGGTTCGGACAGTTGCTTAAACAGGTTCGAGAGGCAGCGGAACGTGTGAACAAGTCGGCTGGGACTCTCCGAGACAGTGCAGGACAGATGGCCGGTACCGCAAAACACCAGGCGGATGAATCTGCGAAGACGTTGAGCGCGGTCGATCAGTTGACCTCTTCCATGCGCCAAGTCTCGGCAACCGCCGGTGCCTCCTCGGAATCTGCCAAGCAAGTGTTGCAGGCAACGGAACAAGGACGCGTGGCCGTGCAAGAAACCGTGCAGGATATGCAGAACATTCGTTCAGCCGTGCAACGTATGTCGAAGCAGGTCAAGGGGCTGGGTGATCGGTCGTTAGAAATTTCGCACATCGTGTCGACGATTCGCGATATCGCCAATCAGACCAACCTACTTGCGCTGAACGCGGCCATCGAAGCGGCCGGCGCAGGCGAAGCAGGAGTCCGATTTGCCGTCGTTGCCGACCAGGTCAGAAAACTGGCCGAAAGCTCGACGCAAGCCACCAGGGAAATCGCCGACCTCGTGAAGATGATTCAGACGGAAACGCAGGACACGGTCATCGCCATGGAACAGGAAACTCAGGCGGTGGAAGCAGGATCGGCTTCCGCGCTGCGTACAGGAGAAGTATTCAATGTCATTACAGGTATCGCTCAGCGTTCGTCCGAGCTGGCACAGACCATCGCCAGTGCCGCGGTGAACCAGACCGCTTCGACGGATCAAGTGGGTCGTTCGATTAAGGACTTCGCTGGCGGTGCCATGGCGACGCAAAAAGCGACGGACTCAGCGCGCGTGACCGTCGAAGACATGGCAAGACTCGCCGAAGGGCTGACGTCCTCCGTCGCGCAGTTCAAATTGGCCTAGGTGGGTCTCCCGAAGCATACGCTGGATGCACCGGGTAAGAAAGTACAGGGATGAACTCCGATTTTGACCGACAACGCCTCGTTGGGATTTTCGTTGCCGAAGCAACGGAAGCGATGGACGTGCTCACGAAGGCGTTCCATCCGTCCGATGGAGCAACGCCAACTCCGGCTCAACTACAAGAGCAGTACGTGTGGGCGCATAAGATACGGGGGGCGTCAGCGCTCTATGGATACGAGGGGTTGGCCACGATGGGAGCGTTGCTTGAATCGACTTTGGAAGAGGCGCCGTCTATTGAGGTCGCGTTCTGGCCGAAGGCATTGGAGATCTTACGTGGGTTAGTAACTTCATTCGAGTCACAGTTGAAAGTCGTCGCGCAGGGGGGCCTTGAAGACCAGTCGGTGAGTGCGCGGTGGAAAGGTGAAGTGGCCGGATTGTTTCCCTCTCTGTCTGCCACGGTCCCAGCTGATCCGACATCGCTCACGCTGGACTATCTCGTGCCGACTCTCGATGCTGAGGTGTTGTCGTATTTCATGCCAGAAGCAGACGAGTATCTGCAAACCATGGAGTCGTTCCTTCATCGTCTGCGCCAAGATTCCAAGGATGGCGAGAGCATTCATGCGCTCTACCGTACGGCCCACACGCTCAAAGGGTCTGCGTGCACGATCGGATTTAGGGTAATCGGCGACGTGGTTCATCCTGTTGAAGATTGTATGATGGCGGCCCGCGAGGGAAGAATTTCCCTCTCGTCGGATGTACTCGGGGTCATCGGTCGGGCCGTCGAGGTCATTCGGTTGCTGATGAGCCGAGATGACGGCAAGGTCGCCCAGCTACAGCATGATGTACCGGAAGTGACTCAGGCGCTGTTGCAAATCTGCAACGGAGATCATATGAAGGTCTCGGCTCCGGCTATGGCTGCGTCGGTGGTCCAGGTTGCGACGGTCGTCATGGATGGTCCGGAGGAACCCGCCTGCCCGGATATGGGATCGGGTCCTGCGGTGACTACATTGCCCGATGAGTATCTGTTGCCGCATCTCGATGCCGAAGTGCTTTCCTATTTTGCTCCGGAAGCACAGGAATACCTAGAGTCTCTTGAAACCGAGCTGCTTCGTCTCGAGAAGGAGCAGGACAATCCGGAAGTCATCAATCAACTCTTCCGGACAGCTCATACGCTCAAGGGGTCAGCCTATACCGTTGGATTCCAGTCGATTGGCGATCTGACGCACTATGTTGAAGATTTCATGGGGGCGGTGCGCGAGGGCCGCGTCATTATTCTCTCTTGGCATACGGACGCGCTATTGCGAGCAGTCGATGTGGTGCGTCTGCTGATGCGGCGGGACCCCACGTCCCTTGACATGCTGCGCCAGCGGTATGCCGTCGCGATGCAAGGACTCAAACAGTTGGATCAGCCGATGGCGGCTCAGGTGGTGGGGTCTGGCTCAGCCGTCCATCGTGTCGAAACGCCGGTGGAACAAGAACTACGGGATCCACAAGTAATCGAGTCTGCCAAAGCGGCAGAAGATAAAACTGCGGAGAGTAAATCCGTAGAAGATCGCGAAGTCATCCGTGTCAGCCGCGATCGGTTGGAACGATTGTTGAACCTTGTCGGTGAGCTCGTCATCGGCCGCGGACGGCTCGAGCAGCGGTTGCATATGCTGGAGCAACTCTCGCAACAAGTATTGGCCTACAGGGGCCGGCTGGTCGAATCAGTCCATTCGTTTGAAGAGAAACATACTTTTACGCTTCCGACTGCCTCCTCTAGTCAGGCGACCGCACCGGCTCAAGGATTTACCGGTGTCAGTGACTTCGGCAGTCTTGAATTCGACAAGTACGACGATTTCAATATATTGGCTCGTCGTATCAGTGAAATCACGGCGGATATTTCAGAGTCGATGACGCAACTGAGCGGATCCATCCGGCATTCACATGAAGACATGAGTCACTTGGCACAGCTGACCCTCGGTATGCGGGACGAAATCGCGCGGGCACGTATGGTGCCAGTCGGCACGCCGTTTACACGATTCCGTCGGGCCACGCGCGAGATGGCACGCGCGACAGGGAAAGAAGTGACATTGGTCACGTCCGGTGAACATACCGAAGTCGATACGGGCGTCGTGGAGCGGTTGGTTGATCCGTTGATTCACCTCGTTCGCAATGCGGTCTATCACGGGATCGAGCCTGCGGGTGTTCGCGTGTCGAAGGGGAAGCCGGCAGCCGGCACGATTTATCTCCACGCGGCGCATCGAGGGAGTGCAGTGTTGATTGAAGTGGAGGACGATGGGGCCGGACTCGACGTCGAAAAGATCCGGGCCAAGGCGGTTGAACGAGGACTGATCCGACCCGAGGTAGCCCGTTCGTTGCCCGAATCGGAAGTCATCAAGTTTATTTTCATGCCAGGATTCTCGACGGCCAACGAGATCGGTGATCAGGCCGGGCGGGGAGTTGGCATGGATGTGGTCAAGCGTGTCATCGAAAGCATGAACGGCCACATCGACGTCGAATCCATTCTTGGCGTAGGGACGAAGTTTACGTTGAGTCTGCCGCTCACATTATTGATTGCAACGGCCCTCATGGTGCGGGCCGGGAGCGAGCAGTATGGGATTCCTCTGCAGGCTGTGCGCGAAGTTACCATGTTGACGTCCAGCGTGCATCAAAGGATGAGCGAGCGATCGATCTTGCATATCGGCGAGGAGGCGATCGAGGTGCAGCCGCTGCAGCAGGTTCTCTATCGAAACAGTGTTCCGGTGGAAACCGGGAAGCCGGTTGTCATCGTGCGAACGGCCGCCGGGATGATCGGTCTGTTGGTCGATGAATTGCTCGGTCGTCAGGAAATCGTTATTAAGCCGTTGGGGTCGTTTAAGTCATTGGATCGCTCCAGCTTCGGCGGCGCGACCATCGATCCGGAAGGTCGCGTGGTTCTCGTGTTAGATCCTGCTCGATTGCTGGCGCGAGAGGCACTAGCCGCAGCGGCACCAGAGTTGTCGTCAGACGCGACGGCATCGACGGACCCGATGGTTCCATACCCAGAGATAGCAGAGCGGGAAGCATCGGAACAATGGCTACTATTGATCGACGACTCTTTGAGCATCAGAAAGTTCGTGGGCCGGATGTTGGAGTCGGCCGGGTATAAAGTCCATACCGCGGTGGATGGAGAAGAAGGTCTCCGTATGGCATCTGCGCAAAACTATCGGCTGATCCTCACCGATCTTGAGATGCCGAAACTCAATGGCTATGAAGTAATCCAGGGATTACGCAGTCGAGCGCAAACGCAGCAGACGCCGATCATTGTCATGACGACGCGAGCCGGTGACAAGCACCGACAAATGGCGCTTAATATTGGAGCAAACTCCTATATTGCCAAGCCTGTAGAAGAGCGGGCCTTGATCCAGGAAATTGAACGTGTGATCGGCAAAGAAGCCGCCACGCGTCAATAGGATCTATAGCGTCCGATCCTTGGGAGTCCCTGGCATCGGACAGTCAAACACGATGTATCGATTATGAGTTTACGAAGTCGTCATAATTCGACAAACATGCTGATGGAGACGGTCAGTTTCTTGGTCGTCCGTCTAGGGGTCAACTATGTGGCTCTACCCGCAGCTGGGGTTCAAGGCGTTCTCACGCAAGCAGAGGCCGGTCACGAACAGACGGTGACCGCGGCGGGGGTTACCTACCAACCGGTGGATCTTGCCCAACGGCTTTCTGTACTCACCGACTTGTCCGGACTCGAGATGAGGACGGTGTTGTACTCGAACGGCCACTCCTGCGGTGCGATTCGCGTTGAGCAGGTGGTGGGCTTGACGGACGTGGAACGGAAAGACTGTTTTCCGTTGCCGCCACAGTTTCAGCGCGATGAACGAAACTGGTTTGCGGGGATGATGCTATATCAGGATCAGCTGGTGTTGATCCTGAATCCTTCGTGGGCGTTAGGAGAATTGGCCGACGTAGTACCGGTGTCCGTCGGGCAGGCGAAACAGATAGTTGCGGCAGCCCCGGCAGCGGTCGGTGGATCATGCTGAGGGCGGCCCGTGGACAGCAGCAGAGTCAGGCCACAATACGGTCATGGAATGTGGTGGTGTTTTCTGTTGGTGGAATGAAGCTGGCTGCACGAACCGAAGATGTGGGGGGGGTGTGGCCCTGGACTGAGAGCATTCCGGTGCCGAGTCGGACTCCCTTCGTGCAGGCCATGCTGAAGCGGGACAACCATGTGATGCCGGTCTACGATTTGGCGACCAGACTGAGCCGCAAACTGCAGGGAGATCCGTTGCTGTGCCTGGTCGCTCGCCACCTCGACGGGCCGATGGCCATCTGCATCGATGCCGAAGTGCCCTGTCTCGAAACTGTGGATGTGGCGGCGGTTCGACCGAACATCAGAGAGGATGTTGAAACGCTGGGTATGGTCGCAATAGGCGATGAAGATGTGGCCATCGTGGCCTTACAGCATCTTGGCAAGTCGATGCAGGGTGCCGTCAGAAGTTAAGGGCACCGGAGGAAGGAATCTGCTATGCCGAAAGTGTTGATTGCCGACGACAGTATTGCGGTCCGGAAAGTTGCCGAACGGTTGCTGACTGAGGCTGGATTTGGAGTTACTCTTGCCGCGAACGGCGAAGAGGCTTTGGCCTATTTGGCCAAAGAGATTCCTGACTTGATCGTGTCCGACGTGATTATGCCGGATAAAAGCGGCTACGAAGTCTGCGCTTTTGTGCGCGCGCAGGGGGCGTTAGCGAATACGCCGGTACTCTTGATCTCCGGCATTGTGAACGATGAGGTGACGAAGCAGGCTGAATCCTGTCACGCCGACGGGGTGTTAAAAAAGCCGTTCCAGGGCACGTCTCTCAAGGATCGCGTACTCGAGCTGTTGGCCAAGCGGCAGGGGGTTGCCGCGCCTGCCGCAAAGAGTATCGAGAAGGTGCCTGCGCCCATCGAGCCGATTCAACGCGCGCGTGTGAGCGACGAACAACTAGAAATCTATCAGCAGGCCGTCGGGCGATTGAAGCCGCTAGAGGAAGAACTTCGTGTCGAACGAGATCGGGCGACACACAGTATTCAGCGTGTGACCCAACTCGAAGTACAGTTGGGTAGTGTCAAGGAACTCGAGTCGATGTTAGCAAGAGAGCGAGAACAGGCTGCTCAGCTGAAGAAGCAACTTGCCGAGGCTGACAGTGCGACCTCTCGGGTGGAAGAACTTGAATCCCTACTCAAGACCGAACGAGAATGGACGGCTGAGGCCAAGAAGCAGGCATCCGTGGCGGAGAGCCTGGGCAGGCGCGTGCAGGAGCTGGAGGCGACTCTGCTGAATGAACGAGAAGACAGTGCGCAACAGGCAACGCGTCTGGCCGAGCTGCAGAAGAACGCGAGCCGTGTGCAGGAGCTGGAGGCAACTCTACACGCCGAGCGCGAGGCAGCCACGCAACTGGTTCACCAGATGACCGCGATGGAAAAGTCGGTGACTAGGTCTCAGGAATTGGCGCAGCAGCTTGCGCAGGAGCAGGAACGTACGAGCGACTTGACTCGTCGGGTGGTCGAGAGTGAACAGGTTGCCGCACGGGTGAGCACGTTAGAACAAGCTCTTGCTGCTGAACAGGAAAAAAACAAGGGTCTCAGCGCCCGCATCTCCCTGGCCGAGCGCGCAACGCAGAAAGCCCAGGAGCTAGAAACCCTGCTTCAGACGGAACGAGAACGAAATAGCCTTCTGGCGAGGCGTGTATCTGAAACTGAACAAGCGTCCGAGCAAGCCACCAAGCGGTTTGAAGAGATGGCGACAAAGCTTGGCGAGATCGCGGGATTGGCCTCTCAGCTGGGGAGCGGAAAGCGACGCCCCTGACTCTCTCCGATCCATTTTCGTGGACCGCCACCGTCGTGAAAGACTGATGTTATGGCTGCCGACACTACCGACGATTCTCAGAAAGAGCTGGTCGATCTCTTTGTTGAGGAAGCACATGAATGGCTCGAGAACATTCATGTCGCCCTTGATGAGCTGCAACAGGGCCCAGCGCCGGAGCGGCATGCCAAGCTGATTGGGACGATTTCGTCGGGAGTGATAAACCTCGGCGGGTCTGCGGCCACGATCAATCTTCTAGACGTCAAGCATGCCAGCTTCGCGACAATTCCCTTAATCGAAGCCCTTCGAGACCCACAGAAGGAACTCGCTGTTCAGGACTTTCTCTCGCTTTGTAAACAGCTGGGACAGATCCATACAGCGTTGACCCGTGCGACGGGTATCTCCTTTGAAGACGACGGGAGTTGTGCGGAGGCTGAGGCGGTTCACGCGGTTCTCTCTCCCGGGGAGTTTTTGCAAGCGCTTCTGGAACTGCAAGAACAGCAGTCTTCCGGTATTGCCTCAGGGCGCGACCTTATCGGTAGCCTGATCGAGCAGATGGAAGGACAGGTTCAGGCCGGTGTCCAACGTATCGATGCCACGGTCATTCATGAATATCTTGCGCGGGTGTCCGAAGCGGAAGAGTCATTTCTGAAAGCGATTGACGAGCGGGTGCCTGAGATTGCTGAGAAGATGAGTGCCCTCAAAATGGACGGGGGTGAGGCATCTTCATCCATGACGGATCTCGAAGCCTCTTTGCAAGACGTTGCACGTCTGCGTACAGAAGCGCAGCAGGTGAATGCGGGATCGGCCCTGATGTTTTTCACAGGTCTGCATAGTCTGCTGACCGTGATGGCGGAGCGTCGAGTGCTTCTGGCTGCCAGACGGGTAGAATCGATAAAGGCGCGGCTGCAGGTGGTGGGTGGCGCCATCCGCCAATGGGTGGAACAGGGGCGGGCCCAGCGTGCGGCGATCGATCAGTTGCTCCCTGCCAGCCACTCGTAATCAATGTGTCGGAACTCCGCGCACAGGCCCGTCGAGGTGTTTGGTGGAGTCCTATCCTCCAAGTGATGATGATGGCACGATGAACTCAGAAGTCGACTATACGATATATTGGGGACTCCGGGCCCTTCCGTTCGACAATGTGCCGGACCCGCGATTCTATGTCCCATCTTCCCAGCATGATGCGGCGCACAGGTGGATGAGTTATGGGATTCAGACCCGCAAAGGCATGCTTCTGCTCACGGGTGACATTGGATGCGGGAAAACGTTGCTGAGTCGTCGGCTGATCGTCGGATTGTTGCCTGCTCAGTACGATGTTGCGCTTGTTGCCAATCCCGCGTTGTCTCCCTCCGAATTGCTGGATGAGGTGTTGTCCCAGTTCGGGCTCGGCCTCGTGCGATCGAAAGCCGGACGATTGCGGACGCTTAATGCGCGCCTCGAATTGAATGCGCGGAACGGAATCAGCTCGGTACTGGTCGTAGATGAAGCGCAAGCGATTGAACGTGTGCAAGCCTTCGAGGAGCTCCGATTGCTGACGAATTTCCAACTCAACGACCGATTTTTGTTGACCGTCGTGCTGATCGGTCAACCTGAATTGCGTCATCGTATTGCAGAAATTCCGCAGTTAAACCAGCGAATCGCGGTGCGAGCGCATCTGGGCCCCTTCACGGCAGAGGAGACGACAGCGTATATTACGGCCCGCATGGGCGCCGCGACTCATCGGACAGACGTGTTTACGAAGGAGTCGATCGCTGTCATTTACGAACAGAGCAAGGGGATCGGGCGGCTTATTAATGCACTCTGTGATCAATGTCTGTTTGCCGGAGCGGTCGAGCACGTCTCGCAGATCGATGACCGGCTTGTTCAGCAGGTCGGGCAAGTCATATGATGTACGGTCGAATGTTTCGTGAGGGAAGCCGCAGGCCATGAGCGAGTACAGCATGACAGATTGGTATCGCATTGCGCAGGAACAACTGACAGGCGTGGCTCTTGCCGTGCAGCGGCAAGAGCCACTGAACTTGGAGGCCGTGTCTGCTCTGGCGACGGGGATTGCGGAGGCGCTCAAGAGAAGTGACCAATTGCTCGTTCAGGCTATGAGCGGGCCTGCAGGCCCTCCGCTGATTACGAATCTCGTGAATGTCGGCATTCTGGCGACGAAGGTCGGTGCCGGGCTGGGATATCACGGAAAAGAGCTGGAACGACTTACATTCGCGGGGCTTCTGCACGACATCGGTCTCTTTGCTGTACCGCAGTCGCTCATCACCAAGTCCGGTCGGTTGACCCATGATGAGCGCACGCTCATTGAACAACATCCCGAACTCGGCTACCAAGCCATCGGAAAGGCAGGCTCGAAATACGACTGGCTGGCACAAGTGGTGCGCCAGGCGCATGAGCGGTGGAACGGACAGGGGTATCCGAACAAGCTAAAGGGTCGGCAGGTCAGTGAGTTTGCCCAAATCATCGGCGTAGTGGATATCTTTGACGCCCTCGTGAGCCCGCGCGGGTATCGCCGCCGATTTTTTCCGCATGAAGCGGTGCGAGAATTGATGGTTGCGGAACGGACGGCATTCCCTCGCGAGATCCTCAAAGCCTTGGTCGAACAGCTGTCGGCCTATCCGTTGGGTACCTCGGTACGATTGACCACCGGAGAAGTCGGGTCTGTCGTGCGCGTCAATACACACTATCCGCTCCGTCCAGTCGTGCGGATCGAGGGCGATGCGGCCTATGGTCAGGAGGGGCGGCAGCTCGATCTGAGCCTTACCCCGCTCGTGTCAATCATTGAAACACTGGAGCCTCCTGACGTCGCACGCGTCTCGTTTCCAGTAGATGAAACGCGTGCCCAGACAGCTGATGTGGTTCTCTCGGCCTCCGATCAATTTACGTCGCTCTTGGAGGGCTTGGACGCTATCGTGAGTGCGATTCAAGGTGTCGTCGAGTCCAGGACTTCTGTGCCAGAAGGCGGCACTGCGGCGCTGTCGGGCGAATGTCGATGGACAGACCGGCCTCCTGCGCAGGATCTTGCGGATGATAGTTTTGAGAAGGAAGTGATCGGGTTATTCGCCCTCGAAGCGCACCAATGGCTGGCTCAAATTCAGATAGCGGTGAAACAGCTCGCTGAAGGGGCCAACGGAACGGTGCGTCCGAAGCTCTACGGGATTCTCCTGCACGGCATTACGAATCTTGCCAAATCAGCGTCGACGGTGCAGCTCCGGACTATCGAGCAGATGGCCTCGAGTCTGCTTCCGATTCTCCACGATGTGGGGCGACAAGAACCACATACGATGACGGCTGCGCTCCAGTCGCTTCAGGAGGGGTTGAATCGGATCAGTCTGGCCGTGCGTCGCTTAGCAGGAGACCAAGAGGACGAAAGTGCTGGAACTGATGACGTTCTTGTGGAAACGGTGAGCGACTCCGTGCAGGCTCTTCCTGCCATTGTGACTGAGCAGCCTGCGGCTCCTCAGTTGCAGGCTCCGTTCACTGTGAGTTCCAGCGTTCCGCTCATCCATGCCCTTCGGGACCTGCAGCAAGCTCGTGCCAGGTCGATGCAGCCGGCCCGCGATGTGTTGGAGGCGGTGATTCAGCGAGCCGAGCGGGAAGCCGAGCATCTTGATGTCGCCGGTGTCGGGCGCATCTTAACTGAACTTGATCGACTCGACGAAGAGTTCCTTCAGGAAGTCCATCGGCGGGTTCCGATCATCAGTTCCACTCTTGCGACTATACGAGCGAGCGGGGCGACGGATTTTGTTACGGCGTCTCAGCTTGATCCAATTCTCGAACAGGTCGAAGCCCTCTACGATCTAGCCAGCCATGTGCAGGCGACAATGATCACGATGTTTTTGCAAGGGCTGCGATCCTTTCTCATGGTCGCGGCCTACCGAAAAACATCGACGTTGGCGCAGCGACTAGGAACGGTCGAGACGAGGATTTATGCATTGATTCCAATGGCGGAACAGTGGGGCAATATCGGGCGTGTCGAACGATCGGCCATTAGTGACATCCTGCCAGATTCTCAATCGCGCGAAGGGCAGGCCTAGCGCGACAGACGCGACTCGAATTTCCGTAATCCTCGAACTGCGCACCTTGAACTCTCCCCTGTTCGCTCGTCCCGCACCTCCTATCACTCTGCACACTTCTGTACGTTCAACTGTAGAGAATCTTCCGGGGAGCGTGGGATCTGTGGTTTTGTCCCATTCGAGTTTTTGCTAAATAATTGCATCTCGATGTAATTGCACGGAATGTGTTGCCTACCGATTGGGCAATGTGCGAGGTGCTCTGGTACGGCATGGTATTACTTACTCATCCACATGGTTATCCACATGCCATGCACATCTTTTGTGGACACCCAAAGGGGGATGCCAATGTCTTGCCTCACTTCTCGCCTTTACCTTCGCGGAGCTCCATGCGGATGACGGCCAAAGACCTCTCTGAGAGAGACGATTCCACGCCGCCGTCTGGTTTCGTACCATAGAGTGAGCCGATGAGTGCCCATGATACAAAAATCAGGTATGCCGTCTATCGTTGTGCATGTGTCATCCACAATTTCTCATCTAGCCGTGGGGATTGTGCGTCCTGATCAATCAGACCAGACACAGAGGTCTAAACTCCTTTTCTCGTCCATGTGACAAGCAGCGGAAGGATGGTATGATGCCACATTCTTGGAGAAGACCGAAGCTTAGGAAACAGGTTGAGGCCGAGGTTGAGGCTGAGCGAGGCTCTGACGACTCAATCTTCCTTGACCTCAACCTTAACCTGCTTGCTTAGTCTCGGCCTCAGCCTGTTGGATGGGAGACTGTATCGATGCCGAAACTTGTGACTGTTTTGCGACCAGAGAAGATTGAGGAACAAGCTCGTAACTATATCCGCTCCCATATCCTCCTCCCCGCCGGGATGGTCGGACTGGTTTGCATGATCGGTGGGGTAGGGTCACTCGGCTATCAACTGCTGGTGAACCATACCTATAGCTGGTTGACGTTTCTTACCAGCTCGGCCTTGCTCGTGGTCGGAGCATTGTGTGGGTGGGCGCATGCACGCTACCATCGCTATCTCTTTACGAGTTTTCCCGAGGTGTATGCGGCACGGATGCGGACAGCTGTGGCTCAACGCAGCAAGAAGGCCAAGGCCGAGCCGGAGGTGCCGCCAACCGAGCACCCAGGGCGTGGCTTTGTTACTGCGACCTCCATTGCAGGAGCGGCACTGATATTTGGCGCATCAATAGCGGCCATCGTACGCGGAGATCTAGACCCGCTTCCGGCTGTGTTGGTGCCCTGGGCGGCATTCTACTGGGCCAAGTTGTTTAGTTGGCGTGGAGTGGTGGATTAGCAGGATGCTGAAAAAGGCCGCCAACGGCGTTCTCGCATCGCTCAGAAGCTCCACGCACCGAAGCGTACGCCTCACCTCTTCGCTCGCTGCGGCCTTGCTGGACGGACTTTTTGAGCATCCTGCAGTCCCAGGTTTCACGTTTTACGCCTCAGCACTCAGGCTGCACGTCTAACGTTTCACGATTTACGGTTCCTTTTCTTGGCCTTCGTCTTGGAGGATGGAGGGGCCATGCGCGATGCTTCGAGCTGCTTCATCCGTTCTTCCAATGTGCGGACCGTCTGCCGGAGTTCAGGAAGCCGTGGAATCACGGCTTGAGCCTTCACCCAGACTTCATGCGGCATCACGGGAGCTCCGGAGACGATCTGGTTCGGCTCGAGACTGCGATTGACACCCGCACGAGCGGCAATCATGACCTGATCTCCGATGACGATGTGGTCAGCCAGCCCTGCCTGTCCACCAATCATGACATGATGCCCCACGCGAGTGCTGCCGGCGATCCCGACTTGTGCCACTAGGATTGTATGGGCTCCGATCGTCACGTTATGGGCGATCTGGACCAGGTTGTCGACCTTGGTGCCCTGCTTGATTACCGTTTGGCCGAGTGTGGCTCGATCGACCGTAACATTCGCCCCGATTTCGACGTCATCCTCGATCGTGACTCCGCCGAGCTGGGGTATTTTGTAATGCCGCCCCTGATCCTGCACATAGCCGAATCCGTCGCTCCCGATCACCGTGCCACTGTGAATGATCACCCGCGCTCCAATCGTACAGCCTTCCCTGACGACGACGTTGGGATAGAGCAGCGTATCGTCCCCGATCGTCGTATCGTTGCCGACAAAGACACCGGGATAGAGGGTTACTCGGGCGCCAATCGTGACCCGGTCTCCCAGGGTGACTCCCGGCCAGATCGAGACATCGGAACCGACCTGAGTGTTAATGCCACGGACGACGGCCGTGGCAATGCCGCGAGGAGGGGAGACGGGGCAAAAGAAGGTCTGGGCGATCTGCGCAAACGCCAGTGTGGGATTGGCGACGACGATGTGAGGATTGCTGATCTCAGCAAGACGCCGGTGAGCGAGGAGTGCTCCGGCAGCGGTGGGCCCACTCGTCTTGAGCATCCGATCGCCGGTGACGAAGGTCAGATCGTTCGGGCCTGCTTCTTCAATGCCGGCCAGGTTCGTGACGGTGGCTTCTGGCGACCCTACAAGCTCTCCGCCGACAACATCGTGGATCTGCGCCAGTGAGATAGGAGTGTGTGCTCGCGTCGCCATATGGATTAGGATTTCTTTTTGCCCTTTGGCTTGGACTGCTTTGCTGGTTTCTTAGTCGGGGCCGGTGAGGCTGTTTTCCCCAACCGCTTCTCAACATAACTCACCACATGGCCGACCTTCGCCAGCCCCACCAGGTCTTGGTCGGGGATCTGGAGATCGAAGGCCTCCTCGATGCGATACAACAGTTCGATCACCGCCATAGAATCGAGACCTAAATCGTCACGCAGGTGCTGTGTGATCAGTATCGTGGCCGGATCGCGTTTCAGGTACTCACCCAAGGCGATACGGATTTTCAGCGAGATGGTGGGATCGGTTGTCATGTATTGATGCTTTCTGTCGTTCTCTACGAGGTCGCCCGTTTCAATACCACTGCAGCATTGTTGCTGCCAAATCCAAAGGCGTTCAGCAAGGCCACCTTCACACGACGCTCCTGCGCTGATCGGGAGAGTCCTGCCAACGAGCAAGCCGGGTCTGGGTCATCATAGTTGTCGGTCGGATGAATCTGGCCCGTGTGGAGGGCGAGCACCGAGGCGATGCCCCCGATGGCACCGGCGGCCCCTAGCGTGTGGCCGATCAGTGACTTGGTGGCGCTGATGGCGATCTTGTCCGCGCGCGATTTAAAAAGTTGTCGAATCGCCTTGGCTTCGACGGCGTCACCGATCGTCGTTGAGGTGGCGTGGGCATTGATGTAATCGACCTGTGCCGAAGTCACGTCAGCATCCGCGAGAGCCAGCCGCATAGTGTGGGCCACTTCCAGGCCATCTTCACGAGGGATGACCATGTGATACGCCTCGCTGGTGGCGGCGTAGCCCGCAATTTCGGCATACACTCTCGCTTTGCGTTTCTTGGCATGCGCGGCCGATTCCAAGATAAGCGTCCCGGCGCCTTCTCCCATGACGAAACCGTCCCGCAACCGATCGAATGGCCGAGAGGCCTTCTCCGGGTGATCATTGAATTTGGACGAAAGGGCACGCAGGGAACAAAATCCTGCGAAGACGAGCGGGGTAATGCTGGCGTCGGCTCCCACGGTGATCACGACATCGGCACGGCCCTCGCGGATACAGTGGAGCGCTTGTCCGAGTGCATGGGCGCTGGAGGAGCAGGCGGTCGAGATGGTCAGGTTAGGGCCCTTGGCGCCGTAGGCCATTGCAATAATGCCGGAGGCCGAATTGAGTGTGATGACGGGAATAAAGTTCGGATGGACGCGATGAGGTTTCTGGTGCTGGTAGAGCTGCGTGATTTCACGTTCACCCATGACCATGCCGCCCATGCCGGCTCCCACGATAACTCCGACACGATGGGGGTTCTCCTTTGCCATCTGGAGGCCCGAGTCGGCCAGCGCTTCTTTGGCCGCGACGAGGGCAAACTGGGCGTAGCGGTCGACGCGTTCGCCATGGGCAGAGTCGAGATATCGTTCGACCGCGAAATCGCGCACCTGGCCTGCGATCTTGGAGCGGTAGCCGTCCATGGAAAACGGGTCGAACGACGTAATCGTGGAGATGCCGGATTGACCAGAAAGGGCGGCTTTCCAAAACTCACTGACCCCGATACCGATCGGAGAGACAACCCCCAGTCCTGTGACGACGACACGTGCCCGCATCTTCTTGAAATCCTTTCGGTAACGCTCTGGCCTCTACTTACCGGAAGTGCCTGGATCAGTCAACCAGTTGCCTAACGCGACTCGCTGGACTGGCGGGACGAGCGAGACGGATGAGGGTTCGAGGTCCGAAGTTCGAGGTTTCCGGAACTCCGAACTTCGATCACGCCCGTCGCATTTTTCTCGCATGTCTCGCGTTTCACGCGCCACTAGTAGCGCACCTTGAGCATCAGATAGAGGCCATAACTCAGGAAGAGTAGATTCGCCATCCAGCCGGCGAGAAGAGGCGTCAAGGCTCCGCCACGTCCGAGTGCGATCGCGATCGAGTGCGTCGTCCAATAGCAGAAGCCGATGGCGAGCGCTTGCCCAATGCCCATTGCCATGCCGCCCCCTCTGGTGCCGCTCCGGCGCAGACTCAGCGCAATGCCGACCAGGACCATAATCACGGTGACGAACGGGAACGCGATTCGACTGTAATAGTCTGTCTTAAGCCGCGCGGCCTGAGAGCCTTGCTGGTGCCGACGTCGCGTGTAGGCGCGGATATCATGGAACGTCATCAACTCGGAGTCGCCGGCGAGCCACGTCGTGAAGTCATCGGGAATGAGGGTCAACACGATGGCTTGGTGGTCGAATACGGTAGTCGAAACAGTTCCATCCGGGGAAAATCTCCGGTGCCGTCCCTGGTACAGCGTCCACGTGGAGTCACTATAGCGGGCTTCGTCGGCTTCAGTCACATCGACCAGTTGGAAATTGTGATCGAATTGAAAGAGCCGTACGCTGCTCAAGAGTTCCCCGCCGACGGAGACGCTGGTGACATGCATGAGGCTGTCGGCTCCCACTCTCGTCCAGGGTTGCTTCAGTATCACTGCTGCGGCGGGCGGTTTTTTCTCGATGCGTGTGGTCCGAATCTCTTCGGACTTGTTTGCGGCCAGAGGGATGACGGTGGAACTGAAGAGCAAGAGCACGAGGGAAATCCCTGTGGCAAAGGCGATAAAGGGAGAAGTAATCCAGAGTAAACTGATGCCGCAACTGCGCATGGCCGTGATTTCGTGGCCCCGTGAGAGCAATCCGAAGGTCAATAGGGTGGCCATCAGGATGGCCAGCGGCGCGATCTGAAAGGAAATCGCGGGAGTCTTGAGCAGGAAATAGGTCAGGACATCGAGCCAGTTGGCGTCGTAGCGCAAGAAGCGGCGCACTTTTTCAAAGAAGTCGATGACGAGATAAATGGTCATCAGCCCGCTGAAACACATCGTGAAGATTTTGCCGTACTCGCGAAGGAGATAGCGGAAGAGAATGGGCATAGGGTTACTGGCGACTCATGATATAAAACCACACGACGGTGGTGAGAGAGAAAATGCCGTTGGGTATCCAGGCTCCGGCAAAGGGCGGCAGGTTTGCCATCGTGACCAGGAATTCGCAGGCGATGTTTAGTATGTAGTAGACGATGACGACCAGCACGCCGACTGCAAATCCGCCGATTCGACCGGATCGTTTCGAGGCGATGCCGACCGGGACGCCTAACAGGCAAAACACAAGTGAGGCGGTCGGAAAGGCCAGATCTTTATAATACTCCATCAATCGTCTGAGCGCGGACGGGTCGTGCCATTGGGATTGTGCGAGCTGGGCGATAATGACGTCGTATGACGGACGTTCCTCCGTGGCTGAGTAGCCGCTTTGGTTGAGTGGGAGTTTCAGATCGTAACTGGCGAAGGACACGTGCTCGTATTGATCGGCCTGATTCGGTCGGCTGTGAATGACTCCGTGCTCCAGGCGTAAGGCGATTTGATCGGTAGCGGCATCCATGATGACTTTGTACTGCTGAGCCACGATGATGCGGGGCTCCTCTGCATTCCGCTCGTCGGAGACAAAGATACCGGGCGTGGCCTGTCCGGAATCCCCATCCGGAACATAGATCATCATCTTGGGGATGGGCTCGTTAAATGTTCCCCGATCCAGCGCCAGTACCAGCTGATCCCGCAGGAGATTCAGTGCCACTTTCTTTAGATTTGTGGAACTCCAGGGTTGTCCCCACTGCGCCAACCACAAGGTCAGCCCGAACACGAGCAAGGCGAAGAGCAACACAGGGCGAGCCAATCGCATGAGGCTCAGACCCGCAGTCTGCATCGCTACCAATTCTTTGTCGAAGGACAGTCGTCCGAAGGCAGTGATCGAGGCGATGATCCCAGCGATCGGGAGGGTCAACACGAGGAACGAAGGCATCAGATGGACAAAGACTTGCAACACCGCCACGATCCCGACGCCTTTAGCGACCAGCAGTTCCACTAAGCGCAGGAGCTCGCGCGTGAGCATCACAAAACACAGCGCCCCGAGGCTGATACTAAAGGGGAAAAGGAGTTCGGTGAAGATGTAGCGATCCAGCAGCGTTCGTAGAAACATTCGAAGAATCACGCTCCTCGCCCAGTGCAACACTATAGGCGAGCGGGAATGGCTTGTCTACCTCACGGGCAGCGAGCGGACGGTTAAAGAATGGCTTGACAAGATTTGAAACGCCGTGGTAGATGCTGCGCGAATTGTAACCAAGATGGGTTTCGTGATCGATTTTGTCTCTCCTAATGAGCTCGTCATTCCAGCCCGATCTTCTTTCTGTCTTTTCCCTCCATTATGTGTGGCGCCAACTTGGTTCCGGATCCGTCCACGTAACTAGGCGTGGACGTTGAGGAAAGGAGTGTTTCTGTGAAGACAAAAGGTACGGTCAAGTGGTTCAACGATCGCAAGGGATTTGGGTTCATTCGCCTTGAGGGAGGGGATGACGTCTTCGTACATTATTCCGCGCTGCAAGGGGAAGGATTTAAGACCTTAAAAGAGGGAGAAAACGTCGAGTTCGAGGTCGTACAAGGCGCAAAGGGGCCTCAGGCTTCGAACGTCTTGAAGATGGCCGTTGCTGAGTCTTGAGTTTGCACTTCACGGGATTGTGTCACAGGGAGGCCTGCCTTTTAGGTCGGGGCAGGCCTTCGTATTTCTGCTGAGTATGCCTTCATCCAAATGCCCCATTTCGTTGACAATACCCATTGACACTGTTAGCGTTTGATCGTTAGCCCCCATCATTCATGAAGGGTCGGTCGCGAAAGTGTGCGACCGCGTATCCGTGCTTGCGGCAGAAGCGTCATGAACCATGCGGGTGAGGGAGGTTTGACTTGGCGATCGATCGGAGTCGTGTCTTGCATAGCGCACAGCTGTTTGCGTCACGAGGCCAATTCGACGCTGCCGTCGCCGAATGGAAGAAGCTCTCCGCCGAGTCGCCAGGAGATGGGAGTATCTTCAATTCAATCGGAGAGTTACACCTCAAGCGCCAGTCCACCAGCGATGCCGTGGCAGCCTTTGTAGAGGCGGCCAATGCCTTCCGTGCCGAAGGGGCCACCCTCAAGGCGATTGCCACGTTCAAGAAGATCGTGAAGCTTGATCCTTCACGGTACGATGTGTTCCGGCATCTTGGAGATCTCAATGCTGAACGCGGTCTGCTGAGCAGTGCGGTCCAAGATTATCTCACCCTTGGGAAACACTACCTCAAAGTCGGAAAAACCAAAGACGCGCTGGACATCTATAAGAAGATCGTCAGCCAGGATCCCTCGAATCTGGATGCCCAGCAGCGGGTGGCGGAATTGTGCCTGCAAGAAAACATGCAGGACGAAGCCACGAAAGTCTATTTGCAGTTAGGGCGGGAGCGGTCAGCGCAGCAGCGCTATGCTGAGGCTAAGGATGCGTATCAAGCCGTGTTGCGGATCGACCCTGCCAATAGTGAAGCCGCCCAGTTTATCGAACATCTCCAAAAGACCAGCGGGAATCCTATTCTCGCCGCTACGAAGAGATCCGGCTCTGCAGGAGGTCCACCCAAGAGTACTGAGCCGCTCGATCTGCTTTCGGAAGCCACCCGCCGGATTGAAGAAAAACAATTTGCCGGGGCTGAGGCCATTCTCAATCAATTGCTGACCAAAGAGCCCGGAAACCCTGAAGTCTGTCAATTGCTCGCGAAGTTGCATCTGCAGCGCGGAGATCTTCAGGTGGCGCTTGGCGAATATCGCTACCTCGCTGGGGCAGCCTTGCGGGCACAAGACTATGTGAAGGCGGAAACGCTGATTACTGACTTTCTGGCCGTCGAACCGCAGTCTGTTGCGCTCTTTGAACTCTATGGAGAGCTCTATGAAGAGAAGGGCGACGTCGCCAACGCTGTGCTCCAGTACGGGAAGGCAATTACGTTATTGTTGGAACATCCTGAACCAGGGATGCCGACGTTGCATGAGGAACTGTTCGAGAAGGTCAAGTCGCTCGCTCCTGACAATCCCATTGTCGCGAAACTCTCTGCGCTGATGAACGGCGAAAGCTCCGTTGAAGCGTCCTCGCCTGCAGCGCCTCTGGTGTCGATAGGAACGACCACTGAGGCGCCACAGAGTTCACCGGAATTTTCATGGGCCGGAACAGCTCCGGACGACCCCTGGATAGTGCCATCCAAGATCACCCAGCCACAGGATAGGCGTTTTTCAGACCCCGAGCCGAACCCCGCGCCGGCTCAATCTGAGCCGCCGCAGTCGGCAGAAGGGGAACCGGTTACGCCCGGTAGTGGGTTCTCGTTGTCGAATGCCGCGCCGGACGAGCTATGGGGACCGGTGTCGCAAGAGGCAGGTTTGGGTGCTCCCTTCTCGCCTGTCCTTTCGACGAACGAGCAGTTCCAGGCCTATATGACGGCGGGCCAGCAGGCTGAGGCGGAGGAATGGCTCAGTCATCTGGTGACGGCGCAGCCGGATCATGCAGAGGCTCGAGAACTGTTCGGCTCCCTGCTTGAAGCGAAGGGTGATATCGCGGGAGCGGCGCTACAGTACTCGCGGGCTTTCGAATTGCTCCTGGCTCATCCAAACGATGAGAGCCTGACTCAGCCAGCGGATCTCTATGCGAAAGTCAAAGAACTCGCCCCGGCCAGCCCGCTGGTCGCCAAATGGGCCTCGACGTTTTCGCCGAAGCCACAGGCGTCAGGACCTGCCGTCGAAACACCGGTTTCTGCTCAGCCGATGAACGGGATTGACCCGAAGACCCACTACAAGCTGGGAGTGGCATACAAGAACATGGGGTTGCTGGACGAAGCGAAGGAAGAATTTGTTCTCTCGATGCAGAGCCACGAATTTTTCTCGGATTCCTGTCTCATGATCGCGATCTGTTTGAAAGAACAAGGGGAATGCCAATCGGCAAGTGCACAACTCGAGCTGCTGCTGAAGGACCCGCAGTGCCAGGGGGCCAAGGCGCTAGCCATTCGTTATGAACTCGGCTTACTCCACGAAGCCCAAGAACAGTGGAGCCAGGCTGTTGCAATCTATGAATCGATTCCGACCTTCCACGATGTGCCGCAACGACTCGAATCAGCTCGCGCACACAGGGCCCCAGTTGAGCCCACCTCAGCGTTTCGCTACGGAAACTAGCAGGAAGCTGAAAAAGTCCGCCAGCATCGTTCTCGCATCGTTCAGAACCTCAACGTACTCCAGTGGGTACGCCTTCGGCTCTTCACTCGCTGCGGCCTTGCTGAACGAACTTTTTGAGCTTCCTGCCGGGTATTCTCCTATTGCATTTAAAGTGCAGACCATTGCGTCTCCAGCGAGCCACAATTGCTTTTCAGCATCCTGCTAGTGAACCTTGTTTTTGGCAGGATGTCCGTCCAACACGACTCGAATATTCTCCAAACAGACCAGTCCCATCTGAACCCTCGCGTGCAGCGTGGCAGAGCCCAGGTGGGGGAGCAGTACCACCTGCTTCAGTTGAGCCATCGCTGGGTGGAGGGACGGCTCCTGTTCATAGACGTCGAGTCCCGCCCCTGCGATGATTCCTGTCTTGAGGGCGTTGACCAATGCTCCTTCATCAATGATCGGACCGCGCGCGGTATTGATGAGGAAGGCAGTGGGGCGCATCCAAGCCAATTCGCGCGCGCCGATCAGATGATGGGTGCTTGGCGAGAGAGGCACATGAATCGTCACGATATCAGCCTCCCCGAGGATATCTTGTAGTGATCGGTGCTCCCACTCGCGGGGGAGCGGTGAGGTGGCTAGGGGTTGCCTGGTGTGATAGCGCACCTTCATGCGAAACCCTGCGGCGCGCTGGGCCACCGCTTGCCCGATCCGTCCCATGCCGATGATTCCCAGTGTCTTGCAAGAGACTTCCGCTCCCAAGAGTTGCATGGGACTCCAGCCGCTCCAACGACCGGATCGAACGAGGGAATCGCCTTCGACGATGCGGCGTGCCGTCGCCAGGAGCAACGCCCAGGTCAGATCTGCTGTGGCATCTGTCAACACGTCTGGAGTATTGGTGACGACCACCCCACGCTCTCGCGCGGCAGCCAGATCGATGTTGTTGTACCCAACGGCATAGTTCGACAGAATTTTCAGCCGAGAGGCTGCGTGAATGGTCTCGGCGTCGATACGATCGCCCAGGGTTACAATCGCGGCGTCGGCCTGGCAGAGTCCCTCCCGCAGCGCCGACGGAGCGGGCAACGCATCGAGCGGCTCCTGTACCAGGTCAAACCTCTCCCGCACTATGGTCATGATGGGATCGGGGAGGAGACGAGAAAGGTAAAGGGTGGGACGTGCCATGAATACGTGCTCCTATTTGGGTCATCTTAGCAGGATGTTGATTCAATACCGCCAACGGTATTGGAAGGTTACGGCTCAGGTCAAGGCTGAGATGAAGCAGGTCAGGTCTTTGCGCGACCTTGACCTCAACCTGCCTCGCGGCCTGCGCAACAACCAGACTTGTGCTGGTCTCAAGAGTCCGTCTAGAATGCGATACGCCTTCAACTATGACCGCACCAACCCTCATTCTGCCTGAACGTTCCCACGCTATTGCTTCGGACCTTCGCGCTACAATAGGTGTCGACAAAGTCAAAGACGACTACTCGACGCTCACCGCCTATGCGGTGGATGCGAGTATCTATCGGATGATGCCCAAGGCCGTGGTTCTGGTCGAGTCCGAGGAGGACATCGCCGCCACGATGCGGTACGCCGTGCAACGAGGCATTCCGCTGACGCCGCGGGCTGCTGGGACGAATTTGACCGGCTCGGCGATCGGGTCAGGAATTATTCTAGATGTCTCTCGCTTGAATCGGGTTCTGGAGTTAAATTGCGAAGAGCGCTGGGCTCGGGTGCAGCCGGGGATCGTTCTGGCCGAACTCAATAAGCGATTGGCGCGCGACGGTCTGCTCGTCGGTCCCGATCCCTCGAGCGGCGATATGTGCAAGCTCGGTGGCATGTTGGCAAATAACTCATCCGGTCCGTACACGCTGCGGTATGGTTCCGTCAAAGATACTGTGGCGGCGCTCCGTGTCAGTTTGCAGTCTGGTGAGTGGCTGAATGCCAAGGCCTATGGACTCGACGAACCAAACTGTGCCGATCTGCTGAAGACGCACAGGCCACTTCGAGAATTACGGTCGTTGCTCCAAGAGCATGCTGCGCTGATCGCGCAGAAACGTCCGACGGTCAGCAAGAACAGTTGCGGTTACAACCTCTTCGGTCTCGTCGATGGGCTTGCGCGAGGCTACTTCGATCTTCCTAAACTGTTTGTCGGCAGCGAGGGCACGCTCGGTCTCTTCAGTGAAGCCACCATCAGGCTGGTCGAGAAACCTCGCGCGACCCTCACGGCACTCATCCATTTTCACCGCTTGGAAGATGTGGGCGATGCGGTGCCGCAATTACTGGAGTTGCGTCCGAGCGCGTTGGAAGTGATGGATGCCAACACCCTCAATTTGATTGGACGGGCGAAGCACGGCATTCCGACAGAAGCGGCCGCCACCCTTCTGGTTGAGTTGGATGCAGATGGGGCAGGGATTGACCTCCGCGCGCAGGCCGAGCGCATGACCGAGATCTGCCGCCGGTATCGCCTCACGTCCGATCCCGTGATCGCCTTCTATCCTGAGCAACGAGAACAATTGTGGAAGGCCCGCAAGGCCCTCTATCCCACGCTTTATCGATTCGACCCCAAGAGGAAGCCCATCAACTTTGTCGACGATGTGGTGGTACCGGCTGAACGGATTAGTGAACTCATCCGGTATCTGGAAGAGTTCTTCGCCGGGCAGCATGTACCAGTCGCGATTTTCGGTCATATCGGGAATGGGAACGCCCACATCATTCCCTTGCTCGATGTGAACGACCAAGGCGATTTTCAGAAGATGGTGCAGGGTTATCACGAGATACACCAAACGGTCTTGGATCGCTTCGGCGGGTCGATCTGTGGGGAGCACGGCGATGGCCGTGTGCGCGCCGAATATGTGAAGACGATGTTCGGTCCGGAGCTGTACGACCTGTTTGTGCGTGTGAAGCAGAGCTTCGATCCTGCCGGGGTCCTTAATCCTGGCATCAAGATCAGCGACCGGCTCTTCACGGACCATATCGACTATGAGCGATTATCCAAACCCTGCGCGACCTGCGCCAAGTGTAACGCGGTCTGTCCGGTCTACGATGTGTTTCAATCGGAAGACATGAGTTCGCGCGGCTGGTTCGAGATCGTCACCGATAAGAACTACAGCTATCTCAATTCGAAGCGAGTCGTGGAGGCCTGTCTCAACTGTAAGTCCTGTCGCACCGCCTGTCCGGCTGGAGTCGATGTCTCCCAGCTCATTCTGGACCGGCGCGCTGAGAATCCGAATAAGCTGGCCGGTGTCATAATTTTGTTTCCATGCACAAACAGCACTATTCGAGCGATACTTAAAGTTTCTAGCGAGGTACCAGTCGCTCTGGGACCGGCCGCTCATGCGGCGTCTCGCCGAGACAGCACGACTGTCGCCCCAACTGGTGTTGCCTCGACTTGCCCAACGCCATCTCCGAGACCGCTATCCTGAACTGATTCCCCAGGCTGGGCAAGTAGCTCGCTCCCCGGTGGCCTATTTCCACGGTTGCGCGGCCAACTACTTCGACGATGGGGTGGGGGATGCCGTGATCGCTGTGCTGCGAAAACATGGGGTCGAGCCGGATCTGCCGCCGCAACGCTGTTCCGGGACGCCGATTGAAACTTACGGACATCGCGCGCTGGCCAAAGATGGGGCGCGGGTCAATCTTGCCTCCATGGCAGGGTACGACAAGGTGGTGACCGGATGTGCCTCCTGCACCCTCATGCTGAAGGACTATCCCACCTTGTTCGCCGGGGAGCCGGAGCAATCGGCGGCCCAGGCTTTGGCCAAACGGGTCACACATATTTCGGAGTTTGTGTCGCAATCGCCGGTGAAGCCGGCCACGGCGAGTCAGCAGCCCAAGACGTGCAAGGTGGCCTACCATTCTTCCTGCCATCTGCGAGCTGCGGGAGTGACCAAGGAGCCTCGTGCGATTTTGCGAGGCTTGCCGGGCGTCGAGTATGTGGAGATGCCGGATGCCGATCGCTGCGCTGGCGGAGCCGGGACCTACCTCGTGAAGGATTTTGAGACGTCGCAGCGTATTGTTGAGCGCAAGCGGCGGGCCGTTGAACAGAGTGGAGCAGAGGTTGTGGCCACGAGTTGTCCGGCCTGTATGATTCAACTGCGCACGGGATTGCAGGGCGCAGCGGAGGTCAAGCACGTGGCCCAATTGATTCAGGAAGCCTACGAGGCAGCGGACCGGTCGTAGGTCTATCTGGTTTTTTGGTTGAACGAAACTAACCAGATGAACCGGATCAACCAGATAAACAAAACAAACCAGACAGACCAAACAACGAGGAAGCTATGGTCACAGTGCTGGTCTTTGGATTGACGCTTCGCGATGCGGTCGGAGAAACAGAATTTGCGCTTGAGGTCTCGGAGCCGACCACAGTCAGGAAACTTATTGAATCGAACCAGGATTTTATGGGCCCATTGCTCCAGTTTCTGTTAAACCGAGAAGTCATGATTGTGGTGAACAAGAAAGTGAGCGCCGAAGATACGATGGTGAAGGACGGCGATATCGTGAAATTTTCGCACCAGTCCCGAACGTCGTATGACGGGACTCGCGATATCCCCATTTAGTAGGCTGCTGAAACAGCCCGCCAGCTTCGTTATCGCATCGTTCAGACCCTCAACGTGCCACAAGGGTACGCCTCGGGCCTTCACTCGCTGTGGCCTTGCTGGACAGACTGTTTGAGCAGCCTGCGGGAGTGTGCTCCTAAGGAGGACTAGCGCGTCCGGCGTTTCGCTTTGGCAGTCGGCATGGCGGTGAACGGATCGTCGGGCCATGAGTGTTTGGGATAGCGGCCACGGAGTTCTTTTTTGACGTCAAGATAGGTCGACTTCCAGAAGCTGGAGAGATCCTTGGTGATTTGGACGGGCCGACGTGCCGGTGATAGGAGATGCAGCATGACCGGAATCTTCCCATCGACGAGACGGGGCGTGTCCTTGCAGCCGAACATTTCTTGCAACCGCACAGCCAGGATGGGCAGGTCGGTCGTTTCGTATTCCACGCGCACATTCGACCCGCTCGGGACGGTCATGTGCGTGGGGGCCCACCGTTCGAGTTGGCGTGACTGCTCCCAGGAGAGGAGCGCGTGCAACGGCTGGGTGAGATCGAGCCGCGTGACGCGGTCGAGCGTCGTCAGGCCGGATAGATAGGGCCCAAGCCAGTCGTTGAGCGTTTGTAGCAAGGCTTCGTCCGACAGATCGGGCCATCGTGACTCTTGTCCTTCGATCCGGCGTAGAAATGCCACTCGCGCCCGCCATTGACGAAGCTCAGTAGTCCAGGCCAGTTTGTCGAGTCCCGCCCGACGAATGCCCTGTAATAATGCCGTCGAAATTGTCGAAGGATCCGGCTTCGAGAGCCCCTGCTCAGACAGAATGAGCGAACCCATTCTTTGTTGTCTCGTCGCACGAACCACCTGTGCCGTGTCATCCCACGCCACCTCATCCACCACTCGAATCTGATCTGCATAGAGGGTCTCAAGATCGTGGAACTGTACCGGCGTGGCCAGATTGATCCTGGCCCATTGCGCCCCGCCGTCCAGGTCGGCAATGACTAGATAGTCTTCCGACATGAGCAGATCAGGGTTCGCAAAGAAAGCGCCACGGCCATTGGCCATAAGATAGCGTGCGTCATTTCCGTGTTGGCGTTGGGCGATGCGATCAGGATAGGCAAGGGCGAGCAAGAGCCCAACCTCATCGAGGCTTTCCTGACGATTCGAGCGAGCAGATCGGGGAAGTTGTCGTTGCCATAGGTTGGCCGTGCGTGTGACTCGCTGACAGGCGGCGCGGTCGATGGTCGCACCGGCAGCGTGATCATGCTGTCCATGCAAAATATCCAAGCGGAGTCGCAGGTCGGCGTTGCGCCAGCCGGAGGGGCCTCGCAGAATATCTCGTTCACTGAGCAGGGCAGCGAGTTCACAGGCAAGATTGCCGAGCTGCAACGGAACTGACTTGAGCAGCATGTGAGCGAGCCGTGGATGGAGCGGTAGCTCGGCCATCTGTGTTCCGTGCGCCGTGATCTGCCCCGCTGCATCGAGTGCGCCGAGACCGGTGAGCAACTCTCTCGCCTGGGCCACAGCCCCGGCCGGTGGGGGAGTGAGCCAGGACAACTCGGCTGGATTGGTTGTGCCCCAGAGAGCCAATTCGAGTAGCAGCGGCGCCAGGTCTGCGTCGAGCATTTCCGGGGGGCGCCGCGGGGCTAACGATTGGTGCTCCGCAGAGGTCCAGAGGCGCACACAGACGCCCGGCTCGAGACGCCCGGCCCGGCCACGGCGTTGCTCGGCAGAATCCTTGGTGACGCGGATGGTTTCCAGTCTCGTGAGTCCCGATCGTGGATCGAAGCGAGGCACGCGCAACAATCCGGCATCGATCACGACGCGCACGCCATCGATCGTCAAACTGGTCTCAGCAATCGAGGTGGCCAGCACGATTGCTCTCGTGCCCGCTTGAGTCGGAGCGATCGCGCGGTCCTGTGCCTCTTGCGGCAGGTCGCCATGGAGCGGCGCGATGAGGATCTGCGAACCCAAATTCAGATCAAGAAGCTTTCGTTCGACACGGCGGATTTCTGCCATGCCTGGCAGAAAGACCAAGAGACTGCCTTGGTCCTGTGCGAGCGAGCGCTTGATTGATTGTACGACTGCCACATCGAGATGACCGGAGAGCGGCTGGTCGAGGTAAAGTGTTTCGACGGGGAAGAGCCGGCCGTCGCAAGCGATCACCGGCGCCTGACCCAAGAGGTCCGCGACTGGCCCACAATCCAACGTGGCCGACATCACGAGCAGGCGGAGGTCCTGGCGAAAGAGCCGTTGCGCTTCGAGACAGAGGGCCAGGCCTGTATCGGCCTGCAGGCTCCGTTCGTGGAATTCATCGAAGAGGACGATCGCGTAAGCGCTGAGCGCAGGATCGTCCTGGAGCAGACGGACGAGGATGCCTTCCGTGACCACTTCAATTCTGGTCTTGGACCCCACCTTCGTATCGAGCCGCATGCGATAGCCAACCGTTCCGCCGACCGATTCACCCAGCGCAGCTGCCATGCGATGAGCCGCCGCACGGGCGGCAAGCCGCCGCGGTTCCAGCATGAGCAGCGTCTTTCCGTCAAGCCAGGGAGCATCGAGCAAGGCCAGCGGCACCCGCGTCGTTTTACCGGCGCCAGGTGGCGCGGTCAGCAGCGCATTCCGACCCTCTGTCAGCGTGCGACGAAGTGCCGGCAGCACATCTTCTATTGGGAGCCTGAACATGATAGATTCAGCGATCATCAGATCAAGCTGGTTGCGGAAAAACTCTCCAGGCACGCCAGCGCGTCACATGTTCGCACGTCTAGCATAAGCCCGGTCTGTCTGGTTCATCTGGTCTCTCCGGTCTATCTGGCTGGTCTGGATCAACCAAATAGACCAGACAGACCGAACAGAGCAAATCAACAAGACTGGCTGGCTGGCTGACTTTTCAGCAGCCTGCCAGACTGTATCAGACTCGCGGCTAGGACGAAACGGACACCGAGACATGGCCGAGCATCGATGGACCACGGAGAAACCCACTGTAGCCGGATGGTACTGGTTCCGTGGCCCGGCACATGAAGCAGACCCCTTTATTGTGCAAGTCGATGAGGTCGGGCAGTTTCAATGGCCGGACGGCGGGTTTCAGGAAGTGACGCTGGCCAAAGGAGAGTGGGCGGGGCCGATTCAACCGCCAGAAGAGTAAAAGGAAGCCTAGGGCCCTTGGGAGATTTCCCTGCTTCCGGAACGCGCACGATGAAGCTGTGCTCGTTCGACGGCCGCAATAGAAACCTCACAAGCGCCCAACGCACAGAAAGTGGAGCAGTTGGAAACCCCTTAGGAGAGCGAACACGAGCAGGCTTGGAGGGAGCATTGATAGAAGGCCTTCGCCTTGGAAGCAGTCCCTTCCTGGCGTGACCGATGGTGGGTAGGTGTGCACAGAGACTTTTTTGTTGGCCTGCTATCTCTTCTCGGTGGAACCGCAGTAATATGACGACTACTCGGTAGCAGTCCGACTATACGTAACCAGCATACATTTCAGAAAGGCCGTCGATACATTCTATGAAACATGAGACCACCCACCCACTGACGGAAACGCCGGCGAAGGGCTTTTCTCCTGGCTTCGCGGCGCTGGGCCTGGAAGCAGCCCTGCTGACCACACTCGACACGTTGGGGTATGAAGAGCCCACGCCGATCCAGCGGGAAGCAATCCCTCCGTTGTTGGCAGGCCGCGATCTCTTGGGCCAAGCGGCAACCGGGACCGGCAAGACAGCGGCTTTTACGCTGCCACTGCTCCAGCGCATCGCCCATTCAGCACGGCGCTGCCCCTCCGTGCTCATCCTGGTACCGACCAGAGAGTTGGCCATGCAGGTCGCCGAAGCCGTCACGCGCTATGGCAAAGAATTAAAGATTTCCGTGCTCCCGGTCTATGGAGGACAGGTAATCGGTCAGCAGCTCCATGCGCTCAAGCGCGGTGTCGATATCGTCGTGGCGACGCCCGGGCGGGCGCTGGATCATATCCGCCGAAAAACGCTGCAACTCAAGACGATTCAGACGGTCGTGCTGGACGAGGCCGATGAAATGCTCGACATGGGGTTTGCTGAGGATCTGGACGCCATTCTGGAACAGACACCCAAAGAGCGGCAGACCGCGTTGTTCTCCGCTACCATGCCGCTCCGGATCGCCGCCATTGCCAAACGTCATCTCAAGGAGCCGGTCGAGATCAGGATTGCCAAGGAGCCGCTCAAGGCGGGCGCCGCTCCACGCGTGCACCAAACGGCCTATATCGTCGCCAGGCCGCATAAGGAAGCGGCACTGGCTCGTATTCTGGACATGGAGGCTCCGAAGTCGGCCCTCGTGTTCTGCCGCACCCGTATCGAAGTCGATGAACTCACGGCCATGTTGACAGGCCGTGGGCACAAGGCCGAAGCGATTCATGGCGGTATGAATCAGCCCCAGCGCGATCGCGTGATGAGCGCGTTCCGGTCCGGGCAGACCGAACTTCTTGTCGCCACCGATGTAGCGGCGCGGGGGTTGGATATTCCGTCCGTGTCGCATGTGGTGAACTACGATCTGCCCATGTCTCCAGAAGGCTATGTCCATCGGATCGGGCGGACCGGGCGGGCCGGGCGTGAAGGGGCGGCGATCACCGTCATCGATCCACGCGAGCAGCGGTTGCTGTGGAACATCGAGCAGCTTACGAAAGCAAAAATTGTCGTGACTCCAGTGCCGACCGTCGCCGACCTTCGCAAGAAACGGCTCGCACGAACCAAGAGTGCGATTGAAGAAGTGCTCGCGGCCGGTGACCTGGACCTGTTCCGTGCCATTGTCGCATCGCTTGCCGAACAGGGAGACCCGCTGGAGGTGGCGGCGGCAGCCATCAAACTCGTTTTTCGCATGCAGGGCGGGGAGCGGAAGGAATACGATATTCCGGCAGTGTCGAGCAGGCAGCCGGAGCGGCCATCGATGGCGCGGCGCCCCATGGGAGATCCTCGAGGGAGGGCCGGTGGCATGATGCCGCGAGAGGGGCAGGGCAGGCCGTTCAACCCGCCTGGTCGTGGCGGACGAACAGCAGGCATGGCGAAGGTGTATATCGGCGCAGGCCGGGAGGCCGGGATCCGGCCAGGCGACCTTGTCGGGGCGATTGCCAACGAGGCCGGACTCAATGCGAATGTGATCGGGGCCGTCGAAGTGATGGATCGATTCTCGCTGGTAGAAGTGCCGGAAGTGTTGGCCCGGGAGATCATCGAGACTCTCAGCCGGACCAGGATCAAAGGACAGAAGGTGGCAGTGAGATTGTTTCTGGAACAGCCAAGGGGTGGGAGGGCATAGTCAGGCTGCCCTTCTTGCTCGCAGAACGCGCACGATGAAGCGGTGTTCGTTCGATACGCGCAGTAGCAGTAGCGGAGTAATGGGTGATCCCTGATTTCCCCATTCTGTCTCATAGGGTAATAGTCCTACACAATTAGGTCCCATTTTCACCACAAGCAATGGAGGAAGACGTGATGAGCGGCAACCAGGCCGATTCCATGCTGCGACTTATGAGCCTGATGTTCCGAGCCCACCCCTGGCATGGGGTCTCGATTGGAGACCAGGCCCCTGAGGTGGTGACGGCGTACATTGAAATCGTGCCGACCGACACGGTGAAATACGAAGTCGATAAGGTGAGCGGCTTTCTCAAGGTCGATCGCCCGCAGCGATTCTCGAACTATTGCCCCGTCTATTACGGACTGGTTCCGCAAACCCACTGCGGCGACGGGGTTGCGGCGTTGTTTGCTGCACGGGCTAAGCGTAAGGGTGTCGTGGGAGATGGTGATCCCCTCGATATCTGCGTTCTCACGGAGAAGACGATTCCGCACAGCGACATTCTCCTCACGGCTTTGCCTATCGGGGGGCTCAGCATGGCGGACGGTGGCGAGGCGGACGACAAGATCATCGCCGTCATGAAAGACGATGCGACTTACGGCGGCTATACCGATATCAGTCAGGTTCCGCTGGCCCTCCTCGATCGTCTGCAGCACTATTTCCTGACCTATAAGAGTGCGCCAGGCACCATCCACCATAAAGTCGAAATTACGAGTCTGTATGGTCGTGAGGAAGCCTTGAAGGTGATCCGCACCAGCCATCAGGATTACAAAGCGAAATTTCCTGAATTGGAAATGCGGTGGGGGTAAAAGGGCAGCCTCACTGGTCCTTCTTGCTCGCAGAACGCGCACGGTGAAGCGGTGCTCGTTCGATGCGCGCAGTATAGGGCAGCCTGGCCGCACCTTCCTTGAGAGGGTGTGAGGCGATAGGGGGAGGATTGAAGGCCC